>CAUVDL010000004.1:0-72025 GCA_963550695.1 uncultured Prevotella sp. | reverse complement strand
CAACACCCGTTTCTTACACCGACGATAATATCCGACACCTATCGGATATGGAGCATGTACGTACCCGTCCAGGTATGTATATTGGTCGTTTGGGTGATGGTAAGTTGCCTGAAGATGGTATTTATGTACTCTTGAAGGAGGTCATCGATAACTCTATTGACGAGTTTAAGATGAATGCTGGTGATCGTATCGAGATTGATGTGGAGGATAACTTGCGTGTTAGTGTACGCGACTATGGTCGTGGTATTCCACAAGGTAAGCTTGTTGAGGCTGTCTCAGTACTGAATACGGGTGGTAAGTATGACTCTAAAGCATTTAAGAAGAGTGTCGGCTTGAATGGTGTCGGTGTAAAAGCCGTTAATGCACTTAGCTCACATTTTGAGGTAAAGAGCTACCGTGATGGTAAGGTACGTGAGCTTTCGTTTGAGAAAGGTAATATTCAAAGCGACAAAACAAAGAAGTCTGCGGACGAGAATGGTACCTATATTTACTTTGAACCAGATGCAACGCTCTTCAAGAATTATAGCTTTCATGATGATATCGTGGAGGAGATGCTCCGTAACTATACCTATCTGAACACCGGATTGACGATTATGTACAATGGTCGTCGTATACTTAGTCGACATGGTTTGAAGGACCTTTTGACAGATAATATGACTGTTGATCCATTGTATCCTATTGTTCACATGAAGGGAGAGGATATCGAGATCGCTTTCACTCATACCAATCAATATGGCGAGGAGTATTACTCTTTCGTGAATGGTCAGCATACAACGCAGGGAGGTACACACCAGACAGCCTTTAAGGAGCATATTGCCAAGACAATAAAAGAGTTCTTCGGCAAGTATGAGTATGGTGACATTCGTAACGGATTAGTGGCTGCTATCGCTGTAAATGTTGAGGAACCAGTGTTTGAATCACAGACAAAGATTAAGTTAGGTTCCACTCAGATGTCACCTGATGGTGAGTCTATCAATAAGTATGTGGGCGACTTTATCAAGACAAATGTCGATAACTACCTCCACATCCACAAAGAAGACTTCACCGATATACTTGAGAATAAAATCAAGGAGACCGAACGAGAGCGTAAGGCAATGGCTGGTGTAACGAAGTTAGCACGCGAACGTGCGAAGAAAGCTAACCTCCATAACCGTAAGTTGCGTGACTGTCGTGTACACTATTGTGACGTAAAGAACAATCGAAAGGAGGAGAGTTCTATCTTCATTACAGAGGGTGATTCAGCCAGTGGAAGTATTACTAAGAGCCGTGATGTCAATACACAAGCAGTCTTCTCATTGCGTGGTAAGCCGCTTAACTGCTTTGGTTTGACAAAGAAGGTGGTGTATGAGAATGAGGAATTTAACCTCCTTCAGGCTGCGCTCGACATTGAGGACGGGCTCGATTCACTGCGTTATAACAAGGTGATTGTGGCAACGGATGCCGATGTCGATGGTATGCACATCCGTTTACTCATCATAACTTTCTTCTTACAGTTCTTCCCAGAGCTGATAAAGAAGGGGTATGTATATGTTCTTCAAACACCACTCTTCCGTGTTCGTAACCGTCGAACAAAGATTAAGAACAAAGAAGTAATTGCTGAGGCTGACGCTCGTCGTGCGAAAGGAGAGAAGAAGAACGACTTTATTACACGCTACTGCTATTCAGAGGAGGAGCGTATCGCTGCTATCAGTGAGCTTGGTCCAGACCCAGAAATCACCCGATTCAAAGGTCTCGGTGAGATTTCTCCTGATGAATTTGCCCATTTCATCGGTCCAGATATGCGTTTAGAGCAGGTTACCTTACATAAGAATGACCAAGTAGCTAAGCTCTTGGAGTATTATATGGGTAAAAACACAATGGAACGTCAGAACTTCATTATTGACAACCTCGTTATAGAAGAGGACCTTCCTGACGTGGAGAAAGAGTAAAATGTTTTATTTGAAAGGGTGCTATAGAGGCTAACTCTTACTTCCAAATAAGGTTCACACAGAGTCAAGGAGGGCACGGAGTAGAGAGGTGCTGGAAGACTTTTTTAGCTTGAAAACGAGGAGGAATGAGAATAAGGAGAATTGTAATCCTTGAACGTAATCTATTATAGATAGTAGAACTATAACCTTAAAGAATCATGGAAAAAATATCAGATGAATACACACATAGGCTTTTAGCCTGTGCTTACACAGTTCACTCATTATTGGGGCCAGGGCTCTTAGAGAGTGTCTATGAGAAGGCTTTGATGTATGAATTGACACAGAAAGGCTTTAAGGTAGAAAGACAGGTGCCCATAAAAGTACTGTACAAAGGAATAGAACTTGGAGAGGTCTATCGAATAGATTTGCTGGTTGATGGAAAAGTTATTATAGAAATTAAGTCGGTGGGAGAGTTGTTACCAGTGCATTTTAAGCAATTAATGACTTATTTAAAGTTACAGAATCTAAGATATGGTTATCTTATAAACTTTGATGTTACTATGCTTAAGGATGGTATTCATAGAGTTCTTAATGGTTATTAATAATTACTCCTAAAACTCTCTTAGTGCTTTAGCACCTCCGTGAATGTTAAAAAACTATCCTAAAGAGTATATTCTTTTTCACTCAGTGCTCTCCGTTTCTCTGTGTGAAATCTTATTGATACGAATAGATAAGGATAAGAAGAAACAAAATAATTTATAAGTTCTAAATGATGAAAAAAGCAATTATAATATTATTGATGGTGGCTTTGCTGCCAGTTGTTGGTAAGGCGCAGGTTAAAGGTAATATGGGCTCCGACTCTCCTTTGCGGAAGTTGCAGTTGGCAGAGATGGCAATTAAGAACTTCTATGTGGACTCTGTGAACGAGCAGAAGTTAGCGGAGGATGCTATCAGAGGTATGCTTGAGAAGCTTGACCCTCATTCTACCTACACGGATGCAAAGGAAACCAAAGCGATGAACGAACCATTGCAGGGCGACTTTGAGGGTATTGGCGTACAGTTTAATATGATTGAGGATACACTTGTCGTTATCCAGCCTGTTGTCAACGGACCATCTCAGAAGGTGGGCATTCTTGCTGGCGACCGTATTATCAGTGTGAACGACTCTACTATCGCTGGTGTTAAGATGGCACGTATCGATATTATGAAGATGTTGCGTGGTAAGAAGGGGACGAAAGTGAAGTTGGGGATTGTGCGTCGTGGCGTAAAAGGTGTGTTGACCTTTGTTGTTACACGTGCTAAGATACCTGTTCATACCATCAATGCCTCTTATATGATTCGTCCTAATGTGGGCTATATTCGAATCGAAAGCTTCGGTATGAAGACTCATGATGAGTTTATGTCGGCTGTTGACTCACAGAAGAAGAAAGGCATGAAGACCCTCCTTCTCGATCTACAAGACAATGGTGGCGGTTATCTCCAGTCGGCTGTTCAGATATCAAATGAGTTCCTTAAGAACAATGACATGATTGTTTATACTGAAGGACGACGCGCTCGTCGCCAGAATTTTAAGGCAATTGGCAACGGACGTTTGCAGGATGTGAAGGTTTATGTATTGGTAAACGAGCTCTCGGCTTCGGCTGCAGAGATTGTCACTGGTGCTATTCAAGATAATGATCGTGGAACGGTTGTGGGGCGTAGAACCTTTGGTAAGGGACTTGTACAGCGTCCGTTCGACCTCCCTGATGGTAGTATGATTCGTCTGACGATAGCCCATTACTATACGCCAAGCGGTCGTTGTATTCAGAAACCTTATACAAAGGGCGACTTGAAGGATTACGAGATGGATATCGAGAAACGATTTAAGCATGGTGAGTTGACCAATCCAGACAGTATTCAATTCTCTGATTCTTTGAAGTATTACACCATCCGCAAGCATCGAGTAGTTTATGGTGGCGGTGGCATTATGCCTGATAACTTTGTCCCACTTGATACCACAAAGTTTACTCGCTACCATCGTATGTTAGCCGCAAAGAGTATTATCATCAATGCTTATTTGAAGTATGCTGATGCAAATCGTCAGTCTTTGAAGACACAATACAGCTCGTTTGACGCGTTTAATAAGGGTTATGTAGTACCACAGTCATTACTCGATGAAATCGTAGCAGAGGGCAAGAAAGAAAAGATTGAACCAAAAGATACTGCCGAATTAAAGGCTACCCTTCCTAATATTGCGCTACAAATAAAGGCGCTCACTGCTCGTGATATCTGGGATATGAATGAGTATTTCCGTATATGGAATGAGCAGAGTGATATTGTCAAAAAGGCTGTTGAACTTGCTACGGGTAAATAGAAAGGCTGCATCATACGCTCTTTAAAGGGTTTAGTCTGTTTTGTAATATAGCCTTGTTTGGTTAATAATATAAGAAAAGGTACTTAATTGGACTCCAATTAAGTACCTTTTTTTATTTCTATTTAAACGCCAATTAGCCGGTAGAGTCTAAACAGATTTTATTTTATTATCGAACAAACTGGGGTTAATTATCCCTATAATTACTCTGCAACTTAGACTAACTCATACGTAAATTTATAAGTTATTTTTCATTACAATACATCTTTTTCACAGAGAGCTAAGCCTCCGCACAACATGTGCTAAGCCTCCACACCATACGTGCTAATGCTCCGCACATCACGTGCGGAGCATGAATAGATAGTTTATAAGTAATGCTAAGCACGGCAAGAAGAGGTTTGTTAAGTCCTAATACTATTCCTTTCTCTTGTTTATCCTAAATCAGTCATCAGAGCATAAACATATTTTTGTTTTGTTGTCGTGCTGATTAAACTGTCTTTGCAACGCAGGCGTAGCGAACAACGTCAAGTTACAAAGATAGACAAGATGACGAAAAGAAATTAAAGTTGTAGGAAACAATACTCAAAGTAAGAATCATGAATATTGTGGTTTAATGATTGATTTGAATTTAGATATGGCTTTTGACAAATAAGAGCAGATAAACAATAAGGGCTAAAACCCAAAATTGGATTCCAGCCCTTTACTTTTTAATGTGGGAAATTTTACCTATAATATAATAAAAGCTTATTATTCGCCACTCATTTCCTTTAATAGAGCGAGTGCTTTGTTCTCGTTTTCTTCCATAATCTCACGTTCGCCCGGCCCCTTATCATTGATTCCACAGAGATGAAGAATGCCATGTATGATAACTCGGTTAAGCTCGTCTTCGTATGACTTCTTGAACAGTTCGGCATTAGTGCGGACCGTGTCAAGCGAGATAACGAGGTCGCCATTGAGCACGTCATCCTCATCATAGTCGAAGGTGATGATGTCTGTATAGTAATCATGTCCAAGATACTCGTTGTTAACTTCGAGAATCTTCTCATCATCTACGAACATATAACCAATTTCTCCAACCTTTCTACCGTGAGTTGCAGCAACAGCTTTAATCCAACGAGAAATCTCTCGCTTCTTGATTTTAGGCATCTTAACGCCTTCTACACTATATGTTATCATCGTGTTCTTGTTTTATCAATGTGCCTTGTGAGCATCTTTCTAATCGTTAATATCCCTTTGGTAGGAACTCAGTGATGTCTCTTCCAAAGTTTTTCAGCTCTCTTACAACGCTTGAACTGATACTTTCAAATTGTGGTTCAGCGTAGAATAAGATGGTTTCAATAGAACTCAATCGTCGGTTGATATCGGCTTGTTCGCGCTCGTATTCAAAGTCTTTCACGCTACGCACACCCTTAATGATATATTCGGCTCCCTCTCTTCGTGCAAAGTCGATGGTGAGGTCGCTGTATGCCTTTACTTCAATCTTTGGCTCGTCAGCATAGAGTCGTGCTATGCGCTCAGTCCGTTCTCCCGCACTGAACATATACTTCTTCCGCTCGTTGATGCCAACACCAATCACCACCTTGTCAAAGAGGGGCAAGGAGCGACGTACAATAGAGTCGTGCCCTATTGTAAATGGATCAAAGCTTCCAACAAATATACCTATTTTCATTTGTTTATTTTATGCAAAAGTACTCTATTTCTATTATATAACCAAAAAAGCTGGGGGATTATTTCCCACCAGCTATTCCTTGAATATCCTGTAACGAGATATTACCAAGTAGGTTGATAATTGTTATCTCATTGCGTTCTATGGCGAGTAGGGCAAACTCTTTCTTTCCATTCGGGTAATGCCGCTCGTAGATAGTAGTATGTTCGCTCCCCTCATTGACCTGCATTACAATCGAATACTTTTGTTGGTTAAAGATGCTTTGGGCTGTCTTTTTTATGGAAGGAATCAGAGAAGGACGTTCACAAGAGAGTATCTTCAAATAATCCAGACGGCTGGCAATCTTACTGATATCCTTGTTACCTGCTTTCACATTTCCCATCATACGCATCATATTACGCGATATATAGACGGTAGAGATACCATCAGTTTCGCTGTATTTATCGAACAATGCCTTTTGAGCAAATGCCGTTATACAGGCTATCATAGTCATACAAAGCGTTAAAATTATTCTCTTCATAATCTAATCTCTTGTTTTATTAGTGATGTTCTCGGCTGCGTCAATTCCCCTGTTGAGCGACTTTGAGAACTTCATCAATGCCCGTGAGGTTTCTGCATAGGCATCCTTGGTGTTAGTATAAGTATCCTGTTCTGTCTGTGGAGATTTGCTCTCGTTTTGATAAACGATAGCACCAGCGGCAAAGAGAAGCAGCAAACTGGCTGCAATCCCTACTACCCAGCGGAGGTTGATATGCCTTATCGTGCGACGAGTAGTCGCTTCTACGGTGTTCCACTGGCTAATCTGACGGCTGAGCCGCTCTTCCATTCCTGCTGGTGTAGGACATTCAGAAGACTGAAGAGCCGTAAAGAAGATGCTTTCACCCTTCAAACTGGCATCGATATCACTGCCTTTGAAGTAGGTGCGCAGCGTCTTCTCCTCCTCTTCGGTGGTCTTTCCATCGTAGTATCGGTCAAGCAAACGCTTTATATCTTCAGTCTTTATCATATCTCATTGCTTTTATCTGTTCTCTAATCTTCTTGCGGGCACGGCTGAGAATACTTCTTATATTCACCTCCGTAAGTCCTGTTTCTATGCTGATTTCCTCAAAACTGCGGTCTTCAACATCACGCATCAGCATGATTTTAGCTTGTGGTTCGGGCAGATGGGTAATTAACTGTCTTACTCGTTGGTATTCGTCAGCCTGCTCTAATTGCCTACTTATGTTCTGTGATGAGGTGATTTGTAGACTTCCCACATCTTTGTCGACTTCTTGTAGATGCCCTGTCCTCATTCTGTCATAGAATAGTCGGCGTAGTACTGTTATGCTATAAGCCTCAGGATTGTCAATCCTTTCAATCTTATCACGCTGCATCCAGAGTTTTAAGAAGGTCTCTTGCACTATATCCTCAGCAGCTTGCGCGTTGCTCATCAGCCTATATGCCACCGAAAAGAGTTTCCGATGGCAGGGTAGGAATAGCTGTTTGAATTCGCTTGCTTGCATAGATAATAGATGTGCACTGTGGGCAATAAGAAACTATAGTGTACGTAGTAAATCGCAATACACCTTATAGTTCTTTCAGTTTCTTCTTTGTATTCTGTTTTACAACAGTGTTCACCTCGTCGGGTTTTATCCTGCCTTTAATATGGACAATAGCTCCATCTTGCTTGTCAGTAGAAAGAATGAGCAGTTCACGGATATATCCTTTCTTTTCTTTTACGTAGATATAATTGGTCTCATCAGCCTCTTTGTTGAAGATGATTGGCGTATATCCACTTGGGTGAAAGGTCTGAAGTGTCTTTTGAAAGTTCTGTCTAACGATTGGAGAACATTCTTCCAAGCTAAGAATCCGAATAGAAGAGATTGCTTTTAATGCCTTAGCTTCTTCAAGCTCTGCTTTTGTAAGCATCTTAGCCATTGACATTATAAAACGTGGAATGTGTAAATATTCTACATTCTTCTCACTTTTGTATTGTCTGAATAGCGCTTCTACGCTTTGCGCAGAAGCCCCTAATACGCTAATAGAAAAGGCAAATAAAATAAGAATCCGTTTCATGTATTGTCCTTGTTTACTTTGTCTGTGACTTTACGATATCATCAATGTTAGCTGGATTGATATGTCCTACAATATTGATGAGTGAGCATTCTTCTTTTTCCATAGCGAAGACAACAAGGCTCTGCACTTCCTTCTCGTTGCCCTTAATGAATATTCTGACCTTTTCTCCGTCCTCATTTGTCTTTACCATAGGCTCATATCCCTTTGATTCCAACTTACTGATACGGTTGTATAAGCCGTCTTTTGTCTTTTGATTAGCCTTTTCGAAAGTTAAAACTTGTAGTCCGTCGATTTGCTCAGCAAGTGCATTAGCAGTCTTGTCGTTGGTAGCCTTCAGTCCAAGCTTAATGAGTGTCTTAGGCAAGTTGACGTAAGTGACGTTGTCTCCACTCTTAAACTCTTTGAAAATAGATTCCACCTCATCATTCTTAGGCTGTATGATGAGACTCGTTGGGTTGGCTTTTACGGTGCAGCTTGAACATAGAATAGCTACAGCGAATGCGATAGTAAAGATTGTTGTTTTCATTGTCTTGATGTTTAATTAGGTTGATAAATCTGTAATTGTTCACATATATAGAGACGGAAGATAGGGCAGAATTGTGGCAAAGAGATGTCCTTTTTTTCAGTATAAGTTTCTTTTATGGTATTAAGATACTATGCCAGAAGATGATAACAACCGCCAGCCATAGCTCTGATGACTCCCTTCATTTCCAATGTAAAGAGTATTCCAGTGAGCCGTGAAATAGGGATATTTGCTTGAATAGACAAGAGATTAATCTGCAAGTCATTGTTTTTAGCGAGCACCCGAACGATAGCTGCCTCTTCTGAAGACAAATCAGGGAAAAGCGTTCGTTCAATTCCTCGTTGTTGTGCCTGCTCCAATTTGATATCTTCATCCCATCCCATCGCCTTCACAAAGTCTGTTGCTGATGTGATGAGAGCCGCCCCATTATCGCGAATAAGGTTGTTACAGCCCTCGCTATAATCCGAATGTATGGAGCCAGGGAAGGCAAATACTTCTCGTCCATAGCTGCGGGCGATACTGCAAGTGATCAGTCCTCCGCCCTTGGCAGCCGACTCTATGAGGATAGTAGCATCTGCACAACCCGCCACGATACGGTTTCGTTGTACGAAGTTTCGAGCAACGGGCTGTGTATGCGTGGTGTACTCCGTCAGCAATCCACCTTGTTCAATCATTTTTAGGGCTGTATCTTTGTGTCCACGAGGATAGATGTCGTCAAGTCCGTGTGCTAATACACCGATGGTTTCAAAGCCATTCTCTAAGGCAGCTCGGTGTGCATGGATATCTACTCCGTAAGCCAGTCCACTGAGGATGAGTACATCAGGGCAAAGTACTTTTAGTTCTCTGACAAACGAACGGATAATATCTTGTCCGTAGGTGGTGCAGTGTCGTGTACCGATAATATTGATAACGTGTCGATTATTGAGGTCTGCATTACCGAGATAATAGAGTAGGATAGGTGCATCTGGGCACTCTTTGAGCCGCTGTGGATAGCGAGTGTCATTCATACAGATAGGCTCAATGTGATGCAGACGGTCGTATTCCAATTCTTGTTCGGCTCTTTCTCTTAGGCTATCAACATCTTTCAAGGCTTTTATAAGATGCGTTGAGGCATCAGGCAGAATCTCTCTGATGTCCCGTTTGTGTTCTATAACGGCAGTTGCAGAGCCAGCCCGCTTATAAAGTTCAGCCAATTCGCTGAGATTAAAGCGAGTGAGTCGGGTTAGTAGGATTGAGTTTAAGGATTCCATGGTGTAGGTAATGATAAGTAGTAGCTCCTTACCTTCCCCGAAAGAAGGGAAGGCTTAGGGAGTTGATAGACTTTTACAATACTCTTGCAAACGCTTCGTCGTATTCCTTGCTACTGCCCAATCTACCATTGATGAGCGTCACAAGATCTACATCTGCATGGAAACAGAGGCGTTCGTCACTGGCACGGAAGAGGTCGTGAGAGAACACCCAACGTAGTCCATTCTTCTTTAATGACATACGCGAGATGATCTCATCGTCGCAAGTAAACGGTACTTTATAAGTGAGCTGCATACGTGCTACAACGGCGTCAACGCCTTTTTCGTGTAGTTCAGAGAAGCTTACGCCCAATGATTTGAGGAATCTATGGCGTGTATGCTCGGTGTAATGCAGATAGTTTGCATTGTTAACGATACCTTGGATGTCGCACTCATAGTCGCGAACATCCAGTCTTGTCTCAAAGATGTATTTCTTCTTTTCCATAATCTATGTTGTTTTTAGGCTTTTATTAGGCTTATTAGGCCTATTAGCCTTATATGCCCATTAGCCTTATATATCCAATTTTCCTAACCCTTTAATGATGAACTCCCCTTCAAATATTCATATCCAATCCTGCAACGTAGGCAGTCTTTTCGGTCGCAGTACTCCTTTTTTAGTTGTATAAGGGCTTGCGAATCGCCCGCAGTCTCTACCATTAGCCCCACTTCCTTCCACATTCTAACAATGTGATTATCCTCTGCTTTTAACGCTTCGAGGAAGTCGAAGGCACGTTCGCAGTACTTTTCAGCATTCTTGTGTTTGCCGTATGCGAAGAGGATAGGTGCAACGGTGTTGATGATCTGCAAATTCAGCGATGCTGCTGATAGCTTCTTCTCGCTCTTTGCACTCTCTTCTCCAAAGACGTAATGCGTCTCCCAGTAGCGAGTTACTTGTGTTGCTAATAGTTCTCGTACCTGCTTAACACTCTCACACTCCAACAACTGAGACAATCCAGCCCGCTGTTCATAGTAGAGTCGAGCGAGTTGTGCGATGCGGATATGCGGAAAGTTCTGTGGTCGTAAGCGAAGGAATCGCCATTGATTGGCATCCATCGCTTGTAGTCCAAACTTATGTGCTAAGTACTGATATTCGCTTTTCAGTTCTTTGAAATAGCTGTCGTTCAGTGCTTGTTGTTGATATCTTTCGGGGATAGCTGCTGTATCTAACAATCCAGCCTGCCCCAAGAAGAAGGCTTCAATCTGCATGAGATTGTCCCGATGATGAGCCACACTCTGTAAAGGAATTAGCTTAGCCCATGTCTCGAAAGCGTCCCCATTGATGCCAAAACCATAATTGCGGGCAAGCGTAACGAAGTAAGCTGCTTCCCAAGAGCCGTCACAGTCCTTCACTCGTTGAGCTATCGCCTCTGTCTTCTGTTCCAACCTTTCCGTCTGTAAGGCACTCATCCACGAATGAACCATCAGTTTTGATAGGTTGGGGATGATGCGATAACAAGCCGGATATTCGTCCGTTGTGAGCAGTTCTTCGTAATGTTCTCGCACATCTGTCGGCACTTGCAGTCGCATTTGTGGCGGATAGTCGCCTTGTCTTGTCTTAACATCTACGTCGATAGTTTCCGCTACGTGCAGAATAACGTTGTTATAGTTTGGATCGCGGTCGTGTCGGTGCAGAAACCAGTCAGACGCACGGTCGTGTATCTCCACATTACCCACCCACAGCGTTCCGCCTATCTTCACTTTTGCATTGAAGAAGTCAGGTCCAGCGTTGTGATTATGTAGTCCAGCGTCAATGACTTCCACCTCCTGTCCGTCAGTGGTTTTCAGCCCTGTCAACGGAAACAGCTTGTGTTTCCATACGTAGTGGATGAGTTGTTCCATAATAGATTCTTGGTTTGTATCAGTACGCAAATATACAAAGTTTTTAAGAAAAATAGAAGTCTTTTCTACGTATTTTTCTTATTATTCTGCACCATAGTTCTATGCTTCTTAGTGCTCCGCACCATTGGTGTTTAGCACTCGCACGATGCGTGTTTGCCATCAGCACCAGACGTGCGGGGCGTCAACACGATGGTTGAAAATGGCAAGTGGGGTAGAAACCTATCTGTTGTTTTATCAGTAAAAGCCAACTCTCGACTTGTCTATACCTTATTTAAAAATACGTAAACTTATTTTGTTTTATGCCGCAAATCAGCTACCTTTGCAATGTTTTAATTCAGATTAATTATGAAAATAGCATTGATAGGCTATGGCAAGATGGGGCATATGATAGAACAGATAGCCCTTGAACGTGGCCACGAAATCGTAAGTATTATTGATGTTGACAACATAGAGGACTTCGATTCTCCTGCATTTGCATCGGCTGATGTAGCCATTGAATTTACGAATCCTACGGCTGCTTTTGCCAATTATCAGCGTGCTTTTGCACATAACGTGAAGGTAGTTAGTGGCTCTACGGGCTGGATGCAGGACCATAAGGCAGAGGTTGAGCGTATGTGTACCGAAGGAGGGCAGACCTTGTTTTGGGCAAGTAACTTCTCAATTGGCGTTGCTATTTTCTCTGCTGTCAATCGTTATTTAGCAAAGATAATGAATGGTTTCCCACAGTATAGCGTTGAGATGGAGGAAGTACATCATGTTCACAAACTCGATGCACCCTCAGGAACAGCCATTACCCTTGCAGAAGAGATCATCAATGACCTTGACCGCAAAGACAAGTGGGTAAAAGGTTTCCAGCATGCTGCCGATGGTACGGAGTCAGGTAGCAATAAAGTTGCTCCTAATGAACTTCCTATTGCATCTATTCGACGTGATGAAGTGCCTGGTATTCACAGCATCATCTATGACTCAGAGGCTGATAAGATTACGATTACTCACGATGCTCACAGCCGCAAGGGCTTTGCGCTCGGTGCTGTCTTAGCAGCAGAATATACCAAAGACCACACTGGTTTGCTTACAACAAGCGATTTATTTAAGTTTTAATCTTGGGTGCTGAGTATTGGGTGTTGGCTGTTGATGATTACTGATAGTTTTCAAAACTAATAGTTATTTATCATGCACCATCATATATCTCATTATCCAGTATTTGAATTTCCAACATTTCATCACCACCCATCACTCACCACCCATCACTTATCACCATCATGATAGATAAAGAAAAAGCAGCCCTGAATCCAAAGAAGCAATGGGCAAAGTTTATTTGTGTTCTCGTTCTCTACCTCCTTTTCCTATTTTGGGTAAAGAGTTGGTTGGGCTTATTAGTCGTTCCATTTATCTTTGATGTGTATATCACAAAGAAGATTCGTTGGCAGTGGTGGAAGGATTCAGAAGGTCCTATTCGCTTTGTTATGGGATGGGTTGATGCTCTACTCTTTGCATTGGTAGCAGTGTATTTCATCAATCTCTTCTTCTTCCAGAACTATGTTATCCCTTCTTCTTCCCTTGAGAAGTCACTCCTTACGGGCGATTACCTCTTTGTTTCGAAGGTAAGTTATGGTCCTCGTATTCCTGAGACACCATTGACAATGCCGCTGACACAGCACACCTTACCTATTATCAATACTAAGAGCTATATCTCTTGGCCACATTGGGACTATCGTCGTGTGAAGGGTTTGGGTAAGGTACAGCTCAATGATATCGTTGTTTTCAACTTCCCAGCAGGTGATACTATCATGAGTGAGCCTGCTTATCAGGGCAATGATTACTACCATGATGTCTATACATTGGGTACGAACTTCCTCGCACAACAGAATCCTAATATCAATCTGTCGGCGATGAACACACTCCAACAGCGTGCTTTCTTTGATAAGGCATATGCTACGGGTAGGGCTTATATTTTGAGAAATGTAGGTACCTACGGAGCATTGGATTGGCGTCCTACTGACCGTCGTGAGAACTATGTGAAACGTTGTGTAGGTCTTCCTGGACAGACTTTGCAGATTAAAGACAAGATTGTTTATATTGACGGAAAGGCAAATAAAGAGCCTGAGAAAGTTGAATATACCTATTTTGTGAAGTTTAAAAACATCTCTGTTTCTGATTTCATTGGGGAACGTTACGACGAACTTCGTAAGGATTTAGAAATCAGTGACGAGGATGTACAGAGCCTTAGCCGTCTACATGGATATGACCTTAGCCAAGGTTATGTGCTTAACGATGCTGTATTGGCTTACGATGGTTATATGCCATTGACCAAACGAGCCGTTGCTGAGTTGAAGCGTCAGGGACTTATCCAGTCTATTCGTCCTGTAACAGATAAGGATCTCTACTCTGGCCCGTATTATCCGCTCAATGGTTTTACAGGCTGGACACGCGATAACTATGGTCCTATTTGGATTCCTGCAAAGGGTAAATCGATTAAATTGACATTAGAGAATCTCCCTGTTTATGAGCGTTGTATTAAGGTTTATGAGAACAACGACTTACAGGTTAAGAACGGAAAAATATATATCAACGGTAAACCAGCTAATAGCTACACCTTTAAGATGGACTATTACTGGATGATGGGTGATAACCGTCACAACTCTGCCGATAGCCGTTATTGGGGCTTTGTACCAGAGGATCACGTCGTAGGTAAGCCAATCTTCATCTGGTGGTCAAGTGATCCAGACCGCAAGGGCTTTGGAGGAATCCGTTGGCACAGACTGTTTAACTGGGTGGATAATATAAAGTAGGTGCCTCAAAGGACCTCCCCAAGCCCCTCCAAAGGAGGGGATGTGCAAGTTACCTATGTTTGGTAAACGTTACACATCCCCTCCTTTTTTGTCATCGTTCAATCATATTATACGTAAAACTGTTATGGCATATTCTGATAACAATAACATTGTCAATTCAAATAAGACCGACATCGGTAACTTGACATCCCCTCCTTCGGAGGGGCTTGGGGAGGTCTTACTCTCCTCAGCTTACTTTGCGCCCATTCAATGGTATCAGAAACTGAACCGTTATGACAGCTGTTTGATAGAGCAACACGATAACTTTGTTAAGCAGACCTATCGTAATCGTTGCGTAATAGCTTCTGCGAATGGTCCGCAGACCCTCTCTATCCCTGTCGAGAAGTTTGAGACTTTGAAGTGTCCGATGAAGGATGTGCGTATCAGCGACCATGATAATTGGCGCCATCAGCACTGGAATGCGCTGCTGTCTTCTTATGGTGAGAGTCCGTTCTTTGAATATTATGAAGACGATATACGCCCATTCTTCGAGCGAAAATGGAAGTATCTCTATGATTTCAATTGGGAGATAACACTAAAAATGTGCGAACTCATCGATATTATGCCATGTATGCGTCGCACAGATACCTATCAGAAGGATGTTCCCGATGGAACCGATGATTTCAGAGAGATAATTCGTCCGAAACATTCAGGTGTCGATACCGACTTTGTTCCTCGTCGTTACTATCAAGTTTATCAACAGAAGTTTGGCTTCCTGCCTAACCTTAGTATTCTTGATCTGCTTTTTAACGAGGGTAATGAGAGTGTACTATACTTATAAGAGGCCGTAAATGTAGTGTTTTTTAGGCTGTAATAATCCCTTTTTATCTTTCTTCTCAATTCTTTAAAAGGTATGTTTTGCGAATTATTTCCATGAAAAAAAGAAATTATTTACGTGAAAAGAAATATTTATTTTCATGAAGAAAAATATTTATTTTCATGAAAATAATTCGAAAAAGGCGTAAAGCTGTTGTCTTATAACAGCTCTACGCCTTTTTTATTTATCCTTTCCAGCGTTTTATTTTATACCTTCTTAAAACAAAATAGAAGGGAGAGAGGATTACAATTGTCCAGCCTCAACCTGCAAGACAATGCGCTCTACAAGTCTGTCGGCTCCATTTGGCTCGTAGCGTTTCTTCAAACTACTGCCGAAAGCCCAAGCAAAAGCCTGATAGAAACCTGCTCGCACAGGACCGAGGAAAGCTTGTACAAGCTCGTAAGAAGTTGAATTACACTCACGATCGATGAGCTTAATAAGCAGTTTACCTTGCGTGAATGTCAGTTTTTTCATACGTGGCTTATAGGTGTTCCATATTTCTTTCTCTACCTTCTTCATGTGTTCGTCACGCTCTTTCTTAGTAGGAATAGTCTCAAGATAAGCACCCGTTTCGAGAATGATCTGGTTACACTCCTTGGCTATTGGCAGCACCTTTTTGATGTTATAAACCAATCGATAGTAAGCTGTTTCTTGTGCCTTATTCTTGAATTCAAGCGGTGGGAAGACGTAAACTTTGCTTGTTCTGACATATTGAATGCTATCAGCACCTACCTTTGCCTTACCGATATGGACCATAGGTACAAACGTAGGAGAGTCCATATCTACTACGCGATCTTCGGGGTTGATATGGTCTTGCGCTGTTGCAGTTGTAGAAAGCAACAGTAGCGTTCCAAGTGTGAAAAGCAATCGTTTACTCATAACTGATTCATTACCCAGTCCTTTCGGTGGGTGCAGTTTACCTTCTGCAAAAGTAGCGATTATTTTTGAAGTGTGTTAGGAATTTCATAATAATTTGTCATTTCCCGCTACTTATCGCCTTTATAACCAATGTTTTTACTGATAAAAGCAATCATTTTGAGACAACTCAGGGGTATTTGACTGAGTTGATAAAGTATAGTTTTTGTCGTCTTTATACGGTCTTAGTTCATAGCTTTACTTGTCATAATGTCACCTTAGTTCCGTCTACATTTACGATAACTACCTCTTCGGCTTGCGATATGATACTAAAGAAAGTTAAACGCCTTGTTTTTATTTATGGTATTTGTAAAACCTATCAATATTTTTTCTACTTTTGTGATACAAACTATTACGTAGAACACAACGCTCATGGAATAGGCTTATAGCCTTAGTTTTAGTAGGATTACTTCGTTTTTCCAGCTATATGAAGTTTAATGAGTGTGACTGTGGGTTGTGTCAGCCCATTTTATTATTTGAGCTTATCCTTAAAAAAAGACCGAAATAAAACATATATCAAAATGAAGAAGACGCTGTTGTGTACCTGTTTGCTTGCTCTTTCTCTTGGTGCAAACGCACAGGACAACCACGAATATGGTATCGATGATAGTCGGTTTAAGTCGCTTGCTGAAGAGGTAGCGCACCTAAAGAAAAGCAATGATATGTTTAATGTCTACATTAACTATGCTGCTAATGCGCAGGTAGTATCGGATGTAGACCACCAGTGGAGTACGGGTTTCACGAATAAGACCCTTCGTTTAGAAATCAAAGGTAATCTAACTGATAAGCTCTACTATCGCTTGCGCCATCGTCTGAACAGCACAACAGAGGCGAGAAGTGAGGATAATCTTGCTAAGGCAACCGATATTATGATGATTGGTTATAAGTTCTCTGATAAGTTTCGCCTTGAAGCTGGAAAGGTATGTCAGAGTCTTGGCGGTTTTGAAGTGGATGAGAACCCTGTCTATATCTATCAGTTCTCTGATATGACGGGCTCTATGGATTGTTATATGGCAGGTGTTACAGCCGTATATAAGCCTGTTCCGTCACAAGAGTTTGTACTTGGTATTACCAATTCTCACAACGAAAAGTTCAGTGAGGTATATGGTAATAATCCCGTATCCATCGAGGGTGATGGTACATATAGTAGACTGTTGGAGAAGCCACGTAACCCACTTGCCTACTGTTTGAACTGGAATGGAAGTTTTCTGAACGACAGATTGCATACACGTTGGTCATGGGGAATACAAGGAGAGGCGAAACATAAGTATAGTCGTATTCTCATCTTGGGACAGAAACTACAGTTAGACAGACTGCAATGTTACTTTGATTACATGGCTCAAAACGATGGAATCGACCGTTTGGGCATAGCGACAAACGAATTGGGGAGTTCATTCTCTGGATATACTGGTAATGTATGGATGAGCGATATACATTATAATTCCTTCGTAACAAAGCTCAATTGGCAGTTTGTTCCACGTTGGAATCTGATGCTGAAAGGAATGTATGAGACGGCAAGTGTCACAAAGATTGACCGTTTTAAGGACTTCCGTAAGAGCTATGGCTATGTAGGTAGTGTGGAGTATTACCCTGTCAAGAGTCAAGACCTCCGTGTCTTCTTAGCCTATGTGGGCAAGAAAGTAACCTATAAGGACGGTGTAGGCTTGGATAAGTACAATACTAATCGCATCGAATTGGGCTTTATGTACAGAATCAAGGCCTATTAAAAAGAGGAAAGAAAAGAGATAGAAAAGATACTGAAAGGTATTCTTATCAAAAAAAGAAATAAAACATTCTCTTCCCGTTAGTGAAAGAGAATAACGCTAACTTTATCAAAATAAAATCATGGAAGAAAAGAAATTTCGTGTAGAAAGCGACCTCTTAGGTGAACTCCAAGTTCCAGAAGAGGCTTATTATGGTGTGCAGACACAGCGTGCTATCAATAACTATCACATTTCACGTAAACGTATGTGTGATTATCCCGACTATGTTGTTGCGATTGCTTACGTTAAATTGGCTGCTGTAGAAACCAACCGTCAGCTTGGTGAAATCAGTGATGAGGTGGCTGATGCGATGGCTCAGGCATGCCGTGAGTTGATTGATGGCAAGATGCACGAGAACTTTGTGACCGATATGGTACAAGGAGGTGCGGGCACATCTGTCAACATGAATGCTAATGAAGTAATTGCTAACCGTGCTTGTGAGATTATGGGTCACAAGAAAGGTGAGTTCCAATACTGTTCTCCTAACGACCATGCCAACTGTGGTCAGTCAACGAATGATGTCTATCCAACTACTATTCGTCTGACACTCATCCTTCTGAACAAGAAACTTATAGCCTCTCTGAGCGAACTCATAGCTGCTTTCCGCAGAAAGGGTGAGGAGTTCAAGCACGTCATTAAGATGGGTCGTACACAGCTGCAGGATGCTGTTCCTATGACAAGCGGTCAGGAGTTCAATGCCTTTGCCAATACTTTGGAGGAGGAGATTGCTAACCTTAATCGTAATGCTGCTCTCTTGCACGAAATCAATATGGGTGGTACTGCTATCGGAACGGGTCTAAATGCTGCTCCTGGTTTCCCAAAGATTTGTGCTGAGAAGCTCAGTGAACTGACGGGAATGGACTTCATTGCAGGTGTCGACCTTGTTGAGGCTACCCCTGATACAGGTGCTTATGTTAGCTATTCAAGTGCTTTGAAGCGTTTGGCTGTTAAGCTTTCTAAGATTTGTAACGACCTTCGTCTGTTGGCTTCTGGTCCTCGTTGCGGTCTGAATGAAATCAATCTCCCACCGATGGCACCAGGTTCAAGTATCATGCCGGGTAAGGTGAACCCTGTTATTCCAGAGGTAACCAACCAAACTTGTTTCAAGGTTATCGGTAATGATACAACCGTTATGATTGCTGCTGAGGCTGGACAGTTGCAGCTGAACGTAATGGAGCCAATCATTACAGAGTGTCTTATTGAGGACCTTACTTGGTTGCCAAATGCTATGGACACGCTGCGTGAGAAGTGTATCGACGGTATCACGGTGAATAAGGATCGTTGCCTTGAGATGGTGAAGCACTCTATCGGTATCGTGACAGCACTGAATCCATATATCGGATATAAGAACAGTACTAAGATTGCTAAGGAAGCCCTCGAAACTGGAGGGTCTGTTTATGACCTTGTACTTGAGCATAAGCTCCTTTCTAAGGAGAAACTCGATGCTATCTTGTCACCAGAGCACATGCTTGCACCAGAGGAAAAAGTTAAGTAAAGAGCCTTTTAATGTTCATGTTGATTGGCAGTACAAAACTGCTTTTCGCATACTAACAATAATGAGGATGCTGTATCCACACGTTGGATACGGCATCTTTCGTTTTATGGTGGCTGTGGAAGTAGCCTAATATCCTACTGACAAGATGTTCTCTATATCCTGAAAGCACAGTGTTTGATAGTTCCTTTTCCTCTGATAGATATGCTTTGATGACTTTTCATGCTGGAAAAATGGAGTAGACGTGGAGAGTCCCCCTTTTCATTATCCTTTATTGTGAAGTTTAGTGTCGTTAGTTTTGTCCGAATTTTTCACATGTTGATTTTGTAAAGACCATCAAATGGCTTGCAAATAACGCTCAATTGGCTTGCAAAAGATGCCCTTTTGAGGTCTAACTAACGCCCTTTTGAAGCCTTATTAAGCACCTTTTGAAATCCCTCTTTGCAACTATTTGATAACAAGTAACTTACAAAGGTGTTAGAACAAGTCGTTTTTTAAGCCATTTTTCTACCTCTTTTTAGAACATTTTGTCAATATATTTCTTTGTCTTTTTGTGTAAATTCCAGACGGAGTCAGAGATTATGGAGGTTTTATTTTACCATGATAGGAAAATCAAATATCATTTGAGTTCTTGTAACTCTTGATATACTTCCCTTTCTCAAAGTAATGAAATCTTGCGTAGTTCAGTTCTTTGTCTGTGTGTCCAGTCAAGGGAAAATAGAATAGTTTACTGTATTTTGCCCTCCATTTAGTCGGGAACTGCTTTGTATCAATCATCAGCATAGGGAACGTAGTATGCTTTTGTTTGAAAATGTCATCATATATATCCGAGATGACAAGAACGTTAATTCCCTTGTCTTTGCATTGAGATACTAAGGCTGCAGGCGACACACAATAGGTAGAATGACAGAAAGGAGTATAATCATATAGCAGTACTTTATCGTGTGTTTCGATATATTGTTTTACCTGATTAAGGCTGACTTTGTATACTTTTGAGAAGTCATGAATATCGTCAATGTTTTCTTCAAGTGTTATAACTCTCTTCTTTTGTGCATCTGATAGATGAGAATAGCCAGAAGTTAAGCCTGCAATCTGGCATGATGTCAGTCCCATAAGTATTAAGGCTGATAAAAATAAATGTTTCATAAGGTAGATGTAATGATTCAATAAAATGTGCTACAAAGATAAGAAAAATAGTTAGATATGTGGAAATATTACCTTGCAAGTTCTTTTAATACCACTTCTTGCTCTCTATAAAAGCTTTTTTCGTCACCTTCTGTTACGGGTTCTATTTCTTCCAGACTTGCTGCGAGGTTTTGCATTTCCCATGTAATGGAATAGCCTAACTGCTTTCGTACGGTAATACATTTATCTAATTCGTAGCGGGCGCGGGCTTTGTCTTTTCTAAAGAGTAAGCCAGCAAGGGTGAAACGCATACGTTGGCGGAACTTTTCCTCTCGTTGTACGGAGATAGCTTTACAGAGAAGTGCAATCTTGTAGCGTTCGTCATCAATGAGTTCTGACAGTTCATGAAAAAGATAGGACTGTCGGTGATTCTTGATAAGGTGGGTATAGATGTTGATAGCCTTATCTTTTTTGCCCATAATCCGATAAACCATTGCTTTGTAACGTTGGTTGTGCATGTTGTATGGGCTATGTTTCAGTGCTTCCGCCAATATTGGTGCAGACTTTAAAGCCATGTCAACTGTTGGCTTACTTTCCACTTCCTTAAAGACTTTTCCCACGATACGCATTCCTATTGAGGGAATAGGATGACCGTTGCCTTGCTCCATTGTCCAGTCTTCATCTGTCAATCGGGTGATACCCCATTGTGTGATAAAGTCGAGCATAGAGAATTCTGGATGATGATCAAATACCAATAAGGCAGCACGCATTAAGGCACTCTGTCCTTTTAAGTCCTTGTCGTCCATTGTAGGATAGAGCCTCAGCAAACTCCTGAATATCTTATAGGCTTCTTCTAACTGACGTTGTTGATAGCGAAGCTTCATCATGTCTACGCCTACCCAGAACATTGCAATGGTCGTGTAATGCCCTTTGTGCACAGCATACATTGGTAGAATAGCAGCGTATGCCTCCTCCGTTCGTCCCTGCTTACGAAGCATAAAGATATCTTTTATCTCCATCTTTCCTAAATTAAAGAAAGCAGACGCCAAAGCCGAAACAATAGGTTCGTCTTTGATTATCTGCTTTTTATTAAATAATTTTCTTTTTAACTTTAGCTATTATAGGTATAGCTGACAACAATACTTGTAGTAGTGGATATTTGTTGAACAAAGCTGACGATTATCGGCAGTATAAATAAGGAAGAAAATAAGCGTCTTTTCATATTCATAAGGCTGGCTTTTATGTTATTCTTAGGTAGGGTTGTATGTAATAAATAAATATGTCGCAAATATAACTAAAAGTTTTAAACAATCAAATAAAATGACAGAAATAATTAAAAGAATAATATCTAATGCTTTCTACGATTGTAAGTCTTATTTGTAGAAGAATTCTGTTAGATACGTGTGATACTTTTTATATGGTTAGTAGGAGATTGTTTTCTACGGAATGTATTTTGTTTTTAGGTTTGTCAAACTGAAGAATTTAATGACTTAAACCAACGACAATTTGTTAGTAGGTATTAAATTAAAAGGTTATATGAGAAAATAACATTACCTTTGCCATAGAAACAATTAATCAAAGTGATATGAAATATCTATTGGTATCAGATATCCACGGATGTCTGCCAGCACTGGAGAAGGTGCTACAATTCTATGATCGTGAGCATTGTGATATGCTTTGCGTACTTGGAGACATACTGAATTATGGTCCACGCAACTCTATCCCAGAAGGAATAGATGCCAAAGGGATTGTGGAAGCACTGAATAAACGTGCTAATAACATCGTGGCTGTGCGTGGAAACTGTGATGCCGAGGTAGACCAGATGTTACTTGATTTCCCAATGATGTCCGACTATTTGATGTTGGTTGATGAGGGGCGAAAGCTCTTTTTGACTCACGGACATATCTATAACAAATCCTCTATGCCAAAAGGGAATGTTGATGCGATTGTCTATGGGCATACGCATCTATGGGAACTCACCCAACAAGAGGGTACGCTTGTTTGCAATCTCGGTTCTATCACTTTCCCCAAAGGAGGGAATGTGGCAACCTTCATGACCTATGAGCATGGTGTCTTCACAGCTTATACGCTCGATGGAACACCGATAAAGCAGGAAAGAATATAGGGAAAACTTATCAGCCTAATTAGTCTTATTGGGCTAATTAGGCTAATAGGGCCAATTAGGCTAATAAACAATAACTACCTAATCTCTTCCTTCATATTAGCCCTTTCTTTCCAAAGAATAGCTTTGAGATGCCCGTAACATCCATCAACCATGTAATGGTAAACGAGCCTGCAATGGCAAATACCACACTGACGGCAAGGAAGAACATTCCCGTTGGCTCTACACGAAGTAGTAAAGGCTGATACAATTTGGCAAGAATCGTGAAGATAGGGGAGAATAGTAAGAGGGGCAAAGTGTTACGCCCGATAAAGAGAAAGAGGTCGCGCAGTGGTTGAGGAATTCCTAATTGATAAAGCCACAACAGCGAACCAATAACTAAGAAAACCAAACACGCACCTGCAAATGATGCCTTATCATAATGGATAGGGTCGATACACCATACTACTAAAAGTCCTACTGTCCACCAACGTGCAGGGAAAGCCAGACGGAAATTGCCCACCGCTTGGCGCACAATAGCACCTACAAGGAAGTAGGCTGCATTGGCTATTGAGAGTAGTCCACAGGCGTAAGAGAGCAACCAAAGGAACAGAGCAAGAAGTGTAAACCTACCTAATAGCACCTGATTATCCAAACTCAGCATTTTGATAGGGAGTAATGGTTTCTCTTGTTTCCATACCGATGAGAGGCGACCTTCCAGTTTCATGAAAGCGAGATAATAGCAAATACCACAAAGCATTAATGTATGTAGGTACCAATAAGGTCCCATCGGATGAAGGAAGATATGGTCAATTAGTACTCCTACCGTTAAGTGGTCAATGTGTTCACGGATAGGAAGTAGTGAAGCCATTACGGTGTAACCACTTTCCATCACAGCGTATGGAATGAATATCCAAAGCATTGTTTTCCTAAAAGCAGCCCACGACTTATTTACATTAAACAGATAACCCGACACCAATAGGAAGCCCGGCATGTGAAAAGTATAGACTAACTGTTTAGCAACAGGGTAGGTATCGCCAATATAAGTAAGGTGGAAGGCAATCATCAACGTGATGAAGACGAACTTAATAAAGTCCAGTTCTTCCATTCTTGCCTTGGGTTTATGCATTTGAATAATCATAGCGACAAAGTTAGGAAATTAGTAGGACACTTCAAAAAGATGTAGTTGTAAAAGAATCATTAGCCTCTTAAAAATCGCGGTTTGATATGTGTTAGCAATTTATAATCCTCCTTCACCACAGAAAACCTTTTCATTTTAAAACCTTGAAAATCCATAGATAAGGTTTTGAAAAATCATTACATAAAATCGGGTAAAACATCAATAAACAAGGATAAAAACATGTGTAAAATGTGAGTTTGTAATCATCGGTAAATCAGTTAGTTATAAAGTAGTAAAGTAAAAGGTGCTTAATTGGACTTCAAAAGGGCGTTAGTTAGACCTCAAAAGGGCGTCTTTTGCAAGCCAATTAGGCGTCTTTTAGAAGCTAAAAGAGCATGTATTGTTTTTGAGTTGTGTAAAAATAGTTTACAAATATCAGTGAGTAAGGGAACGGTTAAAATAAAAACTCCATTGCATTGTTCATAGTGAACGTTTGCAATGGAGTGTCTTTTAATCGAATAATCCCGGTTGTAGAGGATTGTCTTGATATGAGTTTCGTCCGAGATGGTCGTAGGCAAGCTGCGTTGCCACACGTCCACGAGGGGTTCGTTTGATAAATCCTTCCATGATAAGGAAAGGTTCGTAAACCTCTTCTACCGTACCAGAATCCTCACCGATGGCCGTAGCGATGGTTGAAACACCTACTGGTCCACCACGGAACTTATCGATAATGGTGAGTAGAATCTTATTGTCTATCTCGTCCAAACCATATTTGTCAATGTTCAATGATTGCAGTGACATCGTTGCGATTTCGGGTGTGATAGTACCATTACCCTTCACCTGTGCGAAGTCGCGTACACGGCGGAGTAGGGAGTTACAGATACGTGGCGTACCACGTGAGCGGCGTGCAATCTCATCAGCAGCTTCATCCACGATAGGTACTTTCAATAGTGCAGCCGAACGCTTGATGATGCGCTTCAAGGTCTCTGGGTCGTAATACTCTAAATGGAGATTGATACCGAATCGGGCACGGAGTGGGGCAGTGAGGAGTCCGCTTCGTGTCGTAGCACCAACGAGAGTGAAAGGGTTGAGGTCAATCTGGATAGAGCGTGCAGATGGTCCCTTATCAATCATAATATCGATACGATAGTCCTCCATCGCAGAGTAAAGATACTCCTCTACGACAGGAGAAAGGCGGTGTATCTCGTCAATAAATAAGACATCGTTAGGCTCTAAGGAGGTAAGAATACCTGCAAGGTCGCCCGGTTTGTCAAGGACTGGCCCAGAGGTAATCTTGAAACCGACGCCCAATTCGTTGGCAATAATATTACTCAACGTTGTTTTACCCAATCCCGGAGGACCGTGCAAGAGGGTGTGGTCGAGCGGTTCGCCACGGAACTTAGCGGCTTCAACAAAGACGCTGAGGTTTTCGACAACCTTCTGCTGTCCGCTGAAATCATCAAATCTCAGTGGTCGCAGGGCATTTTCGAAATCTTTCTCAACCGAGTTCAGCCTTTCTTCATGTATGTCGAAATCTTCTGGCATATTGCTAATATTCTGCAAAAAGATGCAAGTGAAAGAGGATGTAAATAATGTGTTTGTACATCGTCGATATGTCCTTCAAAAGTAGCCTTTTATGTATATATCTGTTGTACTTCTCTATGAATTGCCGTATACGACTCTTCTTCTACATCCTCAGGGTATATATTATTTTTTGCAAAGGTACTCTATTTTTTCTGTGCAAGTGCTTTGTTTCGGAAAATTTATCTAAATTTGTAGCGTCATTTCACTCATATCCTTAAATGTATGATTAACAAGATTAATAAGAAGGTCCTTTATCGGGAAATCTTAGATTATGTAATGATAGCCGTAGGTATGCTGTCCTATGCTATCGGCTGGATGGTTTTTCTACTACCTAATCACATCGGTAATGGTGGAGTTGCTGGTTTGGCATCCATCTTACAATGGGGACAAGGAATCTCTGTTGCCAACACTTATTTTGTTCTAAATGCAATTTTATTAGCCATCGCACTGAAAGTTTTAGGCTTGAAGTTCTGTATCCGTACGATCTATGGCGTTGTGATGCTGACAGTTATCACAAAGGTTATGGGCTTAGTATTCCCACATCCAGGACTCTTACATGGTCAGCCTTTTATGGCAGCTATTATTGGTGCATCATTTTGTGGCGTTGGTTTAGCTTTTGGATTATCTTATAATGGCAGTTCTGGTGGTTCGGATATTGTTGCAGCGATAGTCAATAAATATCGTGATATCTCCCTTGGGCGTGTTATCTTATTAGTGGATATGACTATCGTAACGGGTAGTTATCTTGTTCTTCACAGCTGGGAGCAAGTTATCTATGGTTATGTAAATCTGATTATTACCTCATTTGTGCTCGACCAAGTTATTAATTCCAGCCGCCGTTCGGTGCAATTTCTTATTATTTCTGAGCGGTATAAGGAAATTTGTGATATGATTTCGCAAGACCAACCACACCGTACCAGTACCATTATTAATGCCAAGGGTTATTATACGGGTCATGACATTAAGGTAATAATTGTTGTAACGCGTCAGCGAGAAGCGTCATATGTTTATCGTATGATTGATGATATCGATCCTGACGCCTTCGTGACACAAAGTCAGGTAATGGGTGTGTTTGGTAAGGGATTCGATAAGTTTAAAGTGAAGAAGAAATCTTCTAATAAGAATAAGCAGAAAACAGATAAGGGCGCTGTTGAATAAACAAAATAAGTCCGGCTGACACATAGTTGCGTGTCAGCCGGATTTGCTTTTTGATAATTAGGCTAATTAGGCTAATTGGGCTCATTAGCCCAATAAGGCTAATAGCTCTATTAGTTTTTATTTCATCTTCAATGCTGCCTTGATACCAGCCTCAATGTCTTTCATATCGGCTGTTGGCTCAAAGCGATCAATAACGTGTCCCTGTCTGTCAATGAGGAACTTTGTAAAGTTCCATTTGATACTTGGGTCCTTAGCATAGTCAGGATTCTCCGCACGGAACTTCTCATCAAGGAACTTACCGATGTTATTATTCATGTCAAAGCCCTTGAATGGCTGTTGAGCTTTCAGATAAGTGTAAAGTGGTGATTCGTTACGACCATTGACATTAATCTTTGCAAACTGTGGGAAAGTAGTTCCATAGTTAGCTGTGCAGAAGGAATGAATGTCGCGGAAGGAGCCCGGAGCTTGTGCGCCAAACTGATTGCAAGGGAAGTCAAGGACGACAAATCCTTGATTCTTATAGGTCTCATAGAGTTTCTGTAAGGCTTCATACTGTGGTGTAAATCCGCATTTTGTCGCCGTATTGACGATGAGTAGCACCTTACCCTTGTAGTCTTTCAACTTGACGGTATGCTCGTTTCCGTCCTTTACACTAAACTTGTAAACATTCTTCTGAGCCATGATTGGCAGTGCCATGAGGGTTAAGAAGAGGAGTGATAATAGTTTCTTCATTTGTTTAATCATTGATATCCACATCCGTTTATTGCTCAAAGAGAATAAAGCAAATAAAGTTTTTATGGGTTATGTGTTCTAAGTTTTTGATAAATGAGTATGTTTTATCGTACATGTATAGGCTGTATACGAATTGTTACAATAGTTTCAGCAGTTCTTTCATACCTTCGCTTGCACCCTTTTTGATATGTGTTAATCGTCCAGAAGCATGTGCAGGACTATCGTCTGGGTCAATCAGATAGATAGGAGTTCCAGGTCGGGTGTATTGCACCAGACCTGCAGCTGGATAAACAACCAGCGATGTTCCGATGATAACAAGGATGTCTGCTTGTGCTACAATCTCAGCAGCAGGTTCAATCATTGGGACTGATTCGCCGAAAAAGACAATGAAAGGGCGCAATAGACTACCATCTTCCGCAAGCGTTTCTGGCGCTACTTCGCAGTTATTTTCAGGCAGTTTCTTTATATATCGGCTGTCGTAAGGAGCCTTGCTTGAGCATACCTTTGTCAGTTCTCCATGTAGATGGATAACCTTTGAAGAGCCAGCCTTCTCGTGAAGGTCGTCAACATTCTGTGTAATCACTGTCACGTCGTAGTCTTTCTCCAATTCCTTGATAAGGCGATGACCTTCATTAGGTTTGGCGGCATAGAGCTTTTTGCGTAGATTGTTGTAGAAGTTATTTACAAGTGTGGGATTGGCAAGCCAGCCTTCGTGTGTAGCTATCTGTTCAACAGGGTAATCCTCCCATAATCCATCGTTGCCGCGAAAGGTCTTGAAGCCACTCTCTACGGACATTCCTGCACCTGTTAAGAATACGATTTTCTTCATACGTCTGTCTTTTATGAGTTGAGGCTTGAAGGATGTAGATGAGGTTATAGGCATTAATTTCAAAACACTTGCAAATAGAGTTTTGGACAAAAAAAGTATTAATAATATACTTCTTGTTTATTGTCAATAGCTTTAACTTCTGCAATATTCCTTCATTCACTATGACAAATTTAGTAATTTTAATCCGATTAATGCAAAACTATACCTTAAAAATAGTATCTTTGCACATTAATTATTAATAATATTAAGAACGATAATGGATAAATTAAGCTATGCACTGGGAATCGGTATTGGTTCACAGCTCGCAGGAATGGGCGCAAAGGAACTGAATATTGACGACTTCGCACAGGCTATCAAGGATGTAATTTCAGGTTCAGAACTGAAAGTTGACAATGCTGAGGCACAGACACTCGTACAAAACTTCTTCCAAGAGCAGGAGGCTAAGCAGCAGGCTGCAGCCGCTGAGGCTGGTAAGGCAGCAAAGGCTGCTGGTGAGGCTTTCCTTGCTGAGAACGGTAAGAAGGATGGTGTTGTAACCTTGCCATCTGGTTTGCAGTATCAGGTATTGAAAGAGGGCAACGGTAAGAAGCCTTCAGCTACAGATCAGGTAGTATGTCATTATGAGGGAACACTGATTGATGGTACTGTTTTTGACAGTTCTTATCAACGTAACCAGCCAGCTACTTTCGGATTGAATCAGGTTATCGCAGGTTGGACAGAGGGTGTGCAGCTCATGCAGGAGGGTGCTAAGTACCGCTTCTTTATCCCTTATAACCTTGCATACGGTGAGCGTGGCGCTGGTGCACAGATACCTCCATTTGCAGCTCTTGTCTTCGACGTAGAGTTGATTGAGGTAAAGTAAAGAATTGTGTGTAGGCGATAATAGGTGGCAATATACGTCCATCATCGCCTACTCTAATAATATTGCTTAAGAAACTAAACAATTAAAATAATGAAGAAAATTTATTTATTAGCCGCTATGGCTATCGCAGCTGCAGGCTTCACTGCTTGTGGTAATTCAGCTCCAAAGGAGAATTTGAAGTCTGATGTTGACTCTTTAAGCTATGCTTTCGGTATTGATCAGGGTCAGAGTGTAAAACAGTATCTTCAGCAGATGCAGATTGATACAGCTTACATCGATGAGTTTATCAAGGGTATGAACGATGGTGCGAAGAGTGCTGATGATAAGAAGCGTGCTGCTTACAATGCTGGTATTGGTGTGGGTATGCAGATGGACATGATTATTAAAAAGCAAATTAATCATCAGATCTTTGGTGAAGACTCTACAAAGAGTGTTTCTTTGGATAACTTCCTCGCAGGTTTCTCTGCAAGTGCAAAGGGTCATGGACAGAAGATGACTGTTGAGCAGGCTCGTGAAGTTGAGCAGAAGACCTCAAAGGCTATTCAGATGAAGACTGCTGAGAAGACTTACGGTGCTAATAAGAAGAAGAGTGATGCTTACATGGCCGCCAACGCTAAGAAGGAAGGCGTGAAGACTATCGGTCAGGGTGTACAGGTTAAGGAACTCAAGGCTGGCTCTGGTGCAACACCAAAGGCTTCTGATGTTGTTAAGATTAACTATGTAGGTAAGACGATTGATGGTAAGGTTTTCGACCAGCGTGATGGTGCAACAATGCCTGTAGGTGGTGTTATCCCAGGTTTCACAGAGGCTTTGACAAAGATGCCTGTTGGTGCAAAGTGGGAGATTACTATTCCTTATACAGCTGGTTACGGTGCTGAACAGCCAAGTCCAGACCTCAAACCATTCTCAACACTTATCTTTACTGTTGAGTTACTCGGTATTGAGAAGGCTCCACAAGGTCAGCCTGCTATGCCACAGGGTAAGCCCGGTATGTAAGAAATTAAGGCTTAACAAAGGTTCGATGAGTCTTCCTTTCTTATATGGAAGAGCATCAACTGTAATCCATTTTCACGGTGATGGCGAATTATTTTCATGAAAAAAAATATTTATTGTCGTGAAAAAAAATATTTATTCTCATGAAAGTAATTCTTTATTTTCATGAGAATAATTCAGTAATGATACTCTTGTCTTATAGGAAAGGAAGACACGTATATACTTATTAAAGCTTAGTAATCATCGAATCTACATACCTTTTAATATAGAAAAATCTTTTCTTTAAAAACGATAAACAATGAAGAAACTTATAATGCTGGCTCTGCTCGTTGCAGCAGGTTCAGTCTTTAATACTGCAAGTGCACAGAGCAAGAAGAAAGGAAAGCAGAATACAAAGTGTCCTGTAGAATGTAAAGAAGGCGCAGTAGTGTTGACTTCACCTTCTGATACATTGAGCTATGCAGCAGGTATGTCTATGACGCGTGGCTTGAACGATTACCTTGCGAATCAGTTTGGTGTAACTCCAGCACAGATGCCAGACTTTCTGCGTGGCTTACGTCAGGGTATTGCTAATCGCAAAGACTCTGCTTTTGCTGCTTATGTAGCTGGATTGCTTATTAGTTCACAGGTAGATAAGACCATGTTGCCTAATATTGCATCTAAGTTCGAAGGCACATCAGCTCCAATTAACCCTGATATGCTTTACAAGGGCTTTGTAGCAGCTTTGGCAAAGGATTCTACTGTTCTTAAACAGGCTGCTGCTGAGCAAATCTTCGAGAAGAAAGAAGTAGAGCTGAAAACACAAAAAGATGCTGAGATAAAGGCTAAGAATGAAGCTTACTTGGAAGAGAACAAGAAGAAAGAGGGTGTTGTAACAATGGCTGACGGTCTTCAATATCGTATTATTAAGAAGGGCGATGGACCTATGCCAACAGCAGCTGACCGCGTTCAGGTTATCTATGAAGGTAAGACTATTGATGGAAAGGTGTTCGATGCAACCTCACGTCATGGCGTAGAGTTCGATACCTTCAATGTTGGTGGACTTATCAAGGGCTGGACTGAGGCATTGCAGATGATGCCTGTAGGTTCAAAATGGGAGATTGTTATCCCACAAAATCTCGCATATGGTGAGCGTGGTGCAGGTCGTGATATCGCTCCTTTCTCAACACTTATCTTTACCCTTGAACTGAAAGGTATTGAGCCTGCAGCTGAAAAGGAGACAAAGGTGATGGATGCAGCAAAGCTCGTACCTGCAAAAAAGGCTCCTGCTCAGAAGGTAAAGAAGAATGTGAAAAAGTAAGATGAAAGCAGTGAAATACTGTTCTCTTGCTTAAAATAAAAACAAAATGCGCCCAAGTGGCGCATTTTTTATGTCATTTTGTTGTCTGTTCCATAATTATTCCCTACTTTTGCTCGTCATCAATTAAAGGTGTAAAAACGTAGAATTAATAAATAATATCAACCGTAGAACATGGAAAAAGTAGATCGTTTAGACAAGAAAATATTGGGTATCCTCTCGCAGAATGCTCGTATGCCTTTCAAGGATGTTGCTGCCCAGTGTGGCGTATCACGCGCTGCTATTCATCAGCGCGTACAACATCTCATAGAGAATGGGGTCATAACAGGTAGCGGCTTTGACGTTAATCCTAAGAGTTTAGGCTATACAACCTGCACCTATGTGGGACTCAACCTTGAACGTGGCTCTATGTATAAGAAGGTTGTTGAACGTATCAGTGCTATTCCAGAGGTGGTTGAGTGTCATTTTACAACAGGTCCTTATACAATGCTTGTGAAGCTTTATGCAAAAGACAACGAGCAGTTGATGGACCTTCTTAACAATCAGTTGCAAGGTATCTCTGGTGTTGTATCAACCGAGACACTTATTTCTCTTGAGCAAAGTATTAAGCGTGAGATACCTATAGCAGAAGAATTGCTCTAAAGAAGTCAACGACAAACCAATCTTTTAAATAAGAATAAGAATGCAATACGATCTTCAGTCACATCTTGATAAGGTGTATGCAACTTTTCCTGAAGCAAAGCGTAAACCTATAATTGGTATCACCACCAATTATATGAATGGTGATGCAGCGTTAAGGAATGTCTATTATAAACAGGTGGTAGCTGCGGGCGGAGTCCCAATGCTTATTCCTCCAGTGGCTGATAAGGATGTACTTATTAACACCCTTGACCATCTTGACGGTCTTCTCCTTACAGGTGGTGCTGATATCAATCCTCTGTGGGTTGGCGAGGAGCCTTCTCCCAAACTTCATAATATCAATGCTGAGCGTGATTTACCCGAACTGATGCTTATCCGTTTGGCGTTTAATCGTCAGTTGCCTATCCTCGGTATCTGCCGTGGAGCGCAAGCCCTTGCTGTCGCTTTGGGTGGAAAGATACAGCAAGATATCTATGATGAATATATAAGAGAGGATGAAATGGTTGAAAAGAAACTGAGCAAAGACAAAACGGTAACAACCTACCATGCTGCTACATTAAAGCATTCACAAGATGCTGAACGCTGTGAAGCAACGCATAGCGTGACTCTTAACAAGTCATCTGTCCTCTATGCGCTCTATAAGGAAGAACGTCTTATGGTTAATAGCTTCCACCATCAAGCGGTGAAAGATGCTGGAAAGCACTTCCGTGTGACGGCACTTTCGCCCGATGGAGTGATTGAAGCTATCGAGAGTAGCGAGTTCAAGCCTATTATGGGAGTGCAATGGCATCCCGAATGGATGGATGAAGAGGGAGGAAAAATCTTCCAGTGGTTAGTCGGACAGTCTAATAACTTCTACCTTGCTAAGCAACTTCATCAGCGCATTTTGACGCTTGATACACACTGTGATACACCGATGTTCTTCCCACAAGGTGTCAACTTCGATCAGCGTGACTCACGTATTCTCTACGATCTTCACAAGATGACAGAGGGAAGGCAGGATGCTGTGACCATGGCTGCTTATCTTCCACAACCGAAGATAGGCGAGTCTTTCTCATCAAAGATTGACATTGAGGGGTTAAAACGCTTTAATCCTCACCTTGTTGAGACATTGGATCATCTTTCGCCAGCTGTCTATGCCAACCTTATCTTCGACAAAATAGAGGAAATTGTTAAGCAAAACCAACGCTATATCAGCATTGCTCGTACACCTTCCGACCTTTACGAAGATAAGCGGAAAGGGCGTAAGAGCATCATGTTCGCTATTGAGAACGGTCTTGCTTTGGAACATAAACTTGAAAATGTAAAGCACTTTGCACAGCGTGGTGTGACCTATATAACCCTTTGTCACAATGGTGATAACGACATCTGTGACTCTGCACGAGGCTGCAACACCCACGGAGGGGTAAGTAAGTTTGGTGAAGAAGTCATTAAAGAGATGAATCGTAATGGTATTATGGTCGATTTAAGCCATGGCGGAGAGAAGAGTTTTTATGATGCGTTGGAACTTAGTACGATGCCAATCGTATGTAGCCATTCTAATAGCAAAGCACTCTGTGACGTTCCTCGCAACCTTACCGACGACCAGATGCGGGCGTTGGCAAAGAAGGGCGGTGTGGCTCATATCACAATGTTCCAAGGCTTCTTGAAGAAGGGTAGTGAGGCTACTGTGATGGATGCGATTACCCATCTTGAGCATGCTATCAATATTATGGGTATCGACCATGTAGGTATTGGAACCGACTTTGATGGTGACGGAACCGTACGCGGTATGGCTGATGCGAGCGAAATGATAAACTTCACCCTTCATCTTTTGCGTCGTAAGTATAGCGAAAGAGATATTGAAAAGATATGGGGAGGCAACTGGCTGCGTGTAATGGCGCAGGTACAGAGCGTTAGAAAATAAGTAGTAAGAAGGTTTCTTACCACTCCTTTGGGATAGAGTGGGAGAGAATAAGAAAACAATCAATAATGAAAACGAATATAAAACTCATTTTCGGCTGCCTCTTGGCAGTGTCCCTCGCAACCGTAGCCTATGGCTGTAAGGGGAAAGTCAGTAACACTGATAATACTACTGACACTGTTGCTACAGCAAAGCCTGTCGGTCCTACGTTCAATGCCGATTCTGCATACGCTTTTACAGCAGCACAGTGTGACTTTGGTCCACGTGTGATGAACTCTGCAGCACATGATAAGTGTGGCAAGTGGATAGTAGAGAAATTCAAAGAGTATGGCTGTGAGGTGCAGGAGCAGAAAGCCGACCTTAAAGCTTATGATGGTACGGTGTTGAAGTCAACCAATATCATTGCACGTTTCAATCCAGAAGCCAAGAAGCGCGTTTTAATCTGTGCACACTGGGATAGTCGTCCATGGGCTGATAACGATCCAGACTCTACTAACCACAAGAAACCCGTTATGGCTGCAAATGATGGTGCCAGTGGTGTGGCTGTAATGCTTGAGTTGGCTCGTCAGTTGCAGGCTGATAAGAAGTTAAAAGTGGGTGTTGACTTCGTTTGTTTTGATGCTGAAGACTGGGGAATACCAAGCTGGGAGACTCGATACCAAGACAATGGCGACTCTTGGGCATTAGGTGCACAATACTATGCAAAGAACTTCCCAACGGCTGTTAAGCCTGAGTTCGGTATTCTTCTCGATATGGTAGGAGGCGAAGGTGCACAGTTCTATCGTGAGGGAATGTCTATTCAGTTTGCTTCTGATGTCGTAAACCGTGTGTGGGAGGCTGCAAAGGGAGCTGGTTTTAGCTCTTACTTCCCTGATGCTGTTGGTGGAATGGTTACCGATGATCATGTTCCAGTGAATCAATTTGCAGGTATTCCTACCATTGATGTCATTCCATACTATCCTGACTGCCAGCAAAGCTCTTTCGGTCCAACATGGCATACAGTCAATGACACTATGGAACATATCGACAAAAATACGTTGCAAGCAGTTGGTCAGACTGTTATACAGGTGTTGTATACGCTGTAAGATACAAAACTTCACCTCCCCCCCTCTCTCCGAGTGGGGAGGGAGGAAGTAATTATCTTTGTAGATGATAAAGGGCAGTAGATGTAAGTTGCTTAGTCTAAAAAGACTTTTTTCTTATGAAAAAAAAAGAGAAGTTAACTTTAATACATGATAAACAGAACAAGATAATACTATCAGAACAACTCTGGAGATATAAATATTGTCACTAACTCACATCTTGCTCCGAGTGTGTCATAGCCCCAAAAGACATTGTACCAATCATCTCCAAAGCCTGAAGTAACCATAACTATTTCTTCCTTTGAGTTGGGGATAGTCCATCGAATGAAGTCTCCATCTTTTCTTTGAAGTGAAGGGTACTTTTTATAACTTTCAGTGAATAAGGTAGAAAAGTATTCATCAAACATATTCTTCTCTATGTTATTTGCATGCCATTTATCACTGAAAATCTCATAAGCCGAAACTGCATTAGCATCGCAAAAAGTAGCTAAACCTGCCTCTACATCAAATCCTCCCAAATTATTCTCAGGCTCTTCTGAATAAGGCATATAATCCTCAACGAGTTTATATCGTATAGCTTCTTGATCGGTTAAGCGTAACCTCATGCCAGCTATGCATAATCCGAAATGCTTAGTCTTTGCAATTGCAATCTCAATAGTATATTTTCCCGGTGGAATTGTGTCTTTTAAGTAACTGATCCTTCTCTTGTCTGGCATTGTGAAAAGTGGATCTCCCATTGCTATTCTACCAGAAGAAAAGTTAACATGAGAAAAACTATGAATATTAACTTTTGAAGGGTTAAACACAGCCTTAACTGTTTCTGGTGACATGATAGTATCTGTAAGAAAAGTTGAGTTCTTTTCAGTATCACTATCAGCTTCTGTGTTTGGCATGTTTTTAGTATCTGAATTCATCTTTCTATTATGATTATTGATGCAAGCAATAAGCCCACATGTTATTAAGTAAACAAGGACTAATTTCGTTTTAATATAGAACATATACGTAGTTCTGTTTAGAATTGAATAGTAAAAATTTACTACTGCAAAAGTACTTAATTAAGATGAGAAAAACAAGAAAGTGTATTTTTTCTCTCTTTATGTGTATTTCTTGATAGAGAGAATCAAAGATTTTTCTGTTAAACGTGTGGATGCTTTTCGTATAGTTCTAATAGATCAATTGAAATTACTCATTAAACAAAAACATAGTAAAGACTATCATCTGTCTATTCTATTATCATTCTCTGACAAAGAAAAACTTTTCATTCTAATACTTAGAAATAAATAAGATTCTGAAAAATCATTACATAATTTCAGATAAAACACTTACAAGTAAAGGTAAAAACACGTGTAAAAAGTAAGTTTGCAACCAACAGTAAATCAGTTAGTTATAAAACTCTATTCTAAAAGGTGCTTAATTGGACTTCAAAAGGGCGTTAGTAAGCGTCTTAAAGAGCATCTTTTGCAAGTCAAAAGGGCGTCTTTTAGAAGCTAAAAGAGCATGTGTTGGAATTGAGGCGTACGAAAATAGTTTACAAATAGCGGTCGTGAAAAGAAGAATCCGATTATGGACAGAAACTCTTGCAACCATAATCGGAATTTATTTGGATTGATATTGTGAATCCTGTTTCAGACGTTTAGATACGCTTTAACGACTGTTTGACACCAGAGATAAGTAAGCCCATTTCCGCAGCATTCAGTCCTCTAATCAAGACGTTAGGCTCTCTATACTCCACAGCGTAGTTGGATAAAGCGGGTACACAATGAAAGAAAGGTAAGTCAACAACCTCTCCTTTCTTTGTCGTACTTACAAAAGTAAGACGAATGTCAGAGAAGTTTTCTTCTTTGTTTTTATATAACTCATTGGGATACATTGGTAGAATGGTATTAACTCCCTCTGTTATAACAAAACTCAAAAGCTTTTCTTTTCCCTCTTTTTCATAACATTGTGGCTCTGCCACATAAGCCTTCGACCATAGGTCAGCCTCCCCTGTCCCTTCTTCATCTAAGAGACATTGTTCATTTTGCTGATCCTTACGCTTATTCTTGTTAAAGAAATCGAATATACCCATATAGTCTTGCTGTTACTATCTTTATTCGCAAAGTGACTAATTATGTAATAAAAGTGATCGGAAATAGATAAAATTCTATCCCAAAAAGACGTTTGCAAAGATAAAGACTTCGTACAACATAAACACAATTACGTGTGTTAAAAAGATTAAACTGTATATACAAATCGGTTTAATCATCGATAAAACATCTAAAAATGGGGCTTAATAAATGTTGTTTTGGTGTACTTTTAGGAAATAACCTACGGCTTATTATTGGCGAAACTGTTGGAAACATGGAGGTCAACAACATCTTTTTAGTTTATTATGCCGTAGGTTCACATAGAAATGTTTATCTTTGCATTGGGAAAGAATGGTGCCATTGTGGGGCTGTCTGTCCCCACTTCTGATTCATTACAGACATATTAAAACAGTTATAAAAAGCGATAAATGGCACTGAACTATATTTGGATAGGATTCTTCGTAATAGCATTTGTCTTCGGAATTATCTCTCTGTTGATGGGCGATACTACGATATTCGAGAAGATGATGAACTCTACCTTTGATTCATCTAAGAACGCCTTTGAAACATCAATAGGCTTAACCGGAGTCTTGACGCTGTGGTTGGGAATCATGAAGATTGGCGAAAAGGCTGGTGTTGTCAATGTTCTTGCACGTATGCTCAGCCCTTTCTTCTCTAAACTCTTCCCTGATATCCCAAAGAATCACCCTGTTATGGGGTCTATCTTTATGAATATTGCGTCGAATATGTTAGGACTTGACAATGCTGCTACGCCTACAGGACTGAAGGCAATGGCGCAGATGCAAGAGCTGAACACAAAGAAGGACACGGCAACTAACCCGATGATAATGTTCTTAGTATTGAATACTTCGGGTCTGACGCTCATCCCTACGACCATTCTTGGCTATCGAAGCATGAACGGAGCAGCACAACCTATGGATGTGTTTATCCCAATTCTGTTGGCAACAACGGTAGCTACGATAGCTGGTATTCTCATTACAGCAGCTTGGCAACGTATCAATATTTTCCAACCGACATTGTTTTTGGGACTTGTTGGTATTATAGGCTTTGTCGGATTGTTAATTTGGGGATTCGGACAGATGGATAAGCAGATGATGAATACGGTGTCATCTGTTGCCTCTAACTTGATTGTCATGTCGATAATCATGCTTTTCATCGTTGTGGCGTTATTACGGAAAGTGAACGTTTATGACGCTTTCATCGAAGGAGCAAAGGATGGATTCCAAACTGCTGTACGCATTATTCCTTATCTGGTTGCTATCCTTGTGGCAGTAGGAGTCTTCCGTGCTTCGGGTGCAATGGACCTTTTGATACAGGGAATTAAGTGGTGTGTGGAGCAGTGCGGACTTGACACAAGATTCGTAGATGCACTCCCAACTGCTTTTATGAAACCGCTTTCTGGTAGTGGTGCACGTGGTCTTATGTTGGAATCAATGAAAACTTTTGGTGTTGACTCCTTCGTTGGCAGATTGAGTTGTATCTTCCAAGGTTCAACAGATACGACTTTCTATATCCTGGCGGTTTACTTCGGAAGCATCGGAATAAGATATACACGCCATGCATTGGCTTGTGGATTATTAGCCGATTTAGCTGGTGTAATAGCCGCAATTACAATCTGCTATATTTTCTTTTAGAAGATAACTGAGTCTATTAAGATATTGGGCTATTAGCCCTATAAGCCTTATTAGCCTAATGAGGCAAATAAGCTAAATAACAAAACAACAATGGCAAATTTAAAATCACTTGCAAAAGACACTGCTATCTATGGAATGAGCAGTATCATCGGAAGGTTCTTAAACTATCTTCTTGTACCCCTCTATACAGCTAAAATTAGTGCTGCGAGCGGTGGCTATGGTGTTATCACAAACATCTATGCCTATACTGCGTTGCTGTTGGTCGTTTTGACCTATGGAATGGAGACAACTTTCTTCCGTTATGCCAATAAGACTGACCAAGATCCAAAGAAGGTTTACTCTACTACTTTGTCTTTGGTAGGGCTTTCTTCACTGCTATTCATCGCAATGGTCTTCGTCTTCTTGCAGCCTATTAGTGACTTTATGGGTTACTCGGAACATCCGTCATATGTGTGGGTTATGGCTGTCACGGTGGCGACAGATGCCTTTCAGGCTATTCCTTTTGCCTATCTCAGGTACAAGAAGCGTCCGATTAAGTTTGCTACTTTCAAACTGTTATTCATTGCTTTGAACATCATTTTGAATCTTGGTTACTATCTTGTTCTTGGCGGTCATGAAGTGGGTTATGCCTTCTATATCAACCTTGTATGTACAACGACTATCACTTTCTGTTTCTGGAAAGAGCTAAAAGATGGCTTTTTTGCTGGCGGTAAGTTGCTTGATATGCCTTTGGCAAAGAAGATGTTGTCTTATACTTGGCCAATTCTTTTCCTTGGTATTGCCGGTATTCTTAATCAGACAGCAGGTTATATCATCTTCCCATACGTCTATAAGGACAGCGATGCGCATACACAGTTGGGTATCTTCGGTGCTGCAAGTAAGATTGCAATGATTATGTCGATGATTACACAGGCTTTCCGTTATGCCTACGAGCCATTCGTTTTTGGTAAGGCACGTGACAAAGACAATAAGGAAACCTATGCAAGAGCAATGAAGTTCTTTATTATCTTTACACTCCTTGCCTTCTTGGTGGTAATGGGTTATATGGATATTCTGCGCCATATCATCGGCCATGACTACTGGGTAGGATTGAAGGTTGTGCCAATCGTGATGGCAGGAGGTATCATGACAGGTGTTTACTTCAACCTTAGTTTCTGGTATAAACTCATTGATAAGACGATTTGGGGAGCTTACTTCTCAGGCATTGGATGTGCTGTAATCATCGGAATTAACTTGATTTTCGTACCAAAATATGGTTATATTGCCTGTGCTTGGGCAGGTTTCTTGGGTAATGCAACGGCAATGGTGCTCTCTTATCTTGTCGGTCAGCGTAAGTATCCGATAAACTATCCATTGAAGAGTATCTTCGTTTATCTACTGATAGCTGGTCTCTTCTTTGGCATCATCACCTATACTAACGCCAATCTTCCTGTTTCTGCGGCATTGGGAATCAATACATTGGTTATCATTCTCTTCATAGCTCATGTGTTATACCACGACTTCCCGTTGCAACAATTACGCAAGCGATTTGCAAAGAAATAAACAATTATCACTTAATCAATAATATCAATATGAAGAAATCGACTTTACTTATTGCCGGACTTCTTGCATTGGGTAGTACAACCATGCACGCTGACGAGGGTATGTGGACGCTCTACAACTTGCCAGATGCTGTCTACGAACAAATGGTAGCTGAGGGATTCCAACTGCCACGCAACATGCTTTATGGCGCACCTAACGCTATTAGCAATTCTGTTATCAACTTCTCTGGCTTCTGCTCAGGTGTTGTTGTTTCACCAAATGGTCTTGTCTTCACTAATCACCACTGTGGATTCAGTGCAATTAATGCCCTTTCCACCGTTGAACATGATTATATGAAGGACGGTTTCTATGCAAAAAGCTATGCAGAGGAACTCCCAAGTAAGGACTTGTTTGTTTCCTTCATGAAGAAGCAGGAGGATATTACTCCTCGTGTTAATAAGCTTATTGCAGGTAAGAATGCTGAACAGACAGAGGCGATTATCGATTCTCTTACAAATCATTTGACCGACTCTATCAAGACCATTGATAAGACTTTGCATATTAGCGTAGATGCTTTCTACGAGGGAAATAAGTATTATGCCACTACATATCAGGACTTCCAGGATGTACGTTTGGTCTTCACTGTTCCCAAGAGTATGGGTAAGTTTGGTGGTGAAACAGACAACTGGATGTGGCCACGACAGACAAGTGACTTCTCGGTGTTCCGTGTTTATGCCGATCCTAAGACCAATGGCCCAGCTGCCTACTCAAAGGATAATGTGCCTTATAAGCCAGCTAACTGGGCTCCTGTAAGTATTGAGGGTTATAAGGATAAGGATTTTGCAATGACAATTGGCTATCCTGGCTCTACTAATCGTTACTTGTCTTCATTCGGTATACAGCAGCGTCGAGACATCGAGAACACCGTTCAGGTACAAGCTCGTGATATCAAGCTCGCTATTTTGAAGAAGTACATGGATAAGAACGAGAAGACTCGTCTCCAATATGAGAACAAGTACGTTACATCAGCTAATTACTGGAAGAACTCTATTGGTATGAATAAATGTATCGATTCCATCGGTTTGATTCGTCAGAAGGCTGAATACGAGGCTAAGATACAGAGATGGTTGGACGAGAAGAACGTGAAGGACCCAGCTGTAAACGTTGATTTTAAGAAGTTGGAAAACCTTTATAAGGAGAGCAATGAGCCTGCCTTGGTTCAGGCTTACTGGAACGAGTCATTCTGGAAGGTGTCTGAATTGATTCAGAGAGCCTTGGATATTACTCGTGGTGCTATCGAACCACAGGGGCCAGCAGATGATAAAGCTGCGCAGTATATGCAATTTAAGGACAATAGTAGCGAATGGAACTTAGCTCTTGACAAGGAAATAACTGCTGCAATGTTGAAGAACTATGCTGAACATGTACCTGCTGAATATCGTCCAGAAGTATTTAATTTTATCAAGACAAAGTTCGGTAACAATTATAAGAAGTACACTGACTGGCTCTATGCAAACAGTAAACTACTCGTTAAGGACCACAAATTCTATAATGATGAGAAGACTCTCAACGATCCTGGTATCTTACTTGGCGTGCAACTTATTATGGAGTATCAGAAAGTTTTAGCTGCTTATGCTACAAAAGAAGAAGCCATTGCCAATGAAGAGAAGAAGCTTTGTGAGGCAAAGGTACAGATGGAGATGGATATGCCACATTATAGTGATGCCAACTTCACTATGCGTATGTCTTACGGACAGGTGGGTGGTTATATGATTGGTGGCTTCGATAGCAACTACTATACAACAGCTGAGAGCATTGTTGAGAAGATGAAGAAGGGTAAGAAACTTGAAGATTACAAAGTTGAGCCTATCATGATGGACCTTATGAGTGCTAAGGACTTCGGTCGTTATACTGATAAGACAACTGGTAAGATGCAGCTTTGTTTCCTTACTAACAATGATATTACAGGTGGTAACTCAGGTTCTCCAATGTTCGATGGTAAGGGTCGCCTTATAGGTCTTGCTTTCGATGGTAACTGGGATAGCCTTTCAAGCGACATCAACTTCGATCGTAAGCTTGCACGTTGTATTGGTGTTGACATCCGATTTGTTCTCTACTTGATGGATAAGTGGGGTCACGCTGACCGTCTTTTGAAGGAAATTAACCCACAATAAGGATTACTCTTAATATATTAAAAGAGGTGTGTTCAAGTTATGAATACACCTCTTTTGATTTTTAGAATTTGTATAGTAAGAATATTAATTGACTTTTTACAGCAGGCATCCAATATCTTTTTTAGATAATAGAAAAAAGGATAATCATTAATATTATTAGCAACAAAACATAACAGAATAGTCCCAGTTGATATTCTTTCTTTGTCAATAATTCCTCTTGTTCTTTCATCTTTCGTTCGGGAAATAGAAGAAACATTAAGAGGTATAAAGGAATAGCAATAATTGCACCTATTAGGTAATCCCCTGACTTTGATCCTGTATGCCAAAATTTTAATACACTTTGAGCATTTAATAAAACGATTATTATAAAGAAACAAAGTAAAAATAATGCGAGAAGATTTGTTAGCGTAGCAAAATAAGGAATACTTTTGTTAGCTCCTCTCATATTAAAACGATATAAACTGGCTATGATTTTGTACATAGTTATTACTGGAAAGGTGCAATTATAGAATTGGGAAAGGTATATGCGATTAGTAGATTCACCAATAAAAGTTTTCTATTATTTAGTAGAAACACTTCCTTTCGGGTGGCATAGTTCTACGAAACTTATGTGTGTTAAACATCTCATATAATATATGTTGTCGTAATGGGCACTTGGCAAGCTGAAAAACACTTTCTGTATAAGTGATGTCTTACGATATATTATACTGACAATAGCCATTTTACTTCTCCTTTTTAGCCATCGTGTTGAGGCTCCGCACTACTCGTGCTGATGCCCCGCACCAATGGTGCTCTTAGTAAGCACCACTCGTGTTGAGGTCTAACACCACTCATGAAGAGGGCAATGTGCTATGCATAATGTCATTAATGTATAGGCGATTTATCGAAATTCTATCCAACGCTATACGCTAAGTCTCCCTCCCCTTTGGGGAGGGTCGGGGAGGGGTCTTTTACTTCTTCGGTCTGCGTCTTGCCCAACCTTCCTCAGAAAAGTCAGGTTCTTCGCCCTTCAACTTAGCAGGACCACCCTTCATAAGTTCCTTCCAGTCGTCCTTCTTGAACTTATGCTGTCCGCCAAAAGGATTATCATCAGACTGGCGACGACCACGACCCTTGCGCTCACGAGACTCCTGACGGCCCTCGCTACGGCTTCCGTAACCACCACGTCCACCAGTAGAGCGACCATTGCCACCAGCTGATCGGCCATTAGACGAACGACCGTGACCACCTTCTTCGGCATCGTTACAACGTACCTTACGACCTTTGTAGGTTGCACCGTCCAATGACTGCATCACCTTCTGTGCATCCTGCTCTGGCACTTCGATGTAGCTCTGCTTAGCAAGGAGGTCGATATGGCCTACTGCCTGCTTGCCATGTACATTCTTATTGATGAACTGCATCACCTCACCCGGATAGAAACCATCTGCCTTACCGAGGTTGATAAAGAGTCGCTTGTAGCCACTCTCCGCCTTACGAGGACCACGGCTGCGGCTTCCTCTGCCTTCGCCTCTTGTGCCACGGCTGTCCTCACGTGCGCTACGTGATGATGGCTTTTCAATCTCCTGCGCATTCTTATAATATTCAAGGAAACGACCGAAGGTTGCAGATACTATCTTCTTGATGACAACCTCTTTATCGATATACTCGAATTGGCGGTTAATATCCTTCATGTAAGGTGCAATCTGGTCCTCATCAACGTCTGTCTTCAAAATGTCATCCATTGTCTTAAACAGCTGCTTCTTGCAGATTTCCTCTGGTGAAGGCAGTGTGCCGTCAACAAACTCTTTACTGATTTCGCGTTCAATATTACGTACCTTATATTTCTCACGTGAGTGGATAATCGAGATAGAAGTACCCTTCTTGCCTGCACGACCTGTACGGCCAGAGCGGTGGGTGTAGTTCTCAATATCATCAGGTAAGCCATAGTTGATAACGTGTGTCAAGTCGTTCACATCCAATCCACGTGCTGCAACGTCTGTAGCCACGAGAATCTGTGTGAGATGTGAGCGGAACTTCTGCATCGTAAGGTCACGTTGCTGCTGTGAGAGGTCGCCATGCAACGCCTCGGCATTGTATCCGTCCTTAATCAACTTATCGGCAATCTCCTGTGTCTCAACCTTTGTACGGCAGAACACAATCGCATAAATCTTTGGATAGAAGTCAACCAGTCGCTTCAATGCAAGGTACTTATCGCGTGCGTTTACCATATAATAAATATGGTTTACACTCTCTGCACCCTCGTTACGGCTACCCACAACAATCTCTTTATAGTCATGTAGATAACCCTTTGCAACACGCTCAACGTCACGACTCATCGTAGCGGAGAACAGCAATGTGTTACGATCTTCTGGTACACCCGTCAATATCTCAGTGATACTCTCTTGGAAACCCATGTTCAACATCTCGTCAGCCTCGTCCAAAACAACGTTTCTTACCTTGTCAAGACGAGCCTTACCACGGTGCATAAGGTCAATCAGACGACCCGGTGTAGCCACGATAATCTGTACACCATGGCGCAGCTGGAGAATCTGTGTGTCGATAGACGCACCGCCATAAACAGCTGCGATGTGCAGATGAGGGATATACTTGCTGAATTCCTTCAAGTCATCGGCAATCTGCAAACAAAGCTCACGCGTAGGACTCAGCACAATAGCCTGAGTCTCCTTGCTGCTTGTGTCAATACGTTGCAGCAAAGGCAAACCGAATGCTGCTGTCTTACCCGTACCAGTCTGTGCCAGTGCGATGACATCGTTACGATTACCAAGTAAATAAGGGATTACTTCTTCCTGTACAGGCATTGGATGTTCAAATCCAAGCTCACTAATGGCGCGACGAATCTCTTCGCTCACACCTAACTCTTCAAATGTCTTCAAATTCGTTTGTTTATAATTTATTATCCTATATAAAAGGTAAGCTCACCACCAAACGAACCCACTAAAAAGACACTTGCCTGCGACGGGCTTCAACCAGTCAGTACGCAGACTCTCAGGTGGTATGTTACCTTTAATTGGCTGCAAAGGTACGTTAAGAAGTTGAATTGAGCAAATAAAACTTCCTATAAATCAATGGAATGGATGAAAAAGAAAGGATATTGGGTGAGTGAGTATATGAGAAATCTAAAAAAAAGTTGATAGATTTAAGTATTTTATCATAAGCTATTAAAAAAATACTACGAAAACACTTGTACTGTTATAAAGTCTAAAAGTGTCATCGAATATTCGTGAATTACATTTTTTTTATGTGTTTTTTTTGTAACTTTGCAATGTCAAATAGAAAAATAGTCGTTATTAAAGTTAATTATTTGAGTTAGTACAAGGACACAAAACTTACGTGAGTAAGTTTGATGTTAAACGAAAGGCTTCGCAGTGATGCGAAGCCTTTCTTCTTTTATTCTATATGTAAAGAGGCGGCTTCTGTTAAATGTATGGGTTGGAAATAGTGTCAAAGCTTACGCATTGGCGTGGTGTGAATATGCTCAAATTAGATGGTTTTACAAATGAAAAAACTGCAAAATAATATGCAATTCGATATTATCGCTATCCGTAATCTTCAAATATCTTATTCTCACTTTATAGCTGTATGTAAATTATTTTCATGTGATTCAAAACCAATACATGCTCTTTTGGCTTCTTAAAGACGCTTAATAGCCTTGCAAAAGGTGCCCTTTAAGACCCTTACTAACGCCCTTTTGAAGTCCAATTAAGCACCTTTTACTTTGCTGTTTTATAACCAATTGATTTTCTGTTGGTTATAAGCTTGTTTTTTATTCATGTTTTTATCGTTATTTATAGTTGTTTTGCTTGAGGTTTTGTAATGATTTTTCTGCGCCTTGTCTGTGATTTTGCAGTATTAAATTGAAGGAGTTTTCTATGGCAGAAGATAATCATAGAATAGATCGCTGAGTGTCTTAGCAATGTTGTTTGTTTAATGAGTAACTTCATTTCTTCCGTTAAGACTATACGAAGTACAATCTACACATTGAACGGAAAATGATCTCCAAAAATGATAAAAGGAGATTAAAAGGAAAAGAAAAGCAAGTTAAGCTATTTAACATCTGATAATTAGCAGACCTAAAATAAATTCGTTTTTATTTGGGTGTTACATATATAATAGGTAAATTTGCACGGATTAATTTTTTCGGGACGCGTGAGAAGGTAAACGTCAAGGCATTCGAGCCTATAAAGAGTTACCACTTTGGTTCCCAAAGATGTTGGTCAAAACAATAAGTATTTTAAAATTTTAGATGAACGTAATTACGAAAACAGTTCAATTGCCAGATGGAAGAACCATCTCAATTGAAACCGGAAAGGTTGCAAAGCAGGCCGATGGTGCAGCAGTTCTCCGCATGGGTAACACAGTACTTCTCGCCACTGTTTGTGCAGCTAAAGAGGCAGTTCCGGGAACAGACTTTATGCCTTTGCAAGTTGATTATCGCGAGCAGTATGCTGCCGCAGGTCGTTACCCAGGTGGTTTCACCAAGCGCGAAGGCAAAGCCAATGACGACGAAATCCTAACATCACGCCTTGTGGACCGTGTTCTTCGTCCACTTTTCCCATCAGATTATCACTGTGAAGTTTATGTACAGGTAATGTTGCTGTCAGCTGACGGCGTTGATCAGCCTGATGCACTTGCAGGTTTGGCAGCTTCTGCAGCTCTTGCAGCTTCAGATATTCCAATCGAGCATACTACTTCAGAGGTTCGTGTTGCGCGTGTTAACGGCGAGTACGTTATTAACCCAACATTCCCACAGATGAAGGAAGCTGATATGGACCTCATGGTTGGTGCTACTAAGGACAATATCATGATGGTAGAGGGTGAGATGGACGAGGTTTCTGAGCAGGATCTCATTGGTGCTTTGAAGGCTGCACACGAGGCAATCAAGCCTATGTGTGAAATGCAGGAAGAGCTTTCAAAGGCTTGCGGTACAGATGTTAAGCGTGCATACGAAGATGAAGTCAATGATGAGGAGTTGCGTGAGGAGCTCCGCAAGGCTACATACGACGCTTGCTACGCTCAGGCTCAGAGCGGTGACGATGATAAGAAGCACCGTGAGGAGACCTATGACAAGATTAAGTCTGATTTTACCGAGGCTTATGACGCAGCTCACACAGACCTTTCAGAAGACGACCTCGAAGAAAAACACACTCTTATTGACCGTTACTTTGCTGATGTTCAGCGTGACTCAATGCGCCGTAGCGTACTTGATACGGGCAAGCGTATGGACGGTCGTGCAACAGATGAGATTCGTCCTATCTGGTGCGAGATTGATACGCTACCAATGCCACACGGAAGTTCTCTCTTCCAGCGTGGTGAAACAATGTCTCTCTCTACTTGTACTCTCGGTACAAAGATGGACGAGAAGATGGTTGATAACGTTTTGGAGAAGAGCTACCAGCGCTTCCTCCTTCACTATAACTTCCCTCCATTCTGTACAGGTGAGGCTAAGGCTCAGCGTGGTGTAGGCCGTCGCGAGATTGGTCATGGTCATCTTGCATGGCGTGGTTTGAAGGGTCAGATTCCTGCTGACTTCCCTTACACTGTTCGTTTGGTAAGTCAGATTCTCGAATCTAATGGTTCTTCTTCTATGGCAACCGTATGTGCAGGTACACTTGCATTGATGGATGCAGGTGTGCCAATGAAGAAACCAGTGTCAGGTATCGCTATGGGTCTTATCAAGAACCCAGGAGAAGATAAGTATGCTGTACTGAGTGACATCCTCGGTGATGAGGATCACTTGGGCGATATGGACTTCAAGACAACTGGTACAAAGGACGGTTTGACCGCAACTCAGATGGATATCAAGTGTGATGGTTTGTCATTCGAGATTCTTGAGAAGGCGCTTATGCAGGCAAAGGCTGCTCGTGAGCACATCCTCAACATCATGACTGAGACTATTGCAGAGCCACGTGCTGAGATGAAACCACAGGTTCCACGTATCGTTCAGTTGGAGATTCCTAAGGAGTTCATCGGTGCTGTTATCGGTCCTGGTGGTAAGATTATCCAGCAGATGCAGGAGGAAACAGGTGCTACTATCACTATCGAGGAGACCGATGGTGTTGGTAAAGTACAGGTTTCTGCACCTAATAAGGATTCAATCGACGCTGCTCTTGGTAAGATTAAGTCTATCGTTGCAGTTCCAGAGATTGGTGAGGTTTACGAGGGTACAGTACGTTCTATCATGCCATACGGCTGCTTCGTAGAGATTCTGCCAGGTAAGGACGGCTTGCTTCACATCTCAGAAATCGACTGGAAGCGTCTTGAAACTGTTGAAGAGGCAGGTATCAAGGAAGGCGATAAGATAAAGGTTAAACTCCTTGAGATTGACCCTAAGACTGGTAAGTACAAGCTTTCACGTCGCGTTTTGCTTGAGAAACCAGAGGGATATGTTGAGCCACAGCGTCGCCCACGTGGTGACCGTCGTCCACGTCGTGATGGTGAGCGTCGTTTTGATGAGCGTCGTCCACGTCGTGAGAATAATGAATTTGAGAACAACGATTAATCGTTTGTTATAATACTATAACCCCCAGAAGCTGTCTATAAGCTTTCTGGGGGGATTTATTCCTCTGTTTACAAAACTAAATAGAACCTAACCCCAATTCTATTTGACAGTACAAACCATATAGCCTAAATGGTAAAAACTATATCTATTTTACCACATTGTTAGATAGAATAAACCTATATTTAACTTAATCAAACCCTTTATTTCTTATAAAGTAACGGATATTAAGCCTTAAAGTTGCTTTATCCAATGAAGTTTTAACGGAATAAGGTCGTTATAAGCTTCTTTAACCAAGGATCGTTAGTGTAAGCAACAAATACCTTTTGCCACTTTAAGACTATTTGAAAGCATCAATAATAGCCTTAGCCTCAGAGGTTTTTAGCTGAACAAGATCGTTGTAAGCCTCTTTTACCTTAGGATCATCTGGGTGTGCTACACGTGCTTTGTACCAGTTATAGATCAGCTCAAGGTCACTCTGCTGGTACTTAACGCCTGTAAACTGCTGAAGCATTGTTAGGTATTTATAGCCAAATTCCTGTGTCGGCTCGATGATAGTGCCCTCTCCATAATCGTTCCATGTGGAGATCTGAAGCATTGAAAGGCCTGCCTTCTTAACTGCATCAAGCTGCCTTTGAAACAAAGCACCGTCCTTGCTATCATAGAATGTGTACTTATAACCTTCCTCGTTGTCCTCACCTTTCTTGTAGAAGTCCTTGAAACCAGGCATAGCACCACCTACATAGTACTTAAAATCCTTAGCACGCTCGTAGTTTGGATTAGGGTCTACCCACTCGAACTCTCCCTGTGCATTGTCATTGTAACCGCCATTATTAGCCTTGTCAATTGAATAATTCAAGGTCAGGAAGACTGGATGAGTACCAAGAATAGAAAAAGCACGATACCAATCCTTACCGGACTGCATCTTTTGAGGACCGAAATCAAGCAATAAAGGCTTGCCATCTACCTTCGTATAGGCATCATCACGGAAGAATGTAGTAGCTAAATAGCTCAAATCGGTACGTGCTGCCGTTACATAATCACTGCTTAATGAGTTGTCTTCATATACAACCGCCATCTTTAAGCCTGCACGCTTGATAGCCTTAAAGAGCTTTTCGGTATTGGTTTTATGGTTAGCAATGTCGTTATCGCTGTTGACTCCATACCAATCCACCATCACTCCGTCTATACCCGAGTACTTCATTAATAAGCACTGGTAATCAAGAATAGCCTCATCGCCACTTGCGTAAGGACCTGTAAGAGGGTAATAATGCGAAGCAATCTCACGCTTTCCGGAATCATCCACCTGATCAGGATGCATAAACTTCATCTTCCAGTGGTATCCCCACGTACCATCCTTACTCGTTGAAGGTGTCTCAAACCATGGCATATAGTGTGCATACACCTGCATATTGTTTGTCTTCTCAACAGCTACAGCTGCCACCTGACCAGCTTCCTCACCCGTATCAGTTGTTTTTCTTGGAGCTCCTTCATAGCTGTCTGAGCAGGAAGCTAAAAGCATTCCCGTCAATATAGCTGAAGAAACAAGATATTTCATCTTCATAACTGTATATATAGGAGTTTTAATATTTATTTTTTAAATGCAAAGGGAGGGATAAGGTTTTTATCTTCCATTACTATAACTGCAAAATATGTCATTAATTTAGCAGGAATCATAAAGGAATAAGGCCTTATCTCTCCCCTTATTAAATATTATATGGCTGCACCATAACCTGGGTTCTGAACCAAGTTAGGATTCTTTTCCAGCTCTGTCTGCGGAATCGGGAAGATACCAGTGTGGTGATCAGCAGGATCGGCATCCTTTTGCCACCATGCCTGATAGTATGTACCGAAGCGAATATTGGTTGTACGACGTAGACCTTCAAATACAAACTCATGCTTCCACTCGTTATCAATATCGTCAAGAGTCAAGGTTGTAAGGTCAGGAAGACCTGCGCGCTGACGGACCTGATTGATGTAAGGAAGGGCTGCAGCAGGATAACCAAGGCGGAAGTTACACTCAGCCTGCATCATTAGAACTTCTGCATAACGCATTAAAACCCAATCGTTATCACGCTCCCAGGCATCTGTTGGGCTCCATTCGTACTTGTCCAGACGCACACCTTCGTTCTGCTTGGCATTCTCGAAGTTAGAGATTTCTTCTGTATAGTTCAAAGGTTCACCATTGTCCATCAAGACCATAGAGCCATCCTTAGCGCTATACTGCTGGCCAATCATCAGACAATTACGACGAATATCGGCCTCATTGAACGAAGAATACAAACCTGGCTGGGCCGTAATACCATTACCACACCACTGGTAAACACCATTAGGGTCGAAGGCCAGCTTCTGATTATAGTGGTAAGTCATACTTGCCAAGTAGTTACCAACGGTTCCCTGCTTGTGATCATAAGGGATAGCGAAGATAATTTCAGGAGAAGTTTCGTTCTTAATAGCAAAGTTTGCCTTATAGCTAGGGTTCAAAGAATAACCTGTTACCTGAGCACAAGCATCCAAACACTTCTGCCATTGTGGAGTACCCGTGAACACTTCGGCGTTCAAATACAAGCGAGCTAGCAATGTATAAGCTACACCTTGGGTAAAACTACCATACTTCTTAGATGCTGGCAACAGGGGAATAGCCTTTGTAAGCTCACGCTCTACGAAGTCGTAAACATCCTTACGGTTAGAGTTCTTTGGCAGAGCCTTCTCTGTATAACTGGTGTCAATAGGCACATTACCAAAGTTATCCAACAGGTTATAATAGTAATAAGCGCGCAAACCACGGAGTTCTGCCTCTACTTTTTGTTTCTGAGCATCAGTAAGAGTACTATTATCAACCTGGTTGATGATTGCGTTGATCTTTGAAACTCCTACGAAGTTGTAACGCCAAACAGATAAGATACCGGTGTTATTAGCATCCCATGTGTGATGTTGCAGCTGCTGATAGCGTCCGCCATCGTACCAGTCGGTACCACGAGTAGGGATACAAGCCTCATCCGAAGAACATTCTGAGGTAAAGAAAACGTACTCAGAAGTAGGATAACAATTGACTTTATTACCTTCTTGCGTACCTGCACCATAGCCACGAAGGGTGGCATAAGCACCACCAGCAATGGTGGCAATCTCCGATTCTGTCTTGCCATAGTCACTGTCAGATACCTTATCGTAGAGTCTTTCGTCTAGGTCGGTACATGCAGCCATCGACATTAGGATTCCTAAACCCAAGAGAATTTTAGCCTTGGGTAGGACATTCGATAGATTTAAATTTATTTTTTTCATGTTGGTATAGTCTAATAAGTTATACTGTTTTTAGTTATTCTTCCTCTTTAGAAACCAACGTTTATACCAAGTGAGAAGGTACGTGGACGTGGATAATTATTGAAGAAGTCGATACCTGGAGAGCTTAGGACATCGTCGGGAACGCTAACCTCAGGGTCGATACCCTTGTAACCTGTGATACAGAACAAGTTTTCACCAGTTACATAGAAACGCAGACGAGTCAAACCAATGGTCTTCAGAGCTGAAACAGGTAGTGAATAACCTAGTGTCAGAGACTGAAGACGGAAGAAGTCACCCTTCTCAATGAAGTAATCAGAGAATGTTGGATTATCCGTGATACCACTCTCCATAAAATCATCCAATGTATTCTGTGAAGGGAAACGAGTTGGATCGTACATTACCATACGGCTCACGTTCAGAACCTTCTGGCCGAACATACCATACATAGCTGCAGAAGCGTCGAAGTTCTTCCATGTAGCGTTCAGAGAAAGGCCAAGGTTCCACTTTGGCATTGCAGATCCCAGGTAGCCTTGCTTAACGTTTCCTTCGGCATCCTTCTCCAGAATATACTTTCCATCCTTGTCAATACCCTGGCAATGAGGACCCCAGAAAGCACCTGCTGGGTAACCTTCCTTGATAACCTGAGAATATGTATTAGACATACCACGTACATTATGCAGAGAACCTGCCTGCAAACCAACTGCCTGATACTGGTCGTTAGAAAGCTTAGTGATTTCCTGATGGTTGTAAGCAACAGATAAGTTAGCATCCAATGTCCAATCCTTTGAACGGATTGCCTTATAGCCAAGAGTAACTTCAAAGCCCTTGTTAACCAAGTTACCTACGTTAGCAAGCATTGTACCTACCAAGAAAGGTGGCTGAGGAACCGGATAAGTCCAAAGCAAGTCAGAAGTCTTCTTGTAGTAAAGTTCGATAGTACCATTCAACTTATTGAATACAGACCAGTCCAAACCAAAGTTCCATTGAGCAGTAGACTCCCACTTCAGGTCAGGGTTAGTGTTCTGAGCAAGAGTGTAAGAGTTCTTCCATGTGCCAGATGTTGGGTCATAGTAAGCTGCGCCTGAAGCAGAAAGGATAGACAAAGAATTATAAGGGCTAACACCATTTTGGTTACCGGTAACACCATAACCCAGGCGAAGCTTTAAGTTGTCAAGCCAGTCGCGGGTATTTTTCATGAAAGGCTCCTCAGAGATACGCCATGCCAAAGACACAGAAGGGAAGACACCCCACTTATGATTCTTACCGAAACGAGAAGAACCATCATCACGAACTGTTGCCGTCAACATGTAGCGATCAAGCAAGCTATAGTTAACACGGCCGAAGAAAGAGATCAGCTGTGACTCGTTCTTGTAAGAATAAACGTCTGTCTGACGGAAATCGGTACCAGCAGCAAGGTTGTTATAGCCAAATGCGTTAGTATCGAAGCCGCTACGTGTAGAGCCAAAGCCCTCAGCAATATTGTCCAAGTAAGAATAACCAGCCATAACGTTCAGGTGATGGATATCCTTAAACTTCTTATCATATGTCAGATAAAGTTCTAACTGCTTATTTGTGTAATCCCCATAAGTACGCTGAGCCCAGCCCTTTTCGCTCTGACCTTCCATACGAGCGAATGTTGGCTTGTAAAGGCCACCCTTTGCAGAGTTTGTCTCATAAGAGAGATTGGCTGTTGCCGTAAGACCATCAATGATGTTAACCTCAGTCTTAAAGTAAGCCAGGAAGCGGTTACGCTTGTGATCCTCTGTACGGTTGGTGTTCAACTCTACAGGGTTCTCTGTGTTAGTACCATTCAACTGGGCAAATGTGCCGTCAGGATTATAGACAGGGAATGTAGGCTGCAGGTTAGTCATACGCTCGAAGATACGAGAGTCAACCGGATGCCATGTGTCGAAGTTAGCATTGATACCTTCGTCGAAGCGTAAATGGCCGCGAAGCGCTACCTGATAAGCTGTCAGAGAACCGGCCAGGCGAGTCATGTTATTACGCTTGATAACACCCTGGTTATTGTTGTAAGTAACACTTGCACGATAGCCGCTGTTCTTCTTAGAAGAAGAGAAATTGATGTTATGTCCGTGAGAGACAGCCGTACGCATCAGTTCCTTCTGCCAGTCTGTGCTGGCTCCGTAGTCAATGGCACTCATGTCTTTGCGTGAGCGTGCATAACCACGCCACTGGTCTGCAGAGAGTAAATCCAAACGCTTTGCCGCACTGGCAAAGGCTACATATCCGTTATACTGCACAGAGGTCTGCTCGATATCCGTGCCCTGACGGTTGGTAGTAATGATGATGACACCATTAGCACCACGCGAACCGTAGATGGCTGCAGCAGAAGCATCCTTCAAGACGTCCATAGAAACGATTTCAGAAGGCTGAACCGAGTTGATGTCTACACCAGGAATACCATCGACAACTACCAACGGACCGTTGCTGGCCGACAAAGACGTACCACCACGAAGGCGGATAGAAGCACCTGCCTCTACGGCACCTGAGCTCTGAACGATGGAAAGACCAGCCACCTTACCTTGCAAAAGTTGCTCGGTAGAGGTGATGACGCCCTTCTTCATATCCTTAGAGCTGACAGATGCAATGGCACCGGTAAGGTCGCTCTTACGCATCTGACCGTAACCAACACCCACTACTGTAAGCTCGTCCAAGGTCTTAGAGTCTTCTTTCATGACAATAGTCAGATTACTGCCCGCTGCTACTTGCTGACTTGTGTAACCTAGATAAGTAATAGTTAAGGTAGCACCCTGCTTACACTTAAAGCTGAACTTACCATCGATATCGGTAACGGCTTCCACCTTACCACCAACAATGCCTACAGAAGCACCGATAAGCGGTTCCTTCTGAGCATCAACGACTGTACCGCTAGCCGTAATGTCTTGCGCAGAAACATTACTACAGAACATCATCATCACGAAGAGGATGAATCCTGCAAGCTTATTTTGATTAGTTAGTTTCATAAGTAAAAAATTAGTGTTTTTAGGTTTAATAGTTCTTTCCTTAAAAACATTGTTCAGTTTATTCAGGATTAACTAGAGGAATGGTTGTGTCTATTACGTTAGCACCGTTAGCCTTATCAATCTTAACCTGCATCTCGGTAGCTGTAACACCCTGGAACTCCTTATTCAAGTCGAGAGTAACTTCACGCTTGTCGCGGACACCAGGCATAGTACCAGTAAGGGTCTTACTACCTGCTGTAATGGTATACTTCAAGTCGCCTGCAGTCTTCTCATTCCACTGGCGGGTCAATGTCAGAATATCCTTTAAGCTAACCTTAGAAGGGAAGTAAGAGAAAGACGGATCAGGATAAGGAGAAGCCTTACCTGCCTTCTGCATCTGGTCACCACTGTTTGCACCCCATGCATTTGCACCCTTATTATCTTTAATAACCTCTACAATAAGGTAAGTCAGGTTTTCAAGCTCAAAATCTTCCTTGAATTTAGGATCAGCAAGCTTAGTTTCCTTAGCAGGCTGACCAGCATCCTGCGGATTTGAAGCGAAGTATTCAGAAGGAACACCAATATTCCAAGCATACAAACCGTTAGAAAGTTTCTTTACTTCAACTTTCTTCAAGCAATCAGGACGCCAAACATCCAATGTCTGCTGAATAGCCCAGTCGTTCAAACCAGCATGCGCACCGAACTGAACGAAGTTAGCATCCTTAGAGATTTCTGTCATTGTACGGCCACCTAATTTATATAGATCAGGGTTTACCAGCACTGTCAAAGGTTGATCAAGGGTGAACTTATCCGTGAAATCGGCTGAAGTCTTACCCTTACCACTATAGAATTGGATGGCATTACCCGACTTCTTGAAATCATTAATTACAGCACGAGAGTCAGGGGCGGCAAACTCTGACGACCATATTTCGTCCTTCTTAGTCTTTAGCTGCTGCCAGAAACCAGGCCAATCGTCTTTTTCAAAATCAGAAAGAGGTGCATTGAAGTACTGTGTCGGCACCATGGTAATAGAATAGATGTTGTCACCATGGTATGTCAGCTTAGCGAAATCAGATGAGTTATCACCATTGCCTTTATCCGGCTCTGTAGGCTGCCATGCCCATAGATACAGGTCGACACCCTCCGGGAAACCTACATCTGTTACATCATAATAGAAGGTAACTTTTTCATCAGCAGTGTAAACTGCAGGTACTGTCCAACACTTAGGAGTTCCCACCTTCTGACCACCCGCGTACATAGCAAGCGGAAGAAGGCATAATAATGTAAATAAAATTTTCTTCATAGCGCAACTATTCTACTGATTGCATTAGGTTATAAGTATAAGAAACATATGGCTGACCGCTTGTGTTACGAGTTAACTTAAACTCAAGGATCTTGGTGTTTCCGGGAACTGTAGTAACAGTTAGCTTAGTATCCTTACTGCCATCGTTCAAGAAAATACGTGAAGCAGAGCCATTACTGTTCGTGAATTCGTTCTCCATGTGCCATGTACCACTGAGAGGCAGCAGCTCAGGAGCTTTTCCTTCAACTGAGAAAGCTGATGCATTTCCCTGTGCATCACGGCTTAAATTAATCACAAACGTATTGAAATCCAGAAGATTTGTCAACGTCTTTGTTTTTGCATTGGTTTCGTCTGTCTGAGTAACGGAATTAACTACCCACTTTCCACCTATCTTTTCAGTTAGTGTAATTGGGGCAGCATAAGCGCCATCATCAACAGTAGAACACCCTGTAAATGAAATCGCACCCGTGAAAAACAGGGCAATAACAAATAGCTTACCAAAGATTGTTCTCATAGAGCATTTGTTTTTAGTTATCAAATGAGTTTTTCTGTTATCTTATTTCGTATTTGCAAAAGTAAGATTTTATTTACAGAAATTCGGGATTATAAAGGTGAATATAACAGAATAATAAAGTCATGAAACATTAAGTAACTGATAATCAGTCATAAAAAATGCCAAATATAAAATAAAATATAACAAAAAATGGGCTAAGTACTACTGAAAAATGATATAAATCAAATAGATAATGAATTTTTCTTGTAATAAAAGTCACTTTTAAGACCATAATATTACATAAAGAAAAGAATTATAAAAAGGAAACCGCTATGAGCTCAACATAACCTCTTATAAAAGAAAAAGACCATCTATTTTACCGAAAAAGGCCACTGTTTTTGAGAGAAAAGGCCACCTTTAATCATATAAAAAGCTACCCTTAGTTACATAAAAGGTTACCTTTAGCAGTTATTAAAGGTAGCCTTTAGCTGCTATAGAGGATTAAAGTTTATATCTCCATGATGCGCTGTTCAAAAAGCTTGTTGTCCACCTTGGAACGATTCTTCACACGTGTCTTATAGGTGTTGATGGTGTGCACAGAATAATTTAAGAAGGAGGCAATGCGGTCAGAGTCAGTAATTCCCAGGCGTATCAAAGCAAAAATACGTATCTCGGTGGTCAGTCTTTGAGGCGACTCGGGTTCTTTTTGGTCGATTTCATCGAATAATTCATTGTATTTCTCAACAAAATGGGGGAATAGCTTTAGGAAGGTCTCATCAAAGTCGACGAACATGGACTTACGTTCGTCCACCAATTCCTCTTCCTTCAACGAAGAACGAATGTCCTCATAACGGTGGAGGGCTATCTTACGGTCGATTGCCTTGTAAAGTTTCTCCACCTTATTAATATATTCGGAATTGGCAAAGAACGACCTCCCGATGTATTCATCCTTGATGTTATTGATCTCTTCCAGCTTCTTGTTCTTCTCCTCCAACTGGCGGTTACGCTTGGCTATGGTGTTCTGTGCCTCTTTCAGACGCCTCATCTGCTTCCTGATTACCCACAGGCTATAAGAGAGCAATAGCAGCAAGACAACAGCCAAGAGGGCTGCCAGGGCCACTGTATTGCGCTGTTTCTTGACGATACTGAATCTGTCTTGCTCTATAATCGGCAGGATGCTGCTCACTTCGATGACTCTTTGGCGAGCCCCGTAGAAGGTGGCATTGGATAACGACTGGCGTACATATTCCGTTGCACGCTGGATGTCTCCTATCTTATACAGCAAGCGGGCCAGGGTACAGAGGGCTGTAGTTTCCCTTGTAACACTCTCATTGTCATAGATAGCCGCCTGAGCAAGATAGAACATCGCACGATTGTCGTCCTTTTTGGACAGATAGATCCATCCCATGCAGGAGGTGATGATGGCCTTTGTGTGCTCTTCTATGTCATGCCTGTTCAGCAATTCGTTGAAAGTGTCCAGACAGGAAGCATACTGCCGGTTCTTCATTTGCTTCATTCCCAGTGAGTAAAGGTAGTCGGAAGAGTTTGGGATAAGGTAGGTCAATAGGGAATCCGTATACTGGTTACCCTTATTGACATACTGCTGCTGATAAGGCTCGGCATGTATATAGTCGGAATTATCATAGTTCAGGCGGGCTGCCGTCTTATAGTAAAGCATTCGGGATTTCTTGGAAATACCTATTACATTTACTTTACTGAATTCATCGAAAGCCTCCTTGTATAGGCCAGCAGAAAGCAGACAGAACACAATGTCGCACCTTGCCTCAACCTCGTAATCGGGGTTCTTGGCCTGGTGAGCTATCTGCAAAAGATGATTTGCATAGACATAAGCCGAATCGTACTGGTAAGAGGAATACTCCTGAAAAAGTGTTTGGTAGTTGTCAAACTTCTCGCTGATGGAAGTAAAGTGTCTCTTGTCTTTTAAGTGTTTAATTTTAGTCAGCTTATTCTTCTCGAATTCAGCCTTATGAATAAGGCTGCTATCAAGCGATACGAGCATGTTTTTGGGATTTATATTATCGGCTTTCAGCTCGGTCGACGATATAAAACATATGAAAAACAGAAAAGTTCGAATAGTTATTCTCATTGCATAATGTTATATCTGTCCGTAAATCAATTATATCAGTTCTATGCAAAATTAAGGTATTTATGATAAAAAACAAAAATATCGAATAGAAAAAAGAATGATTTATCAGTGTTATAATCAAGAGTTCTCTATTCCTCGCGGTAGTAAAGCATACGATGCCAATCAGGAAATCAAGATACCAACGACTGTTGAATCAGGCGATTATCATTTTGTTTTTCGTGTTATAGTTCAAACAAATAATCAATAAATACGTACAATAGCCACAAAAATAAAATAAAACTTGCACGATAAGAACAAATAAAGGTTAAAACATTCTTGTTTTTAATTCTAAATACAATATCTTTGCAACCCGAGAGTTAAATTAGAGTTTATACATAAAACTAAAATGATTATGAAAAAGATTATGTTTATGGTAGCTGCTTGTGCAGCTATGGTAGCTTGTAACAATGGCAAGACTACTGCAAACAATGGGGGTGCAGATTCATCAGCACAGGATTCAACTGCTGCTGCTGGCGACTCTGCTGTTTACGAAGGCCTGACACCTGCTGCTGATGTTGCTGGTATCAAGTATCGTGTTGCTTTGGCAAAGGATTCTTCAAACGGTTTCAGCGTTTCTGAGGCTTACATGAAGTCTGCTTCTGAGACTGATACTGTTTACAACTATACAGGTAAATATCAGATTGTAAAGAAGGACGTAAAGGGTAAGCCGAATACTTACTACCAGTTCGAGTTGGGTAAGGATAACGAGACCAACTTCCTCGTAGTAAACGATTCTACACTTCGTCTTGTTAACTCTGACTTTGAGGAGCCAGCAGTTAATACAAAGGATATGAACTACGACTTGAAGTTGAAGTAAGAGGAATCTGTAAACAAAACATTAATATAAAAGGGCTTGCCAGGGGGGGTATACCTTGTGCAAGCCCTTTTTACGTTGAGTAAGCTTACGTCTCTTTATCCCCAATCGGTCATAAAAGATGTTAGGAAACAATACCATTGTAAGAAGAACTATACATATTGTGGTCTTTATAAGAATTGGTAAGAACGTGTTTTGGCTTTCGCACCATTGGTGTTAAGGCTCCGCACGATGTGTGCTAAGGCTCCGCACCATTGGTGCGGAGCCTTAACATGGTTGTAAGCAATGAGAAAGTCGAGGCTTTGTCGTTGTATATTTCTACAGAAAGCACTAATGATGGACATACGAGCGATGTTTATCAAGGCTGTACAAAACGCATAGCGTGACTTCTGATGCTCCTTATAAAAACAGAAATAGGGACACGGCTGTGTCCCTATTTTAATATTGCGATGTAGCAAAAATAATTTTATCTTCTTGCCATGAAGAAGCTTGTACCAGCTTGCATCTGGCGAACCTCATATACACCAGCTGCATCAAGTGTAACGTCTGCTGTCAAACCATTGTTGAGGAAAGTCTTTACAGAACCATCACCATTGAAGTGGATAACCTTCTGCTCCTTACCTTCAGCATTCATGTACCATGTGTTCTCTTGCTTGTTGTAAGTGAAGTAAAATACGCTACCATCTGGCTTTGTAATCTGATAACCATTCTCGAGATACTTTACTGCGTAAATCAAGCCATCTTCACCCTTGATGTTGCGTGTTTTACCAACGCGATTAGCAACAGGATTATCACCTGTCCAGAATTCAATACTGTTGAGTACGAGTGCATCAGCAGCACTACAAAATGCGTAGGCAGGAGAAATTACGAGGAAGATAATCTCATTGAGGAACTTAGACTTTGTAGCGTGCTTGTTCCACTTTGCAAGTTTGTTGAACAAAGCAAATGAACCTACACATGAACTCATGAGTGTTGCGCCAAGTAGGAGGGCAACCATAGACTTGATTCCTTTTGTTTTCATAACTTTCAAATTAGTTTATTTGGTGAATATTAATCTATTATCAATAAGCGGTTTAATTTATGTCTACAAAAATAACACTCTTATTTTTATTACTAGATAATTTTATTTTATGATATTGAATGTTTGACGTTTTTAACTTGATAAGTTAACATTTTTGACATAAGTGGCGTCTTTGTTAACGCTTATTTAATCCTGAGCCGGTTATTAGAGCCTGAATATCTTTTGTTTTATTATCGAGCAGATTGGCTGTCTTTTGGGTGCAGGCGTAGCGGGCTACGTCAAGTTATAAAGACAGACAAGATGCCGATAAGAAAATAAAAGATGTTAGAAAACAATGCCATAGTTATAAGAACTATACATATTGTGGTCTAATAACCGATTTGGGTTTAATTTAGTCAGAGGTCTGTTTACCAATTACTCGACAGAGTTTCATCACTTCTTCTTCGAATGATTCTTTGTTAATGGCTTTTCCCTTTAGGACGGAGCGATAGTTATAGATGGTCTGTGGAGAGTAGAATAGTAGGTCGGCTATTTCGGCACTTTCCTTTACACCTAATCGGATGAGTGCCATAATACGCTGTTCGGTAGTAAGTTCATCGCTACTTTTATTCTGAATTTGGCCTTCTGGTATGAGTAGGTTATTCAACTCTTCTGTAAAACCTGGATAGAGATCGAGGAATGCCTTGTCAAAACGAGATAGAAAGGTTGTAGCGTCTTCCTCTGATAATCGTTCTGATGAAAGCTGACTAAGCAATTCTGTTGTTTGGTTGGCTTTTATCTTTCTCTTTACCAATGTCTGTTGTTTTTTCAGTCGAGCAATATACTTTGCACAAAGGTCAATATACAATTTTGCTAATCTCTCGCGTTTTCGGTTGGTATCGACAAGTAGCGCATTGAGGTCGTGTAGCTGTGTGTTCAGTTCTTTTTGTTGCGTATTCAGTTCTGAGAGTTGGTTGTTATTCTTTTGCAATTCCTGCTGCTGAAGACTAAGACGTTTAGTCTGTTTTACAATATAAAAGACTGCAAAAAGCAGGAAGAGCAGAAGGAGTGAGATGACTATGATTGCGGTCATCTGCACTTTATTACGCTGGTTGAGGGTCTGCTGGTAACTGCTAACAATTACTGGTAGCTTGCTTGATATTTCAATAATACGGAGTCTGTTATTATAGAAATGTGCATCCTCGAGTGCTGTCTGTATGTATCGTTGTGCATAATCAAGGTCGTCTTTATTGTGCTCAAAGATATACATAGCCAAGTTTTGCAGTGCAAAGTTCTCCATCGTACAGTTCTCTATATCTGCAATACTCGACAATAAAAGGAACTCTTCTTGTTTTTCATCATTTCCCTCATTGCCATAACTTCCAGAGAGAGCAAAGCACGACATAGCATAAAATCGGGAGGCTGGTGGCAACTGCTTTATGGCTTTGATGTAATGTACACGTGCAACTTGAGGATTATTCAATACAAAAACAGCGTATTCACCGCGATAATACTCGTAGCTTTTATCGGTTTCATCGCAAAAAGGCATAGCTTTCTTAAGATAGTCTTGTGCTTTTAATCGGTGTGTTGGTGTGTAGGTCTTATCGTTACAGAAGTCTGCCCAATAGGTGTGAATACGGAAGAGTGAGAAGTAATAATCAAAGCGTTGTGCCTTGTCAAGAACCGTTGTGTCAACCTGTTCTATTTCATGAATAGCCTCACTATACAAGCCACCAATGGATAATAGTTCTGCTTTACTTATGAGGTTACTATTGTAATAGTAGGTGTTCTGTGTTTCTTGTGCAAGTTGGATACCTTTGTTTAGGTATGTCATTGCGGAGTCAAATTGAAAGACATAGTATTCTTCAGATAGTTGTTCGTAGGTCTGTAGGCGTTTAAACGTATTCTCGCTGTTTGTGAGATTCTTCTTTAGTCGGTTGATATCTTTATTTTTATTGTCTATAAGTGTATTGCGCTGTTCCAACAAATTGTCTAACTTTTGTCGTAGCTGTTGTGTCTTACTACCAGCAGACAATGTCATTGGCAGTAGTAAGAAGAGTATATATAATAAGCTTCTTTTCATCGTTTAATTACTATTGAGTACAAAGATAACACTTTCCTTGGAAGTAGAGGGTATCTACTTCGATAATTTTTTTTAATTATTTAAAATGTTGATAATAAGTTATTTGTGATTAATAATAATACGTCTTTATCTACTTGGGTACTACTATTGACGATTACTTCAACTCTTTTTACTATCTTTGCATAAAATCAAATAATTACTCTTGCAATCTTTAAATAGAAATTATAATCATTTTATACTTTAACAAAACAATGAAGAAAACCAATATTGCCCTTATTGGGCTACTAATGGGGTGGGCAAGCATTGCGAATGCGCAGACTGTAAAGTCTCCTAACGGTAATGTTGCAGTTACTTTCTCATTAACAGGAAATGGAGTGCCTACTTATGAGATGACTTATAAGGGTAAGGCTGTTGTAAAGCCTTCGCACTTAGGTTTGGAGTTAGCTAAAAACAAGCACGCCAGCAAAGGTATGGAAGAAACCAGTCTTATGGATGGTTTCGAGAAGACAGGTACTAAGACCACAACTTTCGATGAGACTTGGAAACCTATTTGGGGTGAAACTGCTACGATCCGTAATCACTACAATGAGTTGGAGGTAGACCTTAATCAGCCAAGTAGCAAGCGTAATATTGTTATCCGTTTCCGTGTTTATGACGATGGAATGGGCCTTCGTTATGAATTCCCACAGCAGCCTGAACTGAACTACTTTGTTATAAAGGAGGAGCATACACAGTTTGCTATGGCTGGTGATCACACCGCATGGTGGCTCCCTGGAGACTATGACACACAGGAGCAGGAGACACAAGAATCAAAGCTTTCTGAAATCCGTAAGCGTTTTCATGATGCTGTAAACTGGGATAATTCATCGGTTTCAGTATTCTCAGAAACAGGTGTTCAGACCTCTTTACAGATGAAGTCTAATGATGGTCTGTACATTAATATTCACGAGGCAGCATGTGCAAACTATGCTACAATGCACTTGAATCTGGACGACAAAACAATGACCTTCGAGTCATGGCTTACTCCTGATGCTACTGGTTTGAAGGGATTTATGCAGACCCCTTGCGAAACTCCTTGGCGTACGGTGATGGTGAGCGATGATGCACGTGATATGCTTGCAAACAATCTCATCCTCAATCTCAACGAACCTTGTAAGATTGAAGACACTTCATGGATCCATCCAACCAAGTATTGTGGTGTATGGTGGGAGATGATTGCAGGTGGTAAGCCCTGGGCTTATACTGATGAATTTAGTTCAGTAAAGCTTGGTGAGACTGATTATGCATCTGCAAAGCCAAACGGACGTCACCCGGCTAACACCGCAAATGTGAAGAAATACATCGACTTTGCCGCTGCTAACGGCTTAGATCAAGTATTGGTAGAAGGTTGGAACATCGGTTGGGAAGACTGGTTCGGTCACTGGAAAGACTATGTGTTCGACTTTGTTACTCCTTATCCAGACTTTGATCTGAAAGGCTTGAATGAGTATGCACACTCTAAGGGCGTTAAATTGATGATGCATCATGAGACTTCTTCAAGTACACAGAACTATGAGCGTCACATGGAAGATGCCTATAATTTGATGAATAAGTATGGTTATGATGCAGTGAAGACAGGCTATGTAGGTGATATTATCCCACGTGGTGATCATCACTATTCACAGTCAATGAACAATCATTATCTCCATGTTGTTAAGGAGGCTGCTAAGCATCATATTATGGTGAATGGACATGAAGCAACTCGTCCTACTGGTCTTTGTCGTACATGGCCTAACCTTGTTGGTAACGAGTCAGCACGTGGAACAGAGTATGAAGCATTCGGTGGTAGTGATCCTAACCACACTGTTATCCTTCCATTTACTCGTCTTCAGGGCGGACCAATGGATTATACCCCTGGTATTCTTGAGACTCAGCTCTCAACATGGTGTGATAATAAGAGTTATATTCACACAACTCTCGTGGGACAGCTTGCACTTTACGTAACTATGTATAGTCCACTTCAGATGGCTGCTGACCTTCCTGAGAACTATCAAAAGTATAATGATGCTTTCCAGTTCATTAAGGATGTAGCTTGCGATTGGGATGATAGCCGTTATCTTGAGGCAGAGCCAGCACGTTATATCACTGTTGCTCGTAAGGCAAAAGGTACTAACAACTGGTTTGTTGGTGGAAAAACTGGTCTTACACCACACCTTAGTGTTCTCAAACTTGACTTCCTTGATAAGGGGCGTAAGTATGAGGCTACCATTTATGCTGATGCTAAGGACGCTGATTACGAAAAGAATCCAAAGGCTTACACCATTACTAAGCGCACTGTCAAGAAGGGCGATGTCCTCAAGCTCCAGCAGGTTCGCGGAGGTGGTTTTGCCATCAGCTTGAAAGCACTTTAAGCCATTGGTTTTATCGGTATTAACCGATATGAATATTATATAAGATAGAAGTGCCGCAGGGAAACGTTATCGCTTAGAAAATCAAAGGGTTATATTCTTTGAAAGATGGCCTACGTTCCTCTGCGGTTATTCTGTTTCTTATATGAAGCGTCTTACTTACTTACATTACGACATACTAAAACCATTAATTGTAACGTTACATAAGAGATGATATCATGTCCCAAAATAAGAATGAAGCAAATGAAGAGAATTGCAATCATCTGTGTAATATTATGTACGCCATTACTTATTAATGCACAGGCCCAAATACCAACACTTGACGATCTCGACCATGAGATAGCCATGTCTTCCCAGTATGACAAGCAATATGAAGATGTTATCCGCAGTGTAAAGAAACAACTTCATACCGCTAAGAGCATGGAAGCTCGTTACGAATTGTCCGACAAGCTATTCAATCTTTATACATCCTATTCTGTTGATTCTGCCATTGTTTATGCCCTAAAAAAGCAGAATATAGCAAAACAAATGGGTAGTCAGACTAAGGTTAATGATGCTAAACTTAATCTTGCTTACCTTATGATAAAGGGTGGACAACTTAAGGATGCAAGTGATATTATTAACTCTATTCCTCGGAATGAGATTAATAAAGATTTGTCCTTCTACTATTTCTCCACTCGTAAGACTCTTTTCAGCACACTTGCGGAAGGCTCTTTGACCGATTGGCAGAGAAATAACTATCAGCATTTAGCGAAGATAAGTAACGATTCCATCGTGGATAACAATGCTTCTCCTGATAGTTGGTCACGTGCAGAACAGTTTGTCAATCGCCATCAGTATGAACAAGCTAAGAAGATTCTTCTTGATGCCTATCAAAAATTAAAGCCAAGCGATCGCCAGATGGCATTTGTTACTTTTGCCCTTGCTGATATCTATGGTAGAGAGAAGAATGTTGAAGCTCAGAAACAATATCTTATAGCTGCTGCTATTTCCGATATTCGTAACTCTGTAAAGGAGTATCTTGCTCTACAGCAGTTGGCTGTAATCCTCTTTGAAGAAGGCGATACAAAGCGTGCCTATGCCTATATGGGACATGCGATGAATGATGCTGTCTTCTGTAATGCACGACAGCGTACGACTGCAATAGCTGACGTATGGCCTGCTATTGAGAAATCGCATGAGCGTGAAACAAAGAGTCGTACACTCATGCTTATAGCTATCATTGTTGTTATCAGCTTGTTATCTGTTGTCTTATTCGTTATGATTATCTATACGCGTCGTCGTGTAGTAGAATTGCGTGCTATCCGTGCACGTCTCTCCAACACTAACGAATTGCTGAAAGAGTCAAATAATATTAAAGACGAGTATATTACCCGCTTCCTCACTGAATGTTCTGCTTATATCGACAAACTCGATAGCTATCGTAAGCAGATTTACCGCCTTGTCACTGGAAATAAGCGTACGGAACTACTCAATACGTTAAAATCACAAGAGGTAATTGATCGTGAGTTGGAGTCTTTCTACTCCAGCTTCGATGAAACTTTCCTTGGTCTTTTCCCAAACTTCGTAGATGATTTCAACGCATTACTCAAACCAGACGAGAGGATTGTTCCTAAACAGTCTGGTCATCTCTCTACCGATTTACGCATCTTTGCGCTTATTCGGCTTGGCGTAAAAGAGAATGAGCTTATCTGCTCCTTCCTTCGTTGTTCAAAGGCAACGGTTTATGCTTATCGTTCCCGTGTTCGTTTGAAGTCGATAGACCCAGATAATTTCGATGAAATGGTGCTAAAATTATAGTTGTCTGTATTTCATTCTATAATTCATAGAATGCAAAGAATATTTATGTGCGAAAAATCAATGTTCTTATATATTGATCTTTCGCACGTCTTATTTTTAATTGTCGTTATTGATTTCCCTTGTGCGAATTTACTTTTATATACTCAAAAGCCATCTTTCTACTTCAAACTTTGTTTACTTCCTTTCGGTATCATTTTATTGATTTCATCGGTATAAATCCATTTTGTTAAAAATATTATGATTAACAATTAGATGTACTATTAATAGCTTGATTTCTTTTGATAAACTCTAATTAGCTTTATATCTTATTTAGATTATAGATTGTTTTTTTTCTGTAACTTGTTGTCTATTTGTGTGATAGATTTTTTATAGCTTGTATTTACTGTTTTATAAGTTTAATGAATAATTTATTTGTTTATCTTTGTAACAGTTTCTCTGTTTTATATTGTAAATTAAGAATGACTCTTAATTTATTAAATAATCAGGAAATGAAAGCTTTGTTTAAGGATGATAATGCAAAGATTGAGGTTGGAGAAGTGGTATCTATTTAATAGGGGATAAACTGAAATTCCTATATTAACCTAAAGAATGAATGTTGCCGTATAAGGCACATTAATAATAACTAAAAAACAAACACCATGAGATTAAAACGATTGATTATCCTGTGTCTCACGCTGTCGTCAGCAGCGATGTTATTTGCTGATGACTTTGTTTATGACAACCTTAAGTACGTTACAAACTCCGACAATTCGGTGACTGTAGTAGATGGAAAGAGGGCGAGTGGAGAGGTAATTATTCCTTTTGACGTTCGCAACAAAAACAAAGTTTATGTTGTTACAGCTATTGAGCACAATGCCTTTGAAGGTAACAACTCTATTACTGCTGTGACAATCCCAAGTTCGGTTAGTACCATTGGCTACAGTGCATTCAATAGTTGTAAGAGTTTACGCCGAGTGATGGACGCCTCACGTGTCACCGAGATGCAAGGCTATGAGTACACTGATTGTACGAATCTAACCTCTGTAACCTTATCAGGAGCGCTACAGAAGGTAGGTTATCGTTCTTTTGCTGGTACTGCTTTGACACGTCTTGTTTTACCAGCAAGCATGAAGGAGGTTGGTAGCAGTGCTTTTGAAGATTGCCACCAACTGAATAGTGTAGAGTTTAATAAAGGTCTTCAGACTATAAAGGACCATGCTTTTAAGAATAGTGGTTTGGTTTCTTTAGAACTTCCTGAGGGCATAAAGGAGATTGGAGAATGGTCTTTTGAAGGCTGTTCGGCTTTGAAATCGGTTCATATTCCTGTGTCAGTATCCGCATTAGGAACGGGTGCTTTCTATTTTTGTTCAGCCTTAGAGTCAATTGTTATACCAGCTTCTCTAACAACTTTCAACGACAGAACCTTCAATGGATGCCGTTGTTTGTCTGCCGTTTATTACTTAGGCAGCAGTTGTCCGAGCCTTGGGCAGTACACTTTTGCTGATGTATCTACTGATTTTGGCTTCTATGTAAAGCCATCGGCATTGTCTGTTTTGCAAGGAATAGCCTATGTCTCTGACAAGGTGAAGGATAGTTTTCCTTATCAGCAAGTTAGTAAGTACACCACCTTCTCTCGTCCTTTTGATGTCGATTTTACATCTGCTAAAGGGCTGAAAGCTTATATCGCAAAGGAAAGTAATGGAAGAACTTCTGTTTCTTTGACACCGGTGACTTCTGTAAGTGCAGGAACTGGTCTTATTATAGAGGCTGTACCTAACACTATTTATCAGCTCCGTATGGCTGATAATGCAGTCCATTATGATGATAATGCTCTTCGTGTTTCAACTGGAGAAACAGTTGGTGCAACAACATTAAAACTAAAAGAAGATATAAATTCTCTATATGCTCCTGTAGAACTAACAACTGATAAGGTACGTTATGAGCCTGAGTCCACGGTTCGCTTCACATCAAAGTATCTTCTTCCTGCTAATGCAAAAGTGCGTTACTTACATGGTAACACTGTTATAAAAACCGATGAAATCGGTGAAAAACAAAGTTGGTCTTGGAAGGTTCCAGCACAGAATTTTACTGGCTATCTGGCTGAAATCTATGTTGCTGATGGTATTGCCGAGCAGACACTTGCCACGATTGGTATTGATGTTTCTACCGAATGGGGCCGCTTCCCACGCTATGGTTTCGTCTCACACTATGGCTCTGATAAGACTGTTGAGCAGGTTAAAAAGGAAGTAGATATGCTTAATCGTTACCACATGACTGGCATTCAGTTCTATGACTGGCAGTGGCAACATCACAAACCAATTCCTGAAGGCGCTTCACAATGGAAGGATGTTGGCTTACGCGATGTCTTCAAATCTTCTATAGAAAATTATATTACCAAGCTACATGAGGTTGGAAGTAAGTGTATGTTCTATGATTTGCTCTATGGTGTAACGGGTAATATTGTCGATGGAAAGCCGGAAAAACCTGCAAATCTTGACGGAAAGGATGGTGTCAGCAGTGATTGGGGCTGGATAGACCTACATGCAAACGGTAAGGATGGCTATGACCTTCATCAGGTACAGTATCCTTTAGGTTCATGGCCAAGTATCTATGTGATGAATCCTGGCAATCAGGATTGGGTGAACTACCTCTCTAAAGAAATAAAGAAGGTATATCAGCATCTTAAATTTGATGGTTATCATATTGACCAATTAGGCCGTCAGCGCGAGGCTTATTATATCAATCTGCAGAGCAAGACAGAAAATGGTCAGAAGGTTTATACTGGTGGGGACCGCCGTGATACTCACGACTTTGAAGGCTATTATGCAAACTTTATCAATCGTATGAAATCCGATAGTAAAGACAAGTCCCTTGTTATGAATGCTGTTTCAAACTTTGGAGGACCCAAGATAGTTGGTACAGGTAACGTTGAATTCGGCTATAATGAGATGTGGGGTGATGACGATTATCTGTGGAACTACCGTAAAATCATACAGGACAATCGTCGTAATAATGGTAAGAATACCTTTAATACAGTCTTTGCTTCTTATCTGCACTGTCGCAATGGTAAGGAAGGTCAGTTCCATACAAGCAGTGCTTTGTTTGGTAATGCTACTATTTTTGCACTTGGCGGTTCCCGTATTGAGTTGAGTGGTGACCATATGCTGTTTACAGAGTATTTCCCTGATAACGCCCGAAAGATGTCAAATGAGTTGCAAAGGTCAATCATCCACTATTATGATTTCCTTGTTGCCTACGAAAACTATTTGCGAGATGGTAATGCAGAAACCTCTGTTAATTTAACAATGGATGGTGTTAATGTTGCAGCATGGGATTTATCAGAACCCGATCTAACAAAAGAGAAGAATGAATTTCAGACGATTGGGCCAAAGCCTTATTGTGTAAATACTTACAGCACTACGAAAGGTAATGTAACAGCTATCCAGCTACTTAATTACAGTAATGTGTCAAGAGACAACTTTAATGTTCGTGATTTAAAGGAGACAATGCCAGAGCCAAATGTTTTGCTTAATAAGAAGATAGTTCTTGACGATGCTACTTCTGTATCACGTATATGGGTAGCAAGTCCTGATTGCTTCGGTGGTGCACCACAAGAAGTAGTTTTCACTCAGAATAATGGTAAGGTGATATTTACTCTTCCTTCTTTAGAGTATTGGACTATGGTCGTTGTTGAGCATGGTCATAAGGCGGATAACAGTGCATCAGAGCTTCGGAACTATATTCTACGTGGTGATTCTTTTATAGAGGCATCAAACAACACTGTACCAGCAGGTCAAGCTTATCTCTCTTTTCCTGCTACTATAGGGAACACTTTGCAGCCATTGTTACCTTTGAATCCTGTTACTGCTGGGATTACCAATGTAACTGATAACGGACGTGAAGATTATTATACCGTTTCTGGTGTCAAGGTTGATAAGCCTGTGAAGGGGATATATATTCATAAAGGAAAGAAACTGGTAAAAAGTAATTAAGCACTGACTCTGTATTCCCCCCAATTGGTTATTAGTAATTTTCAAAGCCTTTGAATGGCAAGTTCCTAATGATTGATGGGGGGATAATATTTAGATAAGGCTTTGAAAAATTATTACATAAATTCATATAAAGCATCTATAGATAAGGATAGAAAGACGCATAAAACTTGGGTTTGTAATCAGCAGCAAGTCAGTTAGTTATAAAGTGGTACAAGAAAAGGTGCTTAGTTGGACTTCAAAAGGGCGTTAGTAAGACCTCAAAAGGGCGTCTTTTGCAAGCCAATTGGGCATCTTTTAGAAGCTAAAAGAGCATATGTTAGTTTTGAACTGCGTGAAAATAGTTTACAAGAATCATGGTTAATTATATGGATGTAATATTCTGCTAAGTACATATATAAAAATGTTACTTAAAAAAGAGTTGTACCAACTGACTGTGTTGATACAACTCTCTTTAACACGATTGCTATATATATGTAATTGTTATTTATCCCAAATCTCATTATCAATAGTCCGTTAAATATTATGCTGCATCAGCAGCGAAACTAAATATATCATTTATCCTTTCTTTATTTAATGGCGTGTTCGGGCTTTTCTCGAACACGTCAATAATTCGTTGCGCGTAATAGGCATTGATCATCTTCGCTTTAAGGCGACCGATGGACGTGCCAAGTTCCTTGCACATGATTTTGGCCACATTGAGTGCCGTGAATGAAGAGTTGAAGGCAAAGTCAAGTTTTCTCTTGTCGCGTGCCTGACAATCTGTAAGACCGAGGAACTGCTTTGCGTCGCGAAAGCAAAACTCCTCTTGGAAACGTGTGGTGTAGTACTCCACCACATCGCGTCCGTCCATACTCTCATCCGTACAGAAATACAAGCGCCGACTGCCATTAGGTAACTCGTGGATGACAAGCGACACGACCCTATGCAAGGACTTGCACCATGTCTTTAGCGCATAGGCTTTGCCTTTGGTCTCTCCTAAATCAAGCTCATTGCCTTTGGATA
>CAUVDL010000003.1:0-73735 GCA_963550695.1 uncultured Prevotella sp. | reverse complement strand
CACGTACACTGCGTACTATCGGTGATAAGTGGAGCTATTTGGAGCAGACTAAGTTCGGTTATCTTGCACAGCCATTCTATGTGCCATTGGACAATGCGGGTAAACCATTGAATGGTAGCTTTAGCTTTAAGGAGGATGTTCCTGCTTATCTTGAGTTCCTTGATAAGGGATTGGAAAATTATCATGCACAACAGCAGTAAGAATAAGAGGTAATAAAATAGTTCTTGGCTATTTATAGGTAGTACAAGGATGATTTTTATAAATTCTAAAAAGGAGTTGTATCAAAGAAGCCATTGGTGGGTTTGATTGATACAACTCCTTTTCTTTTTTGTAATTGAACGGCTTTTGGTTCACAATTTTGCTTTTGTGTTATCTAATAAATGCTTTTTAAACGAGATAATCATACATGTCTTTTATAAATAATAACAACTATAATGAACGGTTCAATCCATTTTTTCTTGGTGTATTGGTGATTAGCTCCCATCGTGTTAATGGTCCGCACCAATGGTGTTAAGCCTTAGCACCATTGGTGCGGAGAGTAAAATGCGTTTCAAAATATAGTGGAGATGTGTGTAACTTGATGTAAGTATCTTGCTATATTATTCTCTTGAAAGTAACAAATGTTTGTTTTGTAGGAATTTATATTTTATATATAGGGTGCTTTTGTCTATGGTATGTGAATGTTGGTATATATTAAGTGTGCGTTTGTATTTGATAGGATAGCTTTGAAAGCATTAAAGTGAAAAAAGTAAAAGAAAATCTTATATGATTCTGGCATCTGGTTCAAAGTTTACTATCAATTAGTAAAGAAAATGCCATTAAAATGTATATTTCGCTATCAAAAATCAATAATAATGGTAGTTTCTTTTTATTTTAATAATAAAATCGTTTGGATTTTTAAATTTTTTCGTACTTTTGCAGAATAATATATAAATAGGTATTGTCTACCTGTGAAGGTGACTATCTCAATAGTATTAATAGTTATAAAGAAGTCTTTTCTTCTCTCTGAACAATTATTAACGTAAGGGTTTTTGAGTTAAAAGGATTGTATTTTCACGTAACAAAATTCATAATTTTAGAGAACGATGCAGAAGATTAAATTCCTCCAGCGCATAATATGCGTTCTACTTCTGAACCTTTTATGCATTGGACCATTAAGTCTCCCCATGTCAGCGCAAGATCTGAATGGAGCAAAAGTAACTCTTTCTATGCATGATGCAACGGTAGAGGATTTTGCTAATGAGGTCGCAAAGCAGACAGGATTGAATGTAAAGTTTGCCAATGAAGATGTGAAGGCACTTAAAGGTGTTACCCTTGATGTGCGTGATCAGTCGGTATCAAGTTTGTTACTGAACTTGGCAAACCAGTTCCCACTCTCTTATACAGTTGAGGGCAATACCTTGACACTTGCAAAGAAAGAAATAGCACAGCGCAAGGGTGGCGTTCGCGGTCAGGTTACTGATAGTAGCGGTGAGCCTATCATCGGTGCTGTCATCCGTGTGGATGGCGTGAATGGTGGTTATGTTACCGATATTAATGGTGAATATGAGATTGTGACAGACCTCAAAGAGGTGCACATGAACGTATCATATATTGGTTATAAGACAGTTACAAAGACTGTAAAGAATGGTTCAACTGCTAATATCACGCTGCGTGAAGATTCAAAAGAGATGCAGGAAGTGGTTGTGACTGGTTATCAGACCAAGAACAAGAACTCGTTTACGGGTTCTCAGGTGGCTGTGAGTCGTGACCAATTGATGAACGTGGGTACGAAGAATGTATTGCAGAGCATTGCCAGTTTCGTTCCTGGTATGGTCATTGCAGATGATAACCTCAAAGGTTCTGACCCTAATAAGGTGGCAGAACTCAATATTCGTGGTCGTGCAACTTTCGAAGGACAAGCCAATACACCTGTCTATGTGGTAGATGGTGCGCAGGTCAGTGCTGAGTATGTTGCCGATATGGATATGAACGATATCGAGACTGTTACTGTATTGAAGGATGCTTCTGCATCTGCTCTTTATGGTGCAAAGGCCTCTGCTGGTGTTATCGTTATTACAACAAAGACCTTGAAGGGTGGTAAGTTGAAACTGAATTATAGTGGAACAGTACGTTTGTCAACACCTGATTTGTCTGACTATAACTTGTTGAATGCAAGTCAGAAGTTGGAATACGAGCGTCTTGCAGGCTTGTTTACTGACACAAGTCCTTCAACTCAATATACGCTTGACAAGGATTATGCACGTATATATAATGATATTCAGAGAGGTGTTGAGACAGACTGGCTGTCTAAGCCATTGCGTAATGCTATCTCTCAGTCACACAGTTTGAGTGTTGATGGTGGTGATGACCGTGCAAAGTATAATCTCGGTATTCGTTATGGTAAGGATGCTGGTGTTATGAAGGGTTCCGATCGTACTCGTCTTTCAACTAACTTCCGTCTCTCTTACAATATTGCAGGTAAGTTCTTCGTGTCAAATAGTTCGACACTTTCATCTGTGTCAAGTAACGTGTCACCTTATGGTGATTTCTCTGACTGGGTTAAGATGAATCCTTATGAGAGCCCATATAACTCTGATGGACAGTTGCGTTCTTCACTCTATCATGACTTGGCGAACCCATTGTATGATGCTTCGTTGGGTAGTTATAGTAAGACAAATAACTTTGACTTCCTCAATACAACCAGTATTCAGTTGTGGTTTGGTGAGAAGATACGTTTAGATGGAGACTTTACGGTTGACCGTAGCAAGCAGGATAGACGTTCTTTCACATCTCCTTTTGCTTACAGTGAAATTCGTAATAAGTCTGCTGATCAGCGTGGTTCATTGTCTGATAACTGGGTAAATACCACAACATTGCAGGGTAAGGCAATGTTATCATATAATAACTATTTCTTTAAGAAGCTCTTCCTTACTGCAATGGGAGGTGGAAGTATTGAGTCTACGTCATCGGATGCTGCTACTTATACTTCAATAGGTTTCTATTCTGATAAGCTCGGACACCCAGCTTTCGCTACAGCATATGCTGCAACGCGTCCAAGTGGTTCTGATACGCAAACAAGAGGTGTAGGTTTCTTCGTTAATGCCAATACAATTTGGGATAACAAGTACTTCCTTGACCTTATCTATCGTTATGAGGGTTCATCTCGTTTCGGTAAGAATCAGCGTTTTGCTCCTTTCTGGAGCGTCGGTGGTGGTTGGAACATTCACAACGAAAAGTTCATGAAGGGTTCACAAGTTTCGCTTTTGAAGCTTCGTGCCAGTGTTGGTTACTTAGGTAATATCAACTTTAATCCATATCAGGCATTAACTACCTATAGCTATAACAGTTCTTACTTCTATGGCAAGGGAACTGGTGCTACGCCAATTACTATTGGTAACCCAGACTTGAAGTGGGAGCGTACGTTGAGCACCAACATCGGTGTTGACTTCACTGCTTTTCGTGGTCGTGTAGACCTCTCAGCTGATTATTATATTAAGAATACTGACAATCTGCTCTTGGATATTACTAAGGCTCCATCAGTGGGTGTGATAACTTCACGTGAGAACATTGGTGAGGTACAGAATTCAGGTTTTGAACTTCGTCTGCGTACCTTCCCAATTCAGAACAAGGATTGGCAGTGGTCACTCGGTCTTACCTACGCTTATAACAAGAATAAGATTAAGAAGATTAGTAATTCTCTGCGTGAACAAAACGAGAAGAACAAGTCCGATAATGGTGTTGCACCACTTCCTATCTATGAGGAGGGTCAGTCTTTGACAGCCTTGAAGGTTGTTCCTTCTGCTGGTATCGACCCTGTAACTGGTCAGGAAATATTCATTAAGCGTGATGGTACATATACTTTCGTTTATGACTCAAATGATAAGGTAATCTTCGGAGATACGAATCCTTTAGGTACGGGTTCTATCACCTCATACCTTACCTATAAGCGATTTGCGTTGAGTTGTTCGTTCTTGTACTCTTTCGGAGGTTCTGTCTATAATGAGACTTTGGCAACAAAGGTAGAGGGTGCTAACCCTAAGTACAATGCTGATGAGCGTGTATTGAATGACAGATGGAAGACTCCTGGCACTGTTGCAAAGTACAAGCGCATCGACGATACAACTACTCCGTATCAGACTTCACGCTTCGTTGAGAAGAACAACTTCCTACGTATGAGCAGTCTGTCACTCTCTTATGAGGTTCCTACAACCTTTATCCAGAAGTATGGACTGAAACGTATGTTCTTGGAACTTCTTACCAATGACCTCTTCTACCTGTCAACAGCGAAGAGAGAGCGTGGTCTGAACTATCCATACGACAGAAGTTTTGAATTCTCATTACGTTTCTCACTCTAAAACTAAATAGGATAACAATGAAGAAGATAACGAAATATATAGGAATATCTATGGCGCTTGCACTGCTGACATCGTGCAGCGACTTCTTGGATGTACAGTCAAAAGGACAGCTAACAGATGACGAGATGTTTACTGACCTTACTGGTTATGAGGATGCTATGTTTGGTATCTACGGTAAGTTGGCTTCATCTAATCTCTATGGTGGTAACCTTTCATGGGGTATGGTGGATGAGTTAGGACAGCAGTTCGGTTATGACAACACACAAGATGTTAGTTATTATCTCAACCGCTATCAATATACCAATCAGCAAGCACGTATCGTCGTGGATGCTGTTTGGAGCAATATGTACAACAACATTTCTAATGTCAACAATGTGTTAAGGCACATTAATGACATTAGTGCGGGGACACAAGAACGTAAGATGATTCATGGTGAGGCCTTGGGACTGCGTGGCTTTATGCACTTCGACCTCGCTCGCCTCTACTGTACAGACTATACGCGCAGTGATGCAAGCACTCTTGGCCTTCCATACGCAACAGAGTTCAATTTGAAGAATCGCCCTCGTTACACCTTGCAGGCAACGTTCAACCTTATTCTCAAGGACTTGAATCAGGCAGACTCATTATTGACAGATGACAATGATGTAACTTACGATAATACTTTCGTACGTGATTATAGCAAGGGACGTGTGATACTTTTCAATAAGTACGCTGTGAAGGCTACCAAAGCTCGTGTCTACTATGCTATGGGTAAGTACACAGAAGCAGCAAAGTATGCTCGTGAAGTCATCAATGCTACACAGAACTTTAAGCTGAATACAAGTACTTCACTTGACTCTGTGATGCGTTTCCCTGCAAGTAAGGAGATGATTTTTGGTGTTTATGCTGCCGACCGTTCAACAGCAATCCGTACAGCGTTCTTGCGCTCTACTGGTTATGGATCGTTTGTTGAGGGTCGTCGTGATACACGTAGTCTCTATGAGACTGACCTCTTTACAGCACTTAGCTCTGACCTCCGTTTTACCTCTTTCTTTAGAGAGAACACGTCAGGTTCAGCTTCTTCTTTCAGCTTTATCCGTCTAATCCAGAATGATGCCGAGGCTACAAGAGGTGTGTTGAAAGGCTTTGTGTTAATTAGTCTGCCAGAGATGTATTATATTTTGAGCGAAAGTCTTTATGATACAAATCAGACAGAGGCAATCAGTCTGCTCAATCAGGTAAGAAAGAGTAGGGGATTGGGTGATGTTGACGCGGCTAAGGTAGCTACGCGTACACTCTTCGAGCAGGAGATGATGCGTGAGCGTATGCGTGAGTTCCCTGGTATGGGACAAACCTTCTATGCGTTGAAGCACTATAACCGTAGTTTCACTGACTTTAGAAACATCGACACGTATCAACCATCAGATGCCATCTTCAATCTCCCTTGGCCAGATAGAGAGAATGAGTATGGTGACCAGGCGATACATAATGAATAGTTCATATCAAAAAGTTAGTATGATTTAGCACTGCTAAACGAGGCGAGCAAGGCTACTTGTAAAAAGCGTTTTGCATAGCTAAATCACTGACTTGACTGTATAAAAGAAGAGATATAAACATAAAAACAAATATTGTAGTCCAATAATACTTAAGTAGTATAAGCTCTTGGATGGGCTAACTAATATGCAGCACCATTGGTGTTAGCCCTCCGCACCATGCGTGCTGAGCCTTCGCACCATATGTGCGGGAACTTAGCACACCAGCAAAACATGGGAAAGCGAAGTCATCACAGTCCTATATAATAAGGAAGAAAAGGCTAAGCTACATGGAACTTGTTTATCGGACAACACTAAAAAACAAATGATTATGTATAAATCAATCACAAACTTCTTCGCTATCGGTGTCATTGCATTGTCGTTGGCAGCGTGTTCAAACGATGAGTACAAAGGTGAATACTCAAAGGATGGTACTTTCGAGGGAGCAAACCAGGTTTATTTTGACCTCAATAATGCTTCTGACACATTATATAACTATTCGTTCGGAACACAGCCTACGAGCGTGACTACAGATACGGTTACTATAAAAGTTAAGCTTGCAGGAGTGAGAAAGTCACAGGCTCAGCATTATAAGGTAGTTGTTGACCCAAGTAGTTCTGCCAAAGCAGGAGTACACTTTGAGGCAATCAATAGTGATCAAGTAATTCCTGCCGATAGTCTTGCATCAAGTTTTCGTGTAATTCTTTTGCGTCAGAATCTTAGTGATACTAAGAATGAAAATATTCGTCTTGTTCTACGTTTGGAAGCATCTGACGATCTCGGTGTTCGTTTCCCTAATGCACTAAAGAGAACGATTACTTTTGATAATGTACTTGAAAAGCCTTACTGGTGGGACAATCCTACGTTGCAGGCTATGGGTCTTCCAGCTTATACACCAGCAAAGTATCGTTATCTTCTGTCCTTGTATAACTCAGATGCAAGTGAGATTGAGAAGGCAATACGTAATACAAGAAGTTGGACACAGCTTTATAGAAATATTCAGAAGTTGAAAGCTTACTTTGCTGCCAACCCTGAATAAGCACGTTCATTTGGTATAACGATTAAAATAATTGACGAATTATGGTAAAGAAATATTTATTTATCTTAGCTGCAACAGCCCTTACCTTCACTTCTTGTATCAAGGATGATTCAACAGAAGGGGGTGATGGTGTGTCTGTAATCAGTTTGCAGACACCTCTGAACAGCAGCTATACGCTCAATCAGGGTGATACTTTGAAAATCAACCCAGCAGTGTTGCAGAGCAATGGAAAGCAGAAACTCACCTACGAATGGGAGATAAATCATAAGTTGGTTTCAAGTGATTCTGCACTTGTCTATCCTGTTCAGAGTTCTGGTACCTATACAGGACGTCTACGTCTGAGCAATGGTCAGAATATTCTGATATATGAGTTCAATGTGAACGTTGAGTATGCTTATACAAAGGGTGTTTATCTCTTGGCAGAAAATAATAGTAAGGCAATCCTTTCATACGTACCAACAGAGGATGTTGATAAGAACTTCCACCTTGATGTGTTGGCAGCTAACAACCCTAACATTAACTTTGGTACACCTTGCTCAATGGCATGGAACAAGACTATCGGTAGTCAGACAAACAACGTTCTCGTTATTGCAGCAGGTAATCCATCAACACTTTATCAGCTTGATGGTTATGAAATGTTGTCACTTTTCCAGACTCCTGTTGGCGAGAAGGTGATACAGGTAGAGGCAAACTCTGACCCAGGTTCACCAAAGACAATGGCTATCACTAAGAATAACTTGTATTCATTGGGTCTGAACACAACCAACTTGATTGCACAGACTTCACGTTTCACAAGTTCTACAGGTGGTTCAGTTACATTTGCAAACCGTATGACTCCATGGTGGAGAGATGACCTCTTCTATGCACATGGCGATGCTTATTTTGATAATGCACATGGATCTCTGTTGGCAACGGCTATTGAGAATACATCTGTTCCAGCAGAAATCTTGAAGGGAACCTTTACTGGTGATACGTTGGTAGGTATGGGTAGTGTTAACAAACAGCGTAACCTTGCACTGATTACTAATCAGACAAGCACGGGAACATTCTACTTTACGTACATCTTCCCAGGCTATTATTCTTCAACAGCAGATAAGAGAATTGCAGCCAATGTACTCTATCGTGTCGCAATGCCTTCTACCTCTGGTATCGCTAATGGGTCTGTAGTACGCTCGGCTCGTAGCAAGAACATTGTTTATTACACTAATGGCAATGCAGTCTATGCACATAATGTACTTGCCAATAGCAACTTCCCGACTGCGGCACTGTTCACTGTAGGTAGCAGTTCTGAGAAGATTGTAGACATGGTGTTCTCAGACGATGATAATCTCATCTATGTTGCAACCAATGATACATCGGCCTCTATGCCAGGTAGTCTATACTGTTATGACACGCAGACAAATGCTCTACGTTGGTCAAAGCAGCACATTACGGGACGTATTGTGAAGGCATTATTCAGAAATAAATAACATACAAATGATAAGAATGAATTTCTCATTTAAGAACTCTTTACTTGGAGGGGCATTACTGCTCCTCCTTGTATTGCAAAGTACTGTTGCAAAAGCTGATGATGACAAGTCTAAGTCTAAACCGAAGAAGGAGACAAAGTATGACCGTCTCTTCAAAGATAAAAAGACTGAGACGGTACGTAGTAAGTTTATTACTGTTCATAAGCTTGACAACAAGATTTACTTTGAATTGCCACGTACTTTGTTGAAGAAGCAGATGATGCTTGGTGGAGTAGTAAACTCAACAACTGATGCATCAACAGTTACTGTTGGTTCGACAAGTTCTAATCCTGTTTTGTTCTATTTTGACATACAGGATAGCTCTGTGGTGATGAAGACTCCTAATAATGTTCTTTTCAAGGAGAATGCCAACTCAGCAGACCTTGATAATGCATTGTCTCTGAACTATCGTGATGGTATTTGGCAGGGCTTTAACATTATGGCTTATAACAACGATAGCTCTGCGGTTGTCTTTGACGTAACTTCTTTGTTAGGTAAACCAACTAACCTCATATCGGTTATGCCTACAAAGAATGGTAACTATAGTATCAAGGCTACTCCTAAGCCTGAACTCTCGTTCATTCGTGGCATAAAGAGTTTTGATACAAATGTTATCGTTAATAATGACTTCACTTATGGTGTGTCTACTTCTCTGATGTCTATGCCTATCGGAGGTGAACGTCCTACAACTGTTGGTGTTAGTTATAGTGTAGCACTTGTGCCAGAGTCTGCAATGCGTCCACGTATCATGGACTCACGTATTGGCGTTAACTACTCAGTTCGTTTGGGAATTCCAAAGGAAGGTGCAGGTACAAAGCATATCTTCTACTCTCATCGTTGGAATCTTGTACCAAAGGATAAGAAGGCCTATGCAAAGGGTAAGTTGACTCAGCCTGTTAATCCTATCCGTTTTTATTTGGATGACACCTTCCCGGAGGCATGGAAACAACCAATTCGTGAGGGTGTTCTTGAGTGGAATAAGGCTTTTGAAAAGATAGGCTTTAAGAATGCTATTGAGGTTGTTGACTTCCCTCACTTCTCTCAGAAGCAAGGAGATTTTGACCCAGACAACATTCAATATTCTTGTATTCGCTACATACCAAGTGGTTCTTCATCTGCTCCAAAGAGTGATATCCATGTCAATCCTAATACAGGTGAGATTGTGGCAGCTTCTATGTTCATTTATTCTGATGTAGAAAAGTTGTTACATAAGTGGCGTTTGATTGAAACAGGTGCCGTTGATCCATCAGTACGTAGCAATCGTTTGTCAGCTGCAAAGTTTGCTGAAGGCTTGAAGATGTTGGTTACAAAGGAAACAGGTAGTATGTTAGGTCTCTTGGATAACCTTGGTGCTTCAGCTACTTATTCTACTGACTCTTTGCGTAATGCACGTTTTACCACAACAATGGGACTTGCTCCTTCTGTTATGGATGATGTTCATTACAACTTTGTTGCACAGCCAACAGATAACGGAGTACGCCTTGCTCCAACAGGACTTGGTATGTACGACTACTTTACAATTGATTGGAACTATCGTTACTTCGATACCGATAATGTCTCTATCAATGATGAGAAGAATACACTTGAGGCGTTTGTTGACAAGAAAGTGACCAACCCACGTCTTCGTTATTATGCTGAGCGCAATGCTAAGTGGGACCCACGCCTTGCTGCTGGTGCGCTTGGTAACGATATGATAGCGAGTGCAAACCTTGCAAATAAGAACTATACTATTGTTGAGAACAATCTCTCTAAGTGGATTAAGAACGATGAAGATACTCGTATCAAAGATCAGTTGTACCTGCAGATCTCACAAAATCGTTATGCTTTGTTCAAGCAGGTGTTGAGTAATGTTGGTGGTATGTACCTCAATAATATGAAGATTTCAGCAGGAGTTCCACAGTATCAGGTTGTTTCTAAGGAACTTCAGCGTCGTTCACTCTTGTGGTGTTTGCAGGAAGCTATGAGCTTCAAGAAGTATGCTAACCGTAACTACGAACGTAAGGGCTACTTGTCAGTAAGCTATTATGACCAGAGTTTGGAGTTTATGGGCTACGATTTGATGGCAGCACGTATGCGTGTGGCTATCACTTCTTACTTGAATCCAAACAGTTACACACAGAAAGAGTACTTTGATGATATCTATAACACCCTCTTCAAGAGTGTTGCTGAGATGCGCGCACCTTCTCAGGGCGAGCGTGTTTTGCAGCGTGCATTTATGAGTCAGGCACAGAGTGTTGTCTCTAAGGCTACTGGTAACGGTGGTTCAGGCGGTGGCTCTGGTTCAAGTATGGCTTTGAAGGGTGATGATCTTGGTGCAACTCCGGGTTTCGGTGACCCTTCTCAGAACCTTGCTCCAACTGTTGATATTACACTCGCAGACAATTCAGAGCTTTACTTCTACAACTGTCTTTTGAAGTTGAGAACAGCTTTGGAGAAGTGTTTGAAGGCTAACTTGCCACTTGAAGCGCGTACACACTACGAGATGATGCTCTTCAAAATCAATAAGACAATGGAGGTGAAGAAATGAGAAAGACTTCATTTTTATCAATGAAATCGGTTCATGCAACCCTACTGGCAGTGGGATTCTTGAGTCTTTCACTGTCAGCACAGGCTTTCCCTTTCTTTAAGAAGAAGAAAAAGAAGGCTACAACGACTACCTCTGTGGTGAAGAAGGATGCCTATGAGCGTATTCTAACCGAGGAGAAGACAGATTCTGCAAAGGGACCATTTGTTTCGTTCTATAGAACAGGTGAGAAACTTCTCATGGAGTTGCCACCTTCTTCTATCGGTCGTGACATGCTTATTGGTGCAACTATTTCATCTGTATCAAGCCCACAGTTTGCAGAGGTTGGTACTCGTGCAGGTTCTGTTTCACACGTTCGTTTTGTTGAGAAGGATAGTTCTATCGTAATGCAGGCTATCAACTCTGAATTGCTCGATGCACTACCAACTGGTAATGCGAAGCAGGCACAGGCTATGAACTATCGTAACCTTGACTTTTATAGCTTCCCTATCAAGGCAAGAAACAAGAAGACTGGTGGTATTCTCTTTGACGTTTCTTCTTTCTTCTTGAGAGAGAGTAAGTATTTCCCAGTGATTGCAAAGGTAGCTGGCCCATATCGTGTGGATGCTGACTTGAGACCAGAATGGATTAAGGTAACTTCTTTGAAGTCGTTTGCAAACAATGCTTGTATCTCGATGGAGCGCAACTACGTTACCAATATGACTGGTAACAGTGGTGGTGTGGCTATTAGTAATCATCCAGTTTCTATCGGTGTACAGTTTACTTTGGCACTCTTGCCAGAAGATAGGATGACTCCTCGTTTGAGTGATACTCGCCTTGGCTACTTCCTTACACCGAAGTCAATCGTTAATGACAGTCTTATCGACCATGCAAGCTTTATCAATCGTTGGCGTGTAGAACCAAAAGACCCAGCTGCTTACTTTGCAGGTCAGCTCAGTGAGCCTGTAAAACCTATTGTGTTCTATATCGATAATGCGTTCCCTGAAAAGTGGAAGCCAGCGATGCGGAATGCTGTTCTTAGATGGAATAAGGCTTTCGAGCGTATCGGTTTCAAGAATGTGATGCAGGCAGTGGACTTCCCAACCAATGATCCAAACTTCGATCCTGATAACTTCCAGTATTCTTGCATTCGTTATCTGCCTACTGCGACAGAGAATGCAATGGGTCCTTCGTGGGTTGATCCACGTACAGGTGAGATTATCACAGCGACCGTATTGGTGTATAATGACGTTGTGAATGTTATCAATAGCTGGCGATTTATTCAGACATCACAGATTGATCCTGCTGCACGTACGTTAGATATGCCAGATAGCATTTTATTGCCAACATTAGAGTATATTGTAACTCACGAGGTAGGACATACACTCGGACTGATGCACAACATGGCTTCATCGGCTGCAATCCCAACTGATTCGCTCCGTTCTGCAAGCTTCACACAGAAGTATGGTACGACAGCATCTATCATGGACTATGCACGTTTCAACTATGTTGCACAGCCAACAGATAAGGGTGTGTCACTGACTCCTCCTTACCTCGGTGTGTATGACAACTATGCAATAGAGTGGGGATATCGTGTTTTCCCTAATTCAAAGACTTTCCGAGATGACGTAAAGCCATTGATGGCACTTGTTGATGCCCATGCTAACGACCCAATGTATCGTTACGTACTTCAACAGTCACGCTATCGTTATGATCCAACTGCCATTGAGGAGGACCTCGGTGATGATGCTGTGAAGTCAAGTACATACGGTCTCAAGAACCTTGAGTACATTCTCAGTCACTTCGATGAGTGGATTCCAGATGGTGCTGATGGCGCACGTAAGGCAAAACTCTACCGACAGATCGTTTCACAGGCCTACGGTTATGCACGTAATGTCTATGCAGTGATTGGTGGTATCAAGTTGAATCAGACCACAGAGTCTTCTGGTATTCCTCGTTATGAGGTGATGCCTAAGGAGAAACAGCGTGCTGCTGCGATGTGGTTGTTACAGGAAGCACGCAAGTTTGGCAAGCGTGGTGTTGAGAGTATCGAGAATCGTCTACCTCAGATTAACTCTCATCCTTATAAGACATTGGCAGGTGGTATTCAGGAAATGGCTCTTTCTGCAACCGCGCGTTTAGCATTGAGCTATTATGCTGACTCTACTTCTTATTCTCCATTGGAGTATTGCGAAGACACGTATAATAATGTTTGGGCTAAGACAATCGCTGGTGATGAGAATCTTGACGATGATGATATTGCCATGCAGCAACTCTATGTTGAACGTTTGAAGGCTAACATTGTTGAGGTTAGACAGGTCGGTAAGGTGCGCAGCTTGCGTGATGACAAGCAGGATGTGGCTTTCCTCGGCTTTGGTGTTGGTTATGGTGAACCAGAGACGATGTGGACTGAGACCATTGACCGCACAGCTGAATATGTGTTCCACTATGCACAGAAATTGCAGAAGTTGCTTGAAGAGCGTATCAAGACAACGAAGGATACAACTATCAAATCTCAGTATGAGTTGATGTATGCACGTGTCCAGCGTTATATGAATGATTAATCTTCCGTGATAACATACATTTCAGAGGGTATATCTTAGACGTTAGTGTCTTGGATATACCCTCTTTCTTTGTATGTAATATCAAATCGTGTGATGGTTTTGTGTGTTTTCAATCACTTACATCCCTTTGATAGATCATCTTCTTATTTGTATAAGCTAATATACCTCTCTTATCTTAGTTAGCCATTAACGTCTTACTGTATTCATTATCATGCTCATAAAGCCCCTTTCTTCTCACTTTTAGCTGATGTGTTGTTGTTGCGCACATGATGTGTTAAGGCTTCGCACATATTGTGCTAAGGCTTCGCACCAATGGTGCGGAGTACTAAACAACATTTAATGTCTTACCAAAGCAGAGCCAATTGGGGGTAAGTAGGGAGTTATTCAGGCACAAGTAAACTTAGCCTATTGGGTTATAGGCTAAGTTTATGGGTGCTTTTATGCTTTCTATAATCTGTTCTTTTCAGCCTGTCCGGCACCTGTACCCTTGTATTTGCTTCGTGAAGTATTGAACTTATAAGTAACAGTTAGAACAAACTGACGGCTGTCGTAGGTGCTGACTTGTTTTGTTTCCATTGATTCAGTGTAACCTATTCCTCCCTCTTTTCGGGTATGGAATAAGTCTGTTCCACCAATACGAAGTGCGAGTCTGTTGTTTAGGAAAGACTTGGTAAGGTTGATGTCGACGTTTCCTGAGTTTCGTGCAATGGATCCAATTTCATCATCACCTCTCTTGATGTAGTATGACTCCATTGACAACAACCACCCTTTTCCAAAGTCAAAGCTGTTGTTAAAGCTGAATTGCCAGATAGGCTTGTTCAGTTTATACGTCTTCGTACTCGTATGTAATGTGAGCCATTGCTTCTTCATTAATGCCGTGAACTCAGGTGTCCAGATACCGATTGTTGGCGAAAAAGCCAACTGAGTAGATATCGTCTTGATGCTTGGAAGATTCGTGTAGGTAATGCGTGAGATAGCTGAGTTATGGCTGTCTTGTTCGCTCCAGAAGACAATGGCGTGGCGACGGTCATTGTAAGAGATACCAAACTGGATGAACTTCCACATAGCTCCTAAGCTTATGTTGTGGATATATTCGTGCTGAAGCAGTGGATTACCTGACTGCATCAAGAAACGATTGCCGTATGAAACGTTATTACTTAACTGTCGGTAAGAAGGGCGACGTGTCCTCGCTGCATAGCTTAATTGCATCTGTAGATCTCCTATCTGTGTAGCTGCAGAGATGCTTGGGAATAGGTTGCTGAACGAACGACTTTGATTAGCAATGTGCTGTCCGTTCTCATAATAGTTGAAGCGTACCGCCTCCCAGCGTAAACCAGCTGTCAACTGGCAGATTGATAGCATGTGTTTGTATTCCATAAAAGGAGCGATATTCGACTCTTTTAGCTGTGCGGATGAGCTTGGGACATAGTTTTCAGGATTGCTATACGTGTCATTGCGGTTCGTATAGGTATATTCTGCACCCACTGACAGATTACCTCCTAAAACAGGATAGCCCAAGGTTAGTTTGGAAGCAATGAGCCTATTACGCTCTTGATTGTCGGAAGTTACGGTGCGACTGACCTTGTTGCGACTTTCTTCTCGATAGGTAGTATGGTCATTTTGCTTGTTATAAAGATAATCAGCATTGAAGTCTATATCCATCTTTCCTATCTTTCCAACATAGTAAAGATTAATGAATTGAGAAGGACGATGAGATTGCTTGCGCATTGCAAAGGTGTTGATATGGTCGTAGAAAGTCCCGTTTGCCGTTATATCACTACTAAGCGTAAAAGGTAGAGAGGAGTCGTGGAAGAAGTTAAGCATATATTTGATACCGACAGAATTACTATCATTTAGCTGATAGTCTGCTCCTACTGTATTCTTGAAAATAGAATTTCTTTCAGTGGCTTCTTGCGTGAAATCCTGCTGCCAGAGGGTGTCTGTTTGAACAACTGTAGTTGTTTTGCTGGGATAGTGACCATTGTCAAGTGAATAGGCATGCCCACCAAAGAGTTCTAAACGGTTATGGCGATACTTCCAGTTGACCCGTTCCGAGAGGTCTACATTCTCCGACTGGTAGTAGGCGGAGCGTACATCGAAGCCAAAGCCGTCGCCTACAGCCTTCTTCGTTCGTATCTTTACGACTGCTCTTACTGCTGCATTATATCGGCTTCCAGGATTGCTTATCACCTCAACGCTCTTGATATCGCTTGATTTCAGGCGTTCAAGCTCTGTTGCATCACGCATCTGACGACCGTTGATATAGATGATAGGTGTACCTCTACCAAATACTTCGTAGCCATCTTTCTTCTTTGTCAGTCCTGGGACATGTGCAAGAACATCCTCACAAGTACCGAGTTTGCTCAGTATGGTGTTCTCGATGTTCGTTTGTATACCCTCTGTTGTCATCTTGTGTAGGGGAGCATTGCCTTTGACGACCACCTCTTTCATCATTTTTGCATCTTCTTTCAGTACGATAGTAAGGTTGCCTTGGTTGGAAAGAACCGTAGTGAAGGGCTCATAACCTACGAAGGAGGCTTTAAGGATATTACCTAATGCAACCTCCTTGAAGTTGAAACTACCGTCATCAGCGGTTGTTGTACCAACAATGAAGGTAGAATCCTTAGCTGAAAGGATAATGACATTTGCGTAGGAGATAGGCTTCTTGTTTTCATCAAGTACCTTTCCTGATACGGACTGTGCGCTGGCTCGAAGTCCAGTGCAGAACAGAAGGAGGATAAGTAATAGTTTTTCCATAACTAATGAAGATAAGTGAAACGAAAGGTTTAAACTCAGTTGTTTTTTCCTTGGCACTATACGTGTCTGCTGCAAATATATAAAAAGATACGGATTCGTACAAAAAAAACAGAAAAACTTTTAGTTTGATACATTCTTTTTTGATAGAAAATAGTTCGTGTATAAGTTTTTATAGTTGAAGTGGATATAGCATTGAAGTGGATAGATTGACCTAATACAAGGGATTTAAAACGTGATAGAATGAAAAAAGCCATATCAGAGTCCTATAAAAGGATTGTCTGATATGGCTTTATAGTTATAAGGGTTTTGCTTAAAGTAGCGAGTCGAACTTCTCTTTGAGAACATCCTTTGATGCTGCACCAACGAACTTGTCAACCAACTGACCACCCTTGAAGAAGAGGATTGTTGGGATGTTACGTACACCGAAGTCGATAGCTACGTCATCATTCTCCTCTACATCACACTTGCCTACAACGATCTTACCATCGTACTCCTCAGCGAGTTCTGAGATGATAGGACCAATCATCTTACAAGGGCCACACCATGTTGCCCACAAATCAACTACCAATGGTAACTCACCATTCTTGTAAGTCTCTAAATTCTCGTTAGTAATTACTACTTCCATTTTTATTCTATTTATAAGTTTATTAATATTGTCTTTTCTATCTATTTATTCATCATCAAAGATTGTGCCACTTTCGATTTAATTAATATGGAACTTCATCTTCTCATTCGATGAGATAAAGTCTATCAGCGTACGGTCGACATTAACGCCACCATTCTTACTCCGTAGCATAAGTACAGTGTTGTCAGGCGTTCGCAACTGTATGTAAAGTTGTGTGTTGCCGATGTGTTCCTCGATAATTGTTGACAATTCAGAAACAAACTCATCGTCTAATGCTGATGCATCCATAGAGATGGTAAAGCGTTCCAAACGATTTTGTTTCACGTCATAGAGTTGCTCAATCTTCTGCACTTTTAGCTCTAACATGTCAGGATTATTGCGATAACGAGGCTGACACTTAGCTGTTATATAAACAGTGTAGTTCATCTTTAAGAGGTTGTTCCATCGTGCCCAATCGTCACCGAACAATGCTAATTCGCCCGTTCCCTCAAAGTCTTCTATCGTGACAAAGCCAAAAGGCTTACCAGTCTTTTGTGAGAAGCGTTCGTTAACGGATGTGACAATACCACCAAATGTCACTTCGTCAGCTTTTGCCAATTCTGTCATATTCGCATTGCGTCCAATTTTAGAGCAATGAGTGTTACACATATTGTTCAGTACAACACTGTATTCATCGAGAGGGTGGGCTGACAGATAGATACCAACAAGCTCACGCTCCTTGTTTAATTTCTCAATGACGGGCCACTTCTCTGCCTTTGGTGCAATAGGATGTACTACGTCAACAGCATCCATACCTCCGAAGAGGGAGTTCTGTTGTTGTGCCTTTTCTGCTTGGAAAAGCTGCCCATAACGGACGATGGTATCTAAGAATAAATCACCCTTTCCAGTGACTGCAAAGTATTGTTCTCGTTGCAAACCAAAGCTGTCAAAGCCACCACTATAAGCCAAACTTTCAAATGCTTTGCGGTTCACATTACTGAGGTCGACACGCTCAGCAAAGTCGTATATATCCTTATAAGGACCATTCTTCTCACGTTCACGTACAATGCTTTCAGCGGCACTTGCACCCATTCCCTTGATAGCAGAGAGCCCGAAGCGAATCTCACCATGCTTGTTCACACCAAAACCAATCTGACTCTCGTTGACATCAGGACCAAGGGTTGCAATCTTCAATGCCTTGCATTCCTCCATCAACTTTGTGATTTCGGTAATCTGACTGAAGCGACGTGTCATCAACGCAGCCATATATTCGGCTGGATAATGCGCCTTCATGTAAGCCGTCTGATAAGCTACCCATGAGTAGCAAGTGGCATGTGACTTATTGAAAGCATAGCTGGCGAACTTCTCCCAGTCGCTCCATATCTTCTCAAGAACCTGTGGGTCGTGTCCGTTCTCTTGTCCTTGCTTGATGAACTTAGGCTTCATCTTGTCAACGATAGCCTTCATCTTCTTACCCATCGCCTTACGAAGGGCATCACTCTCACCACGTGTAAAGTTGGCTAACTGGCGACTCAGGAGCATTACTTGCTCCTGATAGACCGTGATACCGTATGTGTCTTTGAGGTACTTCTCCATACACGGGATGTCATACTTCACCAAAGACGGGTCATGCTTACGCTTGATAAAGTCTGGGATATAGTCCATTGGTCCCGGACGATAGAGCGCATTCATGGCGATGAGGTCTTCAAACACGGTTGGATGAAGCTCCCGAAGGTACTTCTGCATACCTGCCGACTCAAACTGGAAAGTACCAACGGTCTGTCCACGTTGATAGAGTTGGTAGGTTAATTCGTCATCAATAGGAATCTTCTCAAGGTCAATTACGTCGCCAGTTGTCTGCTTAACAACCTTGCAAGCCTCCTTCAACTCGGAGAGAGTTTTCAATCCAAGGAAGTCCATCTTGATAAGACCAGTAGATTCAATCACGTGACCATCATACTGGGTTACAGGTACTTTCTTCTCAGGGAAGTCTGGGTCTGTTGCCGTAGAGATAGGTACCCATTCATCAATCGGGTTACGACAGATAATGAATCCACAGGCATGGATACCTGTTCCACGCACCGTTCCCTCCAGCATCTTGGCGTATTTAATTGTATTACGCTCCCTTATGTCTTCACTAACCTCTGCATTCTGCAACTCTGGTGTACACTTGATGGCATTCGTTAAGTTCATCTTCATGCCGTCAGGTAAGCGTTCAGGAATAGCCTTACAAAGAGCATTAGACACGTCCAAAGGTAGTTTCTCTACGCGGGCAACATCCTTAATAGAGTTCTTTGTTGCCATTGTAGAGTAGGTGATAATATGTGCACAGTTCTCGTGTCCGTACTTATCCATTACCCATTGCAGCACACGTCCGCGCCCATCATCATCGAAGTCGGTATCAATATCAGGTAGGTTGACACGGTCAGGGTTGAGGAAACGCTCAAAAAGTAGGTCGTACTTCAATGGGTCAATCTGCGTAATTCCTAAGCAATAAGCCACTACAGAACCTGCTGCCGAGCCACGACCTGGACCCACCATTACGTCTAATTCCTGTCGTGCAGCATTGATAAAATCTTGTACTATGAGGAAGTAACCGGGGAAACCCATAGTTTTCATGACGTGTAACTCAAAGCGAATATGATTCTTAACCTCGTCAGAAAGAGGGTCACCATATAGCTTCTTGGCACCATCGTAGGCCAACTTCGCAAGATAATCGGCTTCAAACTTAATGCGATACATCTTCTCATAGCCGCCTAAACGGTCAATAACCTTCTGTCCTTCTTCCTTTGTTAGAGGGTTCTCGCCGTTCTCATCGGTAGTAAACTCCTTGTATAAGTCTTCCTCAGTGAACTTCTTTTTCCACTCTTCTTCCGTTCCGAAGTCTTCAGGGATAGGGAAGAAGGGCATGATAGGACCGTGATTAATATCATAGGTCTCTACTTTATTCAAGATTTCCAGCGTATTTGTCATAGCTTCAGGGATGTCGGAGAATATCTCGTTCATCTCTGCACGCGTCTTGAACCACTCTTGTTTAGAGTAACGCATACGCTTTGGATCATCTAAATCTTCATTCGTTGAAAGGCAGAGTAGGTGGTCATGTGCCTCGGCAGTTTCCTTATCTTCAAAGTGACAGTCATTGGTACATACTATCTTTATACCATATTCCTGTGCAAACTCCATGAGTACTTTGTTGGCTTTCTGCTGTAAAGGATAAGCCTCACGGTTTGCCATCAGACTTGGGTCTTTTACTTCATGGCGTTGCAACTCAAGGTAGAAATCATCTCCAAAGACACGATGATACCATTCGCAAGCTTCTCTTGCACCCTCGATATCATCATGGATAATTTTGTTAGGAACTTCACCTGCAATACAAGCTGTACACACAATCAGTCCTTCATGATACTTTTCAAGCTGCTCACGGTCCGTTCGGGGACGATAGTAATAACCATCTACCCACGCATTAGATACAAGTTTAATAAGATTCTTGTATCCTGTATAGTTCTTTGCCAATACGATAAGGTGGTAGCCTGAATTATCATGCATACTCTTGTCCTTATCATGCATTGTGCGACGGGCTACATACATTTCGCAACCGAAGATAGGTTTGAAAGGCTCTTCACCCTTCTCTTTCCTACCTTTATTGACCTTAGCACAATAGTCAGCAAACTCTTTTATGCCGAACATTACACCGTGATCCGTAATCGCCATACCCTTCATTCCGTCTGCAATAGCCTTATCAACAAGGCGTGTGACCTTCGACTGACCATCAAGAATAGAATAATTGGTGTGGACGTGTAAATGTACGTAATCTTCCATTGAACTTATGCGTTTTTGAGCTGTAAAGTTACTATGAAAAGCCGACATGGCAAAAGATTGAGAGTGAAAATTTGTGGAAATGACAAAAAAGAAGTACCTTTGCAACAAAACAAATACGTCGTTTATCGACCATGGGAAAAATAAAGAAGAAACTCAAAAAGATTAGAATCCATCACGAAGGGACAAATACATTACTCTACGGAGGTATATGTCTTGCCCTTATCGCTTTGGTTCTCTGGTTTGCAGTTCCAACGAAGATACCATTTTGGATTTTTGCAGTCGTGTTCGGTACCATTTATGGTATAGTACTTAATTTCTATCGGTGTCCTATCCGCTATTTTGGTAGTGAAGATACTGAGGGACTTGTCGTGGCTCCAGCCGACGGCCATATCGTTGTGATAGAAGAAGTAGACGAAAACGAATATTTCCATGACCGCCGATTGATGATTTCAATCTTTATGAGTCTGTGGAACGTTCATGCCAATTGGTTTCCTGTAGACGGAGTTGTAAAGTCTGTACAACACTTTGACGGTAACTTCCATAAAGCTTGGCTCCCTAAGGCAAGTGAAGAGAACGAACATGCTGATACGATTATTACAACCCCTGATGGCACAGATGTCCTCTGTCGTCAGATTGCAGGTGCTATGGCACGTCGTATTGTGACATATGCTAAGCCTGGTGAGGATTGTTATATTGACGAGCATCTTGGTTTTATTAAGTTAGGTAGTCGTGTTGATATTTTCCTTCCAGTAGGCTCTGAGGTCTGTGTAAAGATGGGACAGACGACAATAGGTGATCAAACAGTGATTGCTAAGCTGAAACCAAATAACAAGTAAAGATGAAGAAACATATCCCTAATAGTATTACTTGTTGCAACCTTATTTCTGGTTGTGTCGCTATTAGTTTTGCCTTTGCAGGCAAAATAGAGGTTGCATTGCTATTTATTATTATAGGTGCTGTGTTTGATTTCTTTGATGGAATGGTGGCACGCTTACTGAATGTTAGTTCTCCTATTGGTAAGGAGTTAGACTCTTTGGCAGACGTTATTACTTTCGGTGCAGCACCATCAGCTATCATCTTTTCACAGTTATACGTAATGTCTTATCCTGATTTTCTTGAGCCATTGCGTGGCTATTTGCCTTATGCAGCCTTTATCATGGCGGCTTTCTCGGCATTGCGTCTTGCAAAGTTCAATCTAGATGAACGTCAGGCATTAGGTTTTATAGGATTGCCAACACCAGCGAATGCACTCTTTTGGGGCTCACTTCTTGTTGGTGTAGGAGAGAAGTTAGAAACCCGTTCATGGGCTTTATACTTTATTCTTGCAGGTGTTCTTATTAGTTCTTGGCTGCTTGTATCAGAGATTCCAATGTTTGCATTAAAGTTTAAGCACTGGTCGTTTAAGGGTAATGAAGTGAAGTATATCTTCTTGATAACTTGTTGTCCGTTGGTTGCAATCTTCGGTATCTCGTCATTTGCCATCATCATTGCATGGTATGTGATACTGTCAGCTATCGTAAAACAATCCTCTACAAAATAATAAGGGATATAAGTTCAAAGCTATGTCAATAATTGCTTTTATTCTGAAATTTGCATTCTTCATCTTTATTGCGTTTTTAGTGCTTATCTTATGGGTGGCTTATGCATTCTATAAGCAGATGACACGCGCACGTCGTCAGTTTAATCCTAACGACTATCAGTCACAAGAACCAAGCTCGACAGAGAATACGATCATTGATAACCGCCCAATGGAAGAACGCCATAAGCAGGTTATTCCAGACAGTGAGGGTGAGTATGTTGACTTCACCGAGTCTGATGATACGCAGTCATAATAAGATGTAACACAACATTACTTACATAAATAAAATAGGACAAATCAACTTGATTTGTCCTATTTTTTTATCTATACGTTTTCAATTGATGCTCAATAGCGTTTGAATTAAGCCTTAATTGCCTTCTAAAAGATGCTCTTTTGAAGTCTTACTAACGCCCTTTTGGAGTCCAATTAAGTACCTTTTCTTTCGCTGTTTTGTAACGTTTTGAATAGCAGTTAGTTACAACAGTACTTGAAAAAGCTTTTTTATCCCTTTGTCACACACTATAAACTGCAATTTATGTAAAGATATTTCATAGTTGTGAGAACGTACTTTTGAGCGTTTCTTTCTTGTTAACAACTCAGCTTACGAGTACCGTCTGGTTGCTCCTCGATTGTAACTTTGATGACATTCTCTGGAAGTATTTCCTCGATGAGTTCTGGCCATTCCAGCAAACAGAGGTTACCACTGTAGAAGTAGTCCTCATACCCCATGTCATATACCTCTTCCAACTTCTTGATACGATAGAAGTCAAAGTGGTAGATAGGGTCATCGTTGCCGTCAGTATATTCATTGATAATAGCGAAAGTCGGGGAGGTGATAACATCTTCTACGCCCAAGACTTCGCAAAGAGCCTTAATGAAAGTAGTCTTTCCTGCACCCATCTTTCCGTAGAAAGCGAATACTTTTCCATTGCCCATCCCCTTGACAAATTCCTTTGCAGCCTTATGGATGGTATCGAGGCTTTTGATTGTAATTTCCATATTGTTTTCTTTTTATTCTGTTTATGCAGTAGATGGTTGTCTGCCGTTCGTCCATTCGTATGGAACTATAGCCTTTCAAGAACTTCATAGACTCCTATGCGCGAACAGCCTTATACAACCTATGTTTATGCTATTTAGTACGCTTTTCCTTAAATAAGATATATCCTCCGTCTCATTATTTTCCTGATTCTTAGGAACTCACCCCTCCTTTGGAGGGGTTGGGGGAGGTTCCTCTTACCTCTTTCTCGGACTTAATGTTACCAATGGAACAATCATCTCTTCCATTGAGATGCCTCCGTGCTGGAATGTATCTTTGTAATACGAAACATAATAGTTATAGTTATTCGGATAAGCAAAGAACGAGTCGCCAGTAGCAAAGACATAACTTGTGCTGAGGTTTGGTGCTGGCAGTTGTGCAAGGTGAGGATTCTTGATAGCAAATACCTGACGTGCATCGTAGTTGAGGCTCTTTCCTAACTTATAACGCAGGTTGGTATTCGTATTGCGATCACCGATAATCTTGACAGGATTCGTCGTGCGAATAGAGCCGTGATCGGTTGTAATGATGACCTTATAGTCAGACTGTGCCAACTCTTTGAATACATCTGCCAATACACTATGCTGGAACCAACTAAGCGTGATAGAACGATATGCGCTCTCATTACTTGCTAATTCGCGTATCATCCTCATCTCTGTACGAGCGTGAGAAAGCATGTCGACGAAGTTTACTACAAGTACATTAAGGTCGTTCTGCGCAAGGTTTTTGTATTGTTGCATGAACTTGTCGGCACCAGTAGAGTCGTTAATCTTATGATAAGAGAACTTGTCATGACGACGATAGCGTTCTATCTGTGTCTGTATGAGTGGTTCTTCGTTGAGGTTTTTACCTTCTTCCTCGTCTTCATCTACCCACAGTTCAGGGAACATTGTTGCTATCTGCTTTGGCATAAGACCGCTGAAAATAGCATTGCGGGCATACTGTGTGGCAGTTGGGAGAATACTCATGTAGAGGTCTTCTTCAATATCAAACATGTCACCAATCTCTTTTGAGAGAATACGCCATTGGTCGAGACGGAAGTTGTCGATGACGATGAGGAACACTTTCTCACCTTTGTCAATGAGTGGGAACACCTTACTTTTGAAGATATCAGTACTAAGCAACGGACGATTATCATCGTTGTTCGTCTGCTGTTTCTTCTGTCCAGCCAATTTGGAGAAGCTATTGCTGACTTTGTTGTCTTGTGGTGCTACCCAATCAAGATAGTTCTTCGCAATGTATTTAGCAAAACCATTGTTGGCTTCTTCCTTTTGCATCTTCAACATCTCGGTCATGCTGCTATCAGCACTGCTTAGTTCCAGTTCCCAATGTACCAGCTTCCGATAGACTTCCTTCCAATCATTGAATGTGCGACAGTCGGCTATCTGCATGGCAATTTGCTGGTAGTTCTGTTGATAACCGCTTTGGGTTACTTCCGTAACAATCTCCTTTTGGTGGATATTCTTTTTCAGTGTCAGGAGAATCTGATTAGGGTTGACAGGCTTAATGAGGTAATCGGCAATCTTCGCACCAATAGCCTGGTTCATAATGTCTTCTTCCTCGCTCTTCGTTACCATGACGATAGGTGTGGCAGGTTGAATCTCCTTAATACGTTGTAATGTCTCTAAACCTGATAAACCCGGCATCTGCTCGTCCAAAAGGACAAGGTCGAATGTTTGTGTTTGGCATTGGTCGATGGCATCTGTGCCATTGCTGACCGTTACCACTTCGTATCCTTTCTTCTCAAGGAAGATGATATGAGCTTTTAACAACTCAATCTCATCATCTACCCAAAGTAACAATCCATTGCTCATAAGTTGTTATCTCCTTTCCTTAGAACCCTTCCAAATCGTAGTATTCATCTTCTATATCGTTCTGGACGGGCTGGTTCTTTTTACTATTTTTGTTGTTTGTCTTGTTCTGTTGAGGGACTTCATCACCGAAGTAGATTATCGGACCGTCATCCAAAACCTTCTTCTTTGGTGCAGGAGTAGCCTGTGGCTTCTGTGTAGCAGACTGTTGAGGCTTTGCTGTTGTAGGCTTAGCAGACTTGTCCGTAGCCACTGGCTTTGTTGTTTTTGCAGGTGCTACAGGAGTAGTTTGCTTAGCTGGTACAACAGGCTTAGCCGTCTTGTTAGGACTCGTTGGTACTGTTGGCTTAGCTGGTGTCACAGGAGTAGTAGGCTTTGCAGGTTCCTCCTCTGGTATGAAGTAGGTGCTGTTGTCGTCCAGTACAGGCTTCTTCTCCTCCGTTACAGTCTTCTTTTCTTCTATTATAGGCTTTTTCTCAGTTGCAGGTTTCTTATCTTCTACAACTGGCTTCTTGTTCTCCACAGGAATCTCAAAGGTGTTGCTATTTTGTTCAATCACCTTTTGTTCTGTCTTTGTTGGCTTAACTTCCTCCAATGGGATAGTCATCGTATTATCAACTGGTACGTTTTGTGTGTCAGGATAGAGGTCAGGATCATTTGCATGTTTCTGTTCTATCTCCTGCTGTATGTCACGTTCACGTGGTGTTGCAACCTCAGCTGGCTCACTAAGTAAGTATCTTTGTGTCACGACTAATGGTGCAAAATGCTTTGCATAGAACGCCTCGTAGTCCTTGTAACTATAGGTTGTTCCTATCAGTTTAAGGTTCTTGTCGCTGATGATAATACCCTTAGTACTCTTACCCATTTGCTGTGCTACAGCCTGTGATGCGAATAGTTGGCGTGCATATTGATAAGCCTCATCAAAGCTACGGAAGCCCGATACCTGCATCTGATGTAAGCCATTGAGATCTTCTATCTCAATTTCAAAGTTACGAACGAGGAAATTTGTGAAGTTGAATCGAGCCAATTCAAATAACAACTTGTTCTCCTTTAATGAATCAGGATGGTAGACAAGTAGGAACTTGAAGTCTATGTCACGTTCTGAAGAAAGCTTAGCTTGTTGTATGCTATCGCTATCATTCATTACGTTTGCACGATAGTTCCAGATGTCGTCAAGGTCAAACTTGCCTCCACGCAGCTTTTTTCCAGCTTGCACACCATTGACAATCATACCCGCCATCTCGCTGATTCGGCTGTTTGGATAGTTCTTTACAATCTCCTTCATGTCGTTAACACAACCCGTAGGGGCGCCATTGTTTAGCTTGCCCAAGCCTCCAATGAAGAGGAACTTATCCCTGTTTGCACCCATTGGGAAGCGTGAATCAGAGATGCGAGTATTACCCGCAACTTCGCTATATCGGCCTTGTTTGAAGGCTTCGTAAGTTGCTGCATAGAGGGAGTCCTCTATCTGTACGCCAAAACGAAGGTTCTGTTTATAATATGGGTCGGTAAGGAGAGCAGTCCACTTGCTCTTTGGGAACTTCTGACTTAAGCGTGTAACATAGTTCTCAGCTACCTGTGGTTCGTTCTTACGCATATAGAGTAGATAGAGATGATAGTACACATCGTCCATCTGTTCATAGTCAGGGTAGTTGTCACTCACACGTCGCAACGCCTTTTCTGCTAATCGAAGGTTGTCAAGTCTGTCCTTAAAGATGACGCCAGAATGGTGTAATCCGTCTTCTAATATCTTGTTACTTGCCTCCAACTGTTCCGCAGTAAAAGGTATTTGGGATAGATAATACTCACGTTTATGGGGGTCGTTCTTGAGAGAATCAGCTGCTTGTTTGATAGAATCCTGTCGTGCTTCAGCACGCATGATAGAGTCCCTTTGTTGCCCCGTAAGTTCAATAGGCATATTGGCATTACCTACTCTGCCCACAACACTTTGGTTAACGCGCTGCCAGTTATCAACATTCTCTCGTTTACCCCATAGCTGTTGGAAGGTAGTCTTACCTTGTTGAACCGCTGTTGGGTTATAGAAATACCACGTATTTCCTTGCTGTTGTCTGTTATTTATAGGCTTAGGCGTTCCAAGGTTATTATTTCCAAAGTCGCCATCCATACCTTGTTGCTGTCCATTGTCCTGTGTTGTTTGTAATGCTCGTTCCTCTTTTTCTTTCTTTTTGAGAGCTGTGATGACACGGTCAATGGCTGCATTTCGCTCTTGTTCAGAACATTTTGCAAGATACTGAAGCGAATCTTGGAGCTGTACAGCATCCGTATAAGGAGCTAACTCGTCCAATATCTTTGAACGTTCAGACAACTGCTCATAGTCTTTACGGTCCTTATCAAGTAATCCGATTGCTTCTCCATAGCATCGTTTAGCATCTCCAAAGCGTTCCTTTGCCCAGTAAAGATCACCGAGGTGGAGTAGTAATACGCCTTTCTCAATACCACTTCTTGTTGCCTTCTTATTACCTTGCTCGTATGCATTAATGGCTGCAAGCGTATCTCGTGCAGCAAGATGTATGTTGCCCATAGCGTAATACACTTGGTCAAGATACTCCTTATTATTGTCCGAGGCAGCCATTTGTTTGAGTTTACTAATCATCTTCTTCGTCTGCCCCTTAGCGGTAACTTCTGTCTGAGCAATACGTGCATTAAACTCCAATTCGTAGGGAGGATTGGTGCGAATTACACGTTGGAAGGTCTTGTAGGCTTCCTCATTTCTGCCAAGTGAAGCCAATACCTGTCCAAGCAGATACAGTTCACGAGCCTTTTGCTTCTTACGCATTTCATGCTTGATAACCTTTTGGAGATAAGGAACAGCTTTTTCCAACTCACCTGAATGCAGGTAGTAATCGGCATAAGTATAGTCCCATTCTTTCACAGCTCGCCAGTCCAAAGAGTCACGTTGCATATTGCGGATGATGTCCTCAGCGTCATAGAGCCAGTCTTGTTCTATGTAACACTTAGCCAACCAAGCCCTTGCTTTTCCATAAATAGCAGGTTGTCCCTTGTAGATACGACTCATATAAGCAAAGGTAGCAGCCGCTTCTTCAAAGGCTCCTTTGTGGAATTGTGAACGTCCCATGAGCATCCATGCTTTCCATAAGAAGGGATTATACTCACGGCGCGATAGCCATTCTATGTCCTTTTCAGTCTTTCGTCTGCTCTTTGTCCACTCCGGTCTTTTCTTGATACTATGCTTTGCAATGGCCTTTTCTGCCTTTTCTATCGCTCTGTCAAAGTTACCTTTTCCTAAGTCACGACTATTCTTATTGCCGACAGTATAGAGTGGAATGAGTTCTGTGAAGTTATCTTTATTTCCCTTCTCCTTTTCTAATGAGCCGTCAATATAAGCCTGTGCACCGTTATAGTAGACGTTATAACGTGTATTGAAGGCATGCCACCAACGCGTTTGCGCGGTGTTATTCTTTGTTGAGCAACTAATAATTGTTAGTACACTGATTGCCAACAGAGAGGGGATAATATGTCTTAATACTCTTTTCTTCACATTTCATTTTATTGTTCTGTTCCAAAGCATGTATCTTCAAACAGCAATAGATACAGACATAACGAACTTAACCTTCTATCATTGTTATCAACTCATCCTTAATTTGATTGGGGAGGTTGATTTCCCGAAGGATAAGGCTTCTATTCCAACCTTTCACCTCATGGGGCTGCATTGTATAGAGAATAGTAGCAAACTCTTCAACCTCTTCGTCAGTATATTGGTCAGACGGCCTACCACGAAAACGATCAAGTTCTTCATCATCATAGTATTCTACGCCTTTCACAGCGGCTTCCATCATACATACCTGTTCGCATTTATCATCAGTTCCATCACAAGAAGAACAATCACCAGATGTAGGCATGACAACATCTGGCTCACCTTCTTTCTTCTTGGTGAGCTTTGTTGTTATAGCTGCAATAATCGCTAAGATTAAAAGAGAACCTATACCAATGAAAAATATATTCATTCTTTACTTCAATTTTATTGTTTGAGCGGCTCCAAGGAGTTGGTTAATCCACTTCTTGTATATGGAAGCCTGCTTTGCGTAAATCGTCCCAATAGCGAGGATAAGACTTAGAAACCACCTCTGGGTTATTGATACGTATTTTACCCAATTTGATAGCGAGTGGTGCAAACGACATTGCCATTCGATGGTCTTCGTAGGTTTCAATGATGGGCTCTGCCATTGGCTCGCAACGTTCACCATTCCATGAAAGCGCCGTTCCATTCTCATCATAGAGGATATAACCTAACTTCTCCATCTCTCTCTTCATAGCTTCAATACGGTCAGTCTCTTTAATTTTCAATGTACCTAAGCCTGTGAAATGGAAGGGCATTCCTAATATTGGACATACAGCGATGAGCGTTTGCGCTAAGTCTGGCTGATTGGTAAAGTCATACTCCATTCTGTTCAGCATTCGTGAATGGCGTGTCAATATCGCTTCTGGTAAGCCGTTAGAATCTTTATCCTTAAAACTTGTTTTTATTCCTAATAGTGAGAAGATGTAACGTACAGCTGAGTCGCCTTGTCGTGAACCATCTTTTAATCCTTGCAAAGCTACTTTTGAGTATGTGTCATCTGTCAGAGCAAGTATTTCATACCAATAGCTTGCTGCACTCCAATCGCTTTCTATCGTGTAAGCACGTTGCTGGTAGGCTTGTGGCTTCACACTAATCGTGTCAAAGTCTGTCCATTCTGCCGATACGCCAAACTCGTACATAAGATGCAATGTGAGGTCTATGTAAGGTCGTGAAATAATATTACCTATCAGTTTTAGTTCTAATCCTTTTGTCAGAATAGGCGCAATCATTAATAGTGCAGAGATATACTGCGAACTGACGTTACCTGGTATCTGCAACGTTCCTCCTTCAAGTTGTTTGCCACGGATGTGGAGTGGAGGATAGCCCTCTTCGCCAATATACTCAATCTCGGCTCCTAAATAACGCAGTGCATCTACGAGAATATCAATCGGGCGATGTTTCATTCGTTCTGTTCCTGTGATTGTATATTCTCCATCCGTTGCACTTAGATAAGCTGTCATAAAGCGCATAGCCGTACCTGCTGCTTTAATGTCGATAAAATCTGATTGCTTCCTTAGTCCGCGGATGATAACCTCTGTGTCATCACAATCCGATAGATTTTCTGGCATCATTCCTCCCTTGGTGAGTGCTTGGATAATCAATGCACGATTACTGATACTTTTTGATGCAGGAAGCGTGATAGAAGTATCAATACGTTCGGGGCAAGTTATGATGTATTGCATGTGTATTTAGTGCAGATTTATTATAGGACAAAAGTACGAAATAAACTTGGTATAAGAGAAAAAGAAGTCCAAAAGTTTGCTAATATGGTGGAAAGTAACTAATTTTGCATTGCTTTAAAAAGAGCGGGATGTAGTTCAGTAGGTTTAGAATGCTGGTCTGGGGGACCAGTGGTCGCCAGTTCGAGTCTGGTCATCCCGACTGTGAAATATGATTACAAAAGAGGCTATTATGGCCTCTTTTTTTGTTGATAAGAATCATATAGATGACTTACTTTATGTCACATGTCCCTTTACTCTATGTTGAGAGTGGACAATAATAAATCCTTTCTTTCCTTTCTTTTCAACGTGTGGGGGCTTAGCACCTATTGTGCGGAGGCTCAACACCAATGGTGCGGACGGCTTATAGCCTCGAAAAAAGCCTACTATATGTAGCGAGAAAAGGACTATTTGCATCTTATACCGTGGTGGAAAGAAAGCGTGTCACGAGTGATAATGTGGGGTTAACAATCTCCTTTGTATTATAGACTAAAACGAACAATAACCTTTGTGTTTAAGAAGTATGCCGATAGAAAATGTTTGTATCTCAAATCTTATTCGTATCTTTGTCCCATCTGTTAAGATAATAAAACCAAAATCTATTGTATTACGTAATTAAAACAAAGAAGAAAATGGCTACAATGAGCGTAACCTCTTGGGCAAATCTATTGGAGAATTCTCTGCAATTTATTGATAAAAAAAATGTACTAAATAGCTTCCCATCTTGGAGAAGATATGCGGGAAAAGGAATATCAATGCTTTTTGTTTGTCTTTTATTAGGTCAGTCGGCTAATGCGCAGAATTTCAGAACATTGCGAGATGTAAATGTGAATGAGACTGTACTTGATCTTTCACAGACAGACTGTAAAGTGATTCCTCGTAATGCGATGCACTCTTGTCACCGTCTTACATCACTTACACTCCCTCCAAAACTTGATTCTATCGGTACGCAAGCGTTCTTTGCTTGTGATGGAATAGGCGGAAAATTGCATTTCCCTGCAACTACACGTGTGGTAGATGCGTCAGCTTTTAATGGATGTCGTCAGTTGACAGAACTGTCTTTCGACGGCTCAACACGTATTGGTGCTTTCGCTTTTGCTAATTGTCGTGGACTTCGTGAAGTTCGTCTCTCGGCAGTTGTTCCTCCTGCTTGTGCTGACAATGCTTTTGATGGTATAGACCTTAGTCGTGTGAAACTTGTCGTTCCAGCAAAAGCAAAGAAAGCATATCGTAACGCACCAGGCTGGCGAAACTTCTTTTCACGTCATGAAATGGAGAATGTATGCAATCCAGAGAATCTTCTTGTACCCCGTCCTCTCAAGCTGGAAGTCTATAAAAATAATCTTCCTCTCAAATGGAAAGATGTTGTAGGAGTAGAGGCTTCACAGGAATTGAGTAATGAAAAGATGCAAGCTGAGCGCATTCTTGGTGAGCGAACAGCATATAAGAAGGGACGTAAAATAGGTTTGATGGTGCGTCTGGCACTTGACAAGTCGCTTACAAATGATCAGGCTTACACCTTGCTGGTGAATGATAAGGGAGTAACAATCAAAGGACGCACAGCAACTGGGGTGTTCTATGGATTGATGACACTCGAACAACTCTGTATTGGTAATGGTGTTTCCTCACGTTCAGTGAAGATTCCTGCGCTCAGTATTGTGGACGAACCACGTACGGCAATCCGTGAATTGATGGTCGACCCAGTGCGTCATTTTATTCCGTTTGAGGATTTGAAGGGCTTTATTGTTGAGATGGCACGCTATAAGTTTAATGCACTTCATCTTCATTTGGTAGATGATCAAGCATGGCGTATAGAGATCAAGAAATACCCAGAACTAATCAAGAAGGCGTCTGACCGTGTCGGAATGGATGACATGCCAGAGCGTATCAGCGGTTATTATACACAAGACCAGATGCGAGAACTCGTTCGTTTTGCAGCCCAATATCATGTTATGGTGATTCCAGAGATTGAACTTCCAGGACATGAGGTGGCTGCTGTTCACTGCTTCCCACAGCTCTCTTGTGCTAAGAAACCTGTACCTATTCGCTTGACTTGTGGTGTGAGCAATGAGTTACTTTGTCCTGCAGAGCCATTTGTTTATGAGTTCCTCGATAATGTATTGACCGAGTTAGCTGATGTCTTCCCTGCTCCATACGTTCATTTGGGCGGTGATGAAGCTGGCCAGCCACCATTGGGTGCGTGGTCTGACTGTGCTGCTTGTACGGCATTGAAGCAGAAGGAAGGCTATACAGAGAACTGGCAATTGCAGCAATACCTCTTCGATCGTGTGATTAATAAACTTCATTCATTAGGAAAGACACCAATGTATTGGTATGAACAGGAGTTTAAGACGATTCAGCCGGGTTGTGTGGTTTATGCGTGGAGACATGGTTTGACGAAGACGGCTATTGATGCTGCTGTACGCAATAAGGCGAAGATAATGCTCTGTCCGGGTGAACACTGCTACCTTGACTATCCACAGCAGCGAGGTGATATGCCTGAAAAGAACTGGGGTATGCCTGTTACAACGCTTGAGCAGACTTATCGTCTTGACCCAGCATGGGGGCAGGATAACACCTTTGTTCGTGATAATTTACTTGGTGTGAGTGGAACACTTTGGAGTGAATGTATCAATTCTACTGAGCGAATTTACTATCAGGCTTTCCCACGTGCAGCCGCTTTGGCTGAGGCAGGATGGAGTATACCAGAACGTAGAAGTTATAAGGAGTTCCTCACACGCGTTCGTCCTTTGACAGATGATATGCAACGTCGTGGTGTTGCGGTTAATGTAAGATAAGTTGTATTTGAGGGCTGTCAGGCTGTAAAAAGAATGTCTTTGCGGCTCCGACAGATTGTTTATAAAAGAATTACCATCACAAAGATAATGATTTATTTACGTGATGATAATTCTTTTTTTGTATGAAAGTAAATATTTATTATCGTGAAGAAAAATATTTATTTTCATGAAAATAATTCATTATAGATTGAAACTTACACCTGTAATGACCCATGCGCCTGGCTGTGGAACATTGCCATAGTCAACGTAATGGGCACCAAATAGGTTGTTTGCTTCAACATATGCCATCCACTTCTTTGCATTCCAAGTCATACGACTATCAACAACGCCATAGCTCTTATAGCTTTGTCGTTGGTTGTTCGTATCAATATAGTTTCCCATACGATGTTGGAAGCGATAGTAGATGCCAAGATCAAGGTGGTACCAGAGGTTCAACTGGAGATTACTAACAAACTTATTTTTCAGATATTCCAACGCATATTTGCTTACATAACCTTGATTATCAACCTTCTTCTGGTGGATATAGCTATAAGCCATGCCAAACTTCTTAAAGAATTTTTGTGAAGGAAGAAGCTGATAGAGGTCGAAATCGAGTGAGGCCTCCGTTCCGAAGTGCTTTATCTTTCCGAAGTTTACACTCTTCCATAGCACTGCTCCGTTAGCATCTAATGTGCCATCACTAATCCAGTCGATAAGGTTCTTATGATTGTTCCAATAAAGGCTTGCCTTTGCAGTAATACCTTTGTTATCGTATTTTACACCAGTTTCAAATGCAGAGAGTTCCTCTGGACGAAGATGTTTGTCTGCCTTATGACCACCAACAGAGTAGAATAATTCTGTTACTGACGGCATACGGAGGGATGAATTATAGGAAGCATATAACTTCCAAGCGTTTCCTATACGGTAACTTGCATCAATTCCAGGGTAAACACGCATTGGCATATCTGCTTGACTGTTCTTGACAGCTGTCAAACCAGCTGACAGCGTGAAGCGATCAAGGATGATATTATGTTCAAGAACAAACTGAATATTTGTGCGATTAAGTCCGACAGTGTAGTCTCTGTCTGTTCCATGGATATGCTTTGGACGAGAGAGTGGCTCGCCAAGGTTGCCACTTACGAGGTCTTCATTGCGTAGCTCGGCAGCGAAGGCTGTACGTCCAAGGTTCCAATCAAAGTAAGCATTGAGGTTAACACCATATATATCAGTGCGATGGTAGTTGAAAGGATACTTGTTACTTGCGCCACGAAAGAGTTCAAAGCGGTCCATACTGCGGTTCCAGTAGATAGAAGGACGGATGTGAAAGCGTCCACGTAGGTTCTCTGCTTGGATGGCTGTGAAGGTCTTAAAGGTGTGTTCAAACTGGTCATCGTACTTTGCCGAATAAAAAGTATTTGAACCAAAGTCTTTCACACTCATACCTGTATGCCAGCGGACAACCATGTCTTCATCCGTATAATTACCTTGATAAAAGACTTTTGCTGTGCGGTAATCAGCGTTGAGGCTGCCTGCCTTGTTGCGAAGATAGCCATCACTGCGTGTGTAAGAAGCTGATAGCTGATTGTTCCAACGGTCTTTTGAAGCAATGTTTCCACGTATGCCAGCACTGAGATAGCCGTAGGAACCACCTTCAATATGGGCAGAAAGACTTGTCTTTTGTGGAGTTCGGGTTACGATGTTTATAGCACCTAATAAAGAAGATGTACCATAAACGCGGGCTGCTGGCCCCTCAAGGACTTCTATCCGTTCGATTTCGCTGATGTCAACAGGGAAATCAAAGGAGTTGTGTCCAGTCTGTGCATCACAGATATTGATACCATTAAGGAGGACAGTGATTTGTTCTGAGTTGCCACCACGGATACTTACGTCGGTCAAGACACCTAAAGGTCCTTTCTGTCGGACGTCAACACCGACGGCATACTTTAGCAAATCGTTTACACTTTGTACTGGTGCCGCCTGGATATCCTCACGACTCAGTACAGTTACCATTCTCGCCTGCTGACTAACTGTCAGTGGAGCTCGCGTTCCTGTTACGCTAACTTCCTCCATCATCACGCCTCGGTTGGTGATTGTTGAGTCTGCCTCTGCCTTCTCTGTCTCAACGCTAATGCCTTTAGCAGTAGCATGTTGTAAGGTAGCAACACTCAGTACACCAATCAGAACCTCTTTCCCAAGAACGGAAAAGAGAGAATAGCCGTGGTTGGAGAAGTGCTTAAACTTCAGGACGCTGCGCTTTTGAAATGTTGGTTTGTACATAAAATATAATTAAATAAATCGTCGGAAGATAGAGTATTTCCCCTGCCGACAAACGAGTGCAAAAGTAATAAAAGTTTTTGTAATGGCGTGGATTAATCGATGATTATCAACTTTTATGTGGTTAAGGAGTAGAAAAAGCCCTTTTTATGCACGTTATATTTGAGATTTTTACTACTTTTGTAGGCAATTAATTCTCGAAATAGACAAACGATTAATTGCACAATGAAAGCATTACGTGACCGTATTCTAAAGGATGGAAAGTGCTTCCCAGACGGAATCTTGAAGGTAGACAAGTTTATTAATCACCAGATGGATCCTAATCTGATGAAGCAGATTTGTGTGGAGTTTATCCGCCGTTATGCATCAACAGAAATCAACAAGATTATCACAATTGAAGCGAGTGGAATCGCACCAGCCATTATGATGGGCTTTTTGCTCGACCTTCCTGTGGTCTTTGCGAAGAAGAAAAAGCCTTCGACTATGGGCGATATGCTTTCTACAAGCGTCTTCTCATTTACCAAGCAAAGAGAGTATAACGTCGTGATATCCAAAGAATATCTCGGTAAAGGCGACAAGGTGCTGTTTGTTGATGACTTCTTGGCTTATGGTAATGCGGCGAAAGGTATCATAGACCTTTGCAAGAAGGCCGGTGCAGAGTTAGTTGGTATGGGCTTTATCATAGAGAAAGCATTCCAACATGGTCGTGATGCGATTGAAGCAGCAGGTGTTCGTTGTGAGAGTTTGGCTATCATCGAGTCGCTTGATAACTGTGAGATTAAAATGAGAGAAATATAAATGAGGTGGGCTTGTGTGCCCACCTTTCTTGTTTTATAAGGTTATAACTTGTAACGTAAACGTTTCTTTAAGGAATTGAGATTACTCTTTAAGAGACGTATAACTAACTTTTAAGAGGGATGAAGCTATACTTTAGGACTTCCAAAGCTACCCTCTTATCTCCGTAAAGTATAACATCTTACCTTTATTATATCGTTTTAAATAACAAAAAGAATGGAAAAGTCTAAGGAACTTATCTATGGTCTGAATGATCGTCCACCAATTCGTGAAACTATTTTTGCTGCTTTGCAGCATCTGTTGGCAATCTTCGTAGCCATTATCACACCACCACTCATCATCAGTTCAGCATTGAAATTCGACTTGGATACCACAGGTTTCCTCGTGTCAATGTCTCTCTTTGTCTCTGGATTGGCTACCTTTATTCAGTGTCGTAGGTTTGGTCCGATTGGAGCAGGTCTTCTTTGTATTCAAGGAACCTCTTTCTCTTTCATCAGTCCAATCATTGGAGCTGGTATGCTGGGTATGATTAACGGCAAGATGAATGTAGAGATGGGACTCAGTTACATCTTTGGTGCTTGTCTTGTTTCCTCTGTTGTAGAGATGGTTGTGAGCCGTCTTTTGCCTTACACACGTAAGATTATCACTCCATTGGTATCAGGTATTGTTGTTTCTCTCATCGGTATGTGTCTTATTAAGGCTGGTATCAACTCTTGTGGTGGTGGTCAGTCGGCTGTCGATGCTGGTACATTTGGTTCTATGCAGAACCTTGGACTTGCGTTACTCGTATTGGTTAGTATTATTTTCTTCAATCGTTCAAACAATCGTTTCCTACGTATGGGCTCCATTGTATTGGGACTATTGATAGGTTGTGTAGCAGCTTATGCACTCAATATGATTGACTTTTCAAGCCTTAAGGGTAGTGGTAGCCTTAATATTCCAGTCCCTTTCAAATATGGTTTGAATTTTGATTTGGGTACAATCATTGGTATCGGACTTATTTATTTAGTAACAGCTGTAGAGGCTTTTGGTGATATTACAGCCAATTCGCTCATCTCTGGTGAGCCTGTTGAAGGTCCTGTCTTCTTGAAAAGAGCGCAGGGTGGTGTTCTTGCAGATGGTTTCAACTCTTTATTGGCTGCTGTCTTCAATAGTTTTCCAAACTCTATCTTTGCCCAAAACAATGGTATGATACAGCTTACGGGTGTTGCCAGCCGTTATGTTGGTTATTTCATTGCTGGTGCTTTGGTTCTCTTAGGATTGTTCCCAGTAGTAGGTAAGGTATTCTCACTTATCCCTGACCCAGTATTGGGCGGTGCAACCTTGTTGATGTTCGGTACAGTTGCTGCTGCTGGTATTCGTATTATCGCTTCTACTGAGATTACTCGTAAGGCTGTGTTGGTCATGGCAATCAGTTTTGCTATGGGACTGAGTGTAGAGTTGGTACCAGGTATTCTTGACAAAATGCCTGATATCATCAAGAACATTTTCTCAAGTGGTATCACCACAGGCGGTCTTACAGCTATCCTTGCTAATGCTTTTATCCGCATCAAGGAGTAAACTTGCACAATACTGAAAACCAAAGAATCAATAATGATTTAAGTGTTTTCTGTAATAAAAAAGCAGTTTTTTACTATCCTTTCGGTACATTCTCCTTTTAAATGTTTATCTTTGCAGAAGATAGAAGGAGAATGTACCGATTGTGTTTCTCCGTGAAGTATAAATTGATTTTTAACAGAACAGAATAATAACAAGTCTATGTCAAATCAGAATAAGCAGCGTAAATTTACAAGGTCGCTGACCTTTAAGGTTCTTTGTGGACTGGCTGTCCTCGTATTCTTGGGCTTAATTTATAATTTCATTGTGGCTTCAGACGATGCTCCTATGACGGAACAAGAAGAGGAAGAGGTACAGAAACGGAATGCAGAGGTAGACACAATAGACATAGTAGGCGATTATCTTTGGCCTAATATGAAGCCTTCAAGAAAAGATATGATGTCTGATGACGAGAAGGCTGCTGAAGCTGAAAAGGCTAAGGCTGATAAAAGTGGTAAGGAGAAAGCTGCCTCTGATAAGGTGCATTCTAATGAATACGATGCTCCTATCGCTGCACCAGCTCCAGACATTACTCCATCTTCCGAACTTCCTGCTAAGCAGGTAGTACCTTCTATAGAGAAAATGGAGAGCCCAAAGATTGAAAAGATTGAATAGTATAAGAACTGTTCTTTAGGCTGAACAGTAGACTATAAGATTTTTCACCACTTTGTGTAAACATTGTTCTAACGCTTGTAAAGTAGAAAGAAAAAATACTATAACGATTTAAAAGAAAGAGAGGTATGCAATGAAACGTTTAGTTTTATTTCTTTTTGTAGCTGTGCTAATAGTGGGCTGTGCTACAACTTATTATGATTCAGAAGGTAATCCTGTTTCAAAGGAGAAGATGAGTCAGTTGCGTGCTACTGCGGTGAAGGCTCACTTAGCAGAGCATCGCTACCGTATCTTTGTGGACCGTATGTACCCTATGCGTGGTCCTGCTGTCTATTTGCAGAATGATTGGGGAATGGAGGTGAGCGGTGATTCGGTAGGTCTTTTCCTCCCTTATTTTGGTAGAGTTTACCATATTCCTTACGGACGTGGTGGCGGTTTGAGCCTTGTAGAACCTCTGACGAGTTATAAGGAAGAACCGATGAAAGACGGACGTCGTATTTTTATGACTACCCGTGATGATTTCGAGAGCTATCAGATTATACTTGAAGTTTTCAATAATGCTACTGTTTCATTGGTGGTTAATCCCAGTGAGAAGGAGACGATTAGCTTTTCTGGTGTGATGGAGCTTAATGACGTTTTTACACCAAAGGGTCAAAAGGCAAGTAAGAATCACCAGACAACATTTATGAAATTATGATTAACCGATTTAATACTTTGTTCCTGTTCCTGTTTGTAAGTCTTATGGCTTTCGCACAGTCGGCAGGAACTGTTGCGTCTAAGGATGCCATGCTTTATGAGTCATCCCGTCATCTCTATGAAAAGGGCAATACGCTGACGATTATCTCAAAAGATTTTGAGTGGCCAAAGGGATTAGATGGCTCTGTTTTGCCTGAACTACAGCATTATCTTACAAGCTTTTTCTTTAACCAGCCTTCTGAAAGTTATGAAACTGGTTGGAAGCGGTTTGAGTCTTCGTTAGGTAAAGAAGTGCGAGTTATAAATGATGATGCGGGTGCTGAAAGGCGTTTTTATGATATGGGGTTACGATGTCTTTGGTTGGAGCCAGGCAGATATATTTCTTTTCTTGCCCGCTTGGAGGAGCGTAATGCAACAAGTGTTATTACGGCAAAGCATTCTTATTTTACCTTTGATCTTATCAATAAGAAGGTCTTAACGCAGAATGATGTGTTTAATCAGACACGCATGTGGCAGGATCCTTACGTTCGCTATCAGTTCTATGAACTGTTAGATTATACGGCAAATACGCATACTGAGGACTCTATAGATTGGGATATTCTACCCAATCAGTTTGCACTGATAGGACAGAATATACGTTTTGACCTTGGTGTTGATAACGGTGGAGGAGTTTATTCAGAAGTAAGTAATGACATGGTAGATGTGCTTTTCTCTAAGAGTTTTAAGAAGTGGCAGAAACAGTCATTATCTTATGCAGGCACTAAGAAACTTCCTAATGAGGATGTATATGTCTCCTTATCAACTGATTCTGTCTTCCCAGAAATATTGCCACAGTTTGATGGAAATTTAGCTGCGGCTATTGGGCAGAATATTTCCTATACAGGACTTAACCCAGCAACAACTCCTGTGGGGAGAACTTATGCCTCTTTTATTGTTGATACGGATGGTTCTTTGAAAGATATAGTCTTCCTGACGGTTAATAATATCGAGTTGAATCGAAGCCTTGCGACTGCACTTCAATTATTAAATGGGTGGAAGCCAGCGTTACATAATGGTAAACCTGTTGCTTTTAGATATAACCTTCCCCTCACTTTACACTTCCAATAAGAGTCGTGCGGAGCCTTAGTACGTGTGGTGCGGGTGGTAAGCACCAATGGTGCGGAGGCTTTGCACCAAACAAATAGATGTAGATGTGATTGTCGGTAAAGAGTTGGCTCAGAGTCGATTAATGCTTGTTTATTGCTTGTTTCAAAGGTGAGTGAAACGCGAAAGCATTTGTTTTGTTTCACCAAAGAAAGGAAACGGAAAGTTGATAGGTTGTACTTATCTTCTTTTAGGGTATGCTTGTATGCCTTTCGTCCTTCTCTTTTTCAGCCTGATATAGGAAGTCGTAAATGATTTCTGTAACCCTTTCTTGCCCTTCGTTAGTAAGTGCTGGAAGGGTGAAGATTCTTCCCTTTGTTGTATAAATTATCTGAACGATGAAAGGAACGAAGTAATAATTGTAGTCGTTTATCCCTTCTATTTCATCAGCAGTTACTTCTGTATATTTGCAACGTAGACAATCGTAGAAGCAAATATGGTCACCTTTGATGGATAGATAGTCTTTTTCCCATAGTTTTTGGCAGGCAACAAAAAGTTTGAAAAGCCAAAACGAAACAGTATGAAGTATGATTAAGAGTGCGAAAATGAGCATAAAAGGATGGGCAGCGTCTACACCTTTGTGCCCAAAGAAAAACCATATAAATAAGAAGATGGGGATGGGTGCGAATAACGCGTCTAAGAGTAATAAGCCACTATATTTGTATTTGATAACCATCTTAGAATTGTGTGTAAATAAAAGGTTGGATACTATGATGACTAAGATTAATAACTAACTGCACAACAATAGCAAAGATACATAGCTTAACAAGCCATGAAGCGTTGATAAACTTACTTTGCAGCCAGTTATAGTCAGCCTCTCGGATGCTATGAAGTTCCAAACTTATCAGCACAACGGCAAGCCATAGTGGGTATTCCATTAGGAAGGTGTAGGCATCTGCGAGGCTGATAGTATGCAGGATATTGTCTATTAATGTTGTAGCAGTCGTCATATCTGCTGCACGGAAGAATATCCATGCAAGGGAAACGTAGCTAAATGTAATAAACCAACTGATACCTTTTGTGTATTTGTTGTCTGGTATCTTATCCAATCCATTGTTTCGGCAGAACTTATGAATGACCAGTCCAAAGCCGTGAAGCACACCCCAAACAATGAACATCCACGATGCACCGTGCCACAGGCCAGCTACAATCATGGCTAAGAAGCTATTAAGGTAGGTGCGAAGTTCGCCTTTTCTGTTTCCTCCCAATGGGATGTAAAGATAGTCACGGAACCATGTGGAGAGAGCTATATGCCAACGATGCCAGAACTCTGTGAGGTTCAGACTCTGATAAGGGAATCTGAAATTGTCTTTTAGCTCATATCCCATCAGGGCGGCAACACCAATAGCAAGGTCGCTGTAGCCCGAGAAATCGAAATAGATTTGAACAGAAAAGCCCAATACACCCATCAAATTACCAAAGCCACTTTGGCTTGCTGGCGCGTCAAAAACGATGTTATTGTATTGTGCAATGTAGTCAGCAATGAGTGCTTTCTTTATTAATCCGCAGATAATCAGCCATAGACCTTTATAGACAAGGTTCTCGTTGACATTGTCTTTTGGTGTCTGAACCTGTGGGAGCAATACTTCAGCGCGGGTGATAGGACCAGCGATAAGGAGTGGGAAAAAAGTAAGATAGAAAGCATAGTCAATCAGTTCTGCCGTCTTAGGATAGCGTCCCTTATAGACATCAACGGTGTAACTGATAGCTTGAAAGGTGAAAAATGAGATACCTACAGGTAGCAACATCTTCTCTGGTGTGAAGTTGCTACGTAAGAGTTCGTGGAATATCTCAAGTGTAAAGTTCGTGTATTTGTAGTAGAGTAGGGGTAACAACTCAGTTAGGATGACAATGGCAAGTCCAATTTTACGTACCTTTCCACGCTTTAAGCGCATCATAAAGCGAGTGAGATACCATGAACTAATTGTAATAATGGGCAATAGCCACATCAAAACCCCATTCGCTTTGAAAGCAAAGAAAAGACTAAATGCTATGACGTATGCCTTTATCCATGTTTGGCGATAGCGGTTTAATCCTATGTATATGGCGAAGAAAACAAGGAAAGAAACCATAAATGGAAATGTACACAGCGACCAGTTCTTGTCTTGTGAAGACAAGAAATCAAAGAAGGCAGTCATCAACTGTGTTATATTTGTCATCTATTAATCGTTTATTTGCTGCTTGTTTCCTATTTAATAGCCTTCAAAAGAAGGTTGCAAAAGCTTTGTATTTGTTGCCTTGTGACGGGCTTTTGGTTTGTTGAGTTGTAGCGGATTAGCACACTCCTTACTCCCTATAAACTTAGCAGCGGTATCCATCCAGTAGGCTGCTGCAGCCCATGTAGGATGATAATGGTCGCTACCTCTTTTGAGTTTTAGGCTACGACTATCAAAGAAATGTCCTTTCCCGACATTCTCCTTTATGATATCATTGATACCAGTATCGCCATTCCAATCAGAAGGGCTTATCCATACGAAAGGAATATTACCTAATTTCTTGACCAATTGTTGTACATATTGCGTACGGTTAGCAAGGTCATTGATGAAGAGTTCATTGCTACCAAGACAGATGAGTACGTACGTTGGCTTATATTCTGCAATGAAGTGTTCTAAGGTTTGAGTGGTCCCCCAACGCTCAGTAGAAGAACTATACCAAATAACGGTATATAGTTTATGTCCATTTTCACCTGCATAATCCCCCAACCTACGCGAAAGTCCCTCCACCATTGAGTCTCCAATAAAAAGGATTGTTTGGTTACGATGTACCTTCTTTACGGTCTGTTTTGTTTGCTTTGTCTTCTCAACGAGTGGTTGCCTAAGGTTGGCAAGTGTTATTTTGCGAATGGTATAGCTGCCCATTGTTATCTCCGTTGGGATAACAGCATAGACAATGATGGCTGCCATGACAGCAGCCATCAAAAGTAATGTCTTTATTTGGGCCTGCATATAGAAGGTTTATTTCAAGACGATTTCTACTGGACAGTGGTCGCTTCCCATAATTTCTGTATGGATCTTGGCATCTTCGAGTCGGTCTTTGAGCCGCTCTGAGATGAGGAAATAGTCGATACGCCAACCCGTATTCTTCTCTCTTGCACGGAAACGATACGACCACCAAGAGTAAGTAACCTGCTCTGGATAAAGAGTACGGAAAGTGTCGATGAAGCCATTGTTTAGTAATTGGGTCATCTTCTCACGCTCTTCATCCGTGAAACCAGCATTCTTACGATTTGTCTTAGGGTTCTTAAGGTCTATCTCCTGATGGGCAACATTCATGTCACCACATACGATAACAGGCTTTTTCTCATCGAGTCTGTGGAGATAGGCTTGGAAGTCATTTTCCCACTTCATACGATAATCTAATCGGCGAAGTCCATCCTGCGAGTTCGGTGTATAAACAGTAACGAGGTAGAAGTCATCCATCTCCAATGTTATCACACGCCCCTCATGGTCATGCTCATCAATGTCAATGCCATACGTTACATCCAATGGCTTATGTTTTGTATATATAGCCGTACCAGAATAGCCCTTCTTGTCAGCGTAATTCCAATAAGATTCATAACCAGGAAAACTGAGGTCGAGCTGTCCTGCTTGCATCTTTGTCTCTTGCAGACAGAAGAAATCAGCGTCCAAGTCCTTGAATTGCTGCTCAAACTCTTTTCCTACACAGGCGCGAAGCCCGTTTACGTTCCATGAAATAAACTTCATTCTATTTCTTTCTTTTCTATTGTTCTTAGTTCAAAATCAACAAGTATATTGTTGTTTTATCTCTTATAACCTGTCAGATAGAAGCTAACAGGTGTATCAAAATCCTCTTGTATAATTGCAGTTGCATGTGCCTTGTTTATTTTCACCAGTTTATATATAGTGAATTGCATTTGCATTTCAGAGTTGTTCATTGTATAACTACTGTTGAACTGCTTATTGTTAAAGGAAACGGCACCTGCTAATTCATAAGTTTCGTTGGCTGTTGTAATATCAAACTTGAAGTTAGATGATAAGTTGAAAAACACCTTATTGTCTTGTGGTTGTACGGTCGTAATATACAATTTCAGCGGTCTTTGCTTCTCGTTAGCGAGGATAGTATATAGCGAAGATGCAGACTTCTTTGACACTCCATCTGCCAACAATTGGTATGGGAAGTTGTTGACTGTAATGGTAGAATTCTTGTCTACATTCCAATTGACATCTGGCCAGACTATTATAGTTGTACCATATTTGGTAGCCAAGTTACCTTTATAGTTTCCTGTAATGTTGTTGAGCGCCTGTATAGCATTTTTCTCAGCATCTGTCATGTCGTTGTCTTTTGAGCAACTTGCAGTAAACAATGCTATAATAAGTGCGCAGACTACGGTTGTGGTGAATTTTATTAGTCCTTTCATTTTTGAGTTTTAAAGTTTATAATAGTGTTTTAATTATATTCTCTTAGTCTCTCCACGCAACAAATCCATGAACTCATTGCGAGTCTTACTCGATTCAAAAACGCCACTATAAGCACTTGTTGTGGTAATAGAGTTCTGTTTTTCTACACCACGCATCTGCATACACATGTGCTTTGCTTCGATGACAACCATTACTCCTTGCGGTTTCAGCGTGTCATTGATGCACTGCATCACCTGCTCTGTTAGGCGTTCTTGTACCTGTAGACGATGTGAGAAGATATCCACAACACGTGCAATCTTGCTCAATCCAGTGATATATCCGTTTGGAATATATGCCACATGGGCTTTGCCATAGAATGGAAGCATGTGGTGCTCACACATGGAGAAGAAGTCAATGTCTTTCACAATCACCATCTGATTGTACTTCTCTTCAAACAGAGCATCTGTCAATACTTTATGTGGGTCTTGTGTATAGCCACGTGTAAGTACCTGCATTGCTTTTGCAACGCGCATTGGAGTCTTTTCCAAACCTTCTCTTTCGGGGTCTTCTCCTAAGAGTGTAAGCACCTGTTTGTAGTGTGATGCAAGTTCATCTAATCCTTCACGGAATGGTACTTCGGGAGTCATATTATTTTGATTTCTGATTAATTGTATTTGTTAGGGTTCTCTTTATGGTTCTAAGATAAAATGTTCCTTAGAAATCTACAGGTTCAGTTGTCTTAATTGTTACCATCATGCGGATGACATTAGCATGTGGATAACCTTCCTTTCGAAGTGTTCGCATAATCTTCTTAGCAGCATCATAGTTGGTGAAGTTACCAACAAGACACATCCAGCGTGGTGGATAGAAGTGTACATAAACAGGTTGATCAGGAAAGAGTTCTTTTGCTTTTTGTCCTGCCTTATCTGCTTGTTGGTGCGCAATGCGAGTATTTCCTCCACTATATACTTGCACACGGAAACCTCTAACTTTCTGTACACCTTTTTTGAAACGTTTAGTCACTATCCGAGTATCTTCTTCCTCATCCCAAGTAGGAATGTGGGGTTTTCTTACTAAACGTTTTACTATCTTCGTTCTGATAGGTTGTAAGGTGCTGTTTTCAGGACGTGCTATTTCGGGCTTGTGCTCGTTTAGTCTTGGAACAGTTAATTGTTTTGTATCTGGCGTCTTGATATTTGGACGTGCCGTCTCGTTTTGACTCTCTACTTTCTGTCGGTCTTTATTATTTTTCTTTGAAGCTTTCTTGCCATTCACCAATGCGTCAATCTCGGCACTCTGAGATACCGTTACCGATCCTTGGGCGTTAACTGCTACAACAGCCGTAAGCATAAAAACTATGATTGTAAGGAGTCTTTTCATTCTTTAGTGTATATAAATTGAAATAGAGGTTGTATCAAAAATGCCAATGGTTGTTGACCGAATAGCAATTTGATACAGCCTCTTAGATTTTCTTTGAATTACTTCTTCCAAGCGTCGATGATAGCCTTGAAGTCAGCAGTCTTCAATGAAGCACCACCAATCAAGCCACCGTCGATATCAGACTTGCTGAACAACTCTGCAGCGTTGCTTGCGTTACAGCTACCACCATAGAGGATAGTTGTGTCCTCTGCAGCCTCTTTGCCATACTTCTCAGCAACGATAGAGCGAATGTAAGCCAACATCTCCTGAGCCTGATCAGATGTAGCTGTCTTACCAGTACCGATAGCCCAGATTGGCTCGTAAGCCAAAACGATGTTCTTCCACTCCTCAGCAGAAAGGTGGAATACAGAACCCTCAAGCTCAGCCTTTACTACCTCGTTCTGCTTCTCAGCCTCACGCTCCTCAAGAGTCTCACCGCAGCAGAAGATAACCTTCAAACCGTTAGCCAATGCCAACTGTACCTTCTCCTTCAAAATCTCTGCAGTCTCACCGTAGTACTGGCGACGCTCAGAGTGACCAAGGATTACATACTGTGCACCAGTGCTCTTTACCATAGCGGCAGAAACCTCACCAGTGTAAGCACCCTTCTCCTTATCAGCGCAGTTCTCAGCACCGAGAGCAACGCCCTCTGCGTCTAATACCTGTGCAACACTTGCAAGGTGAATGAATGGAGTACAGATAACAACATCACAGTTTGGCTTCTCTGCCTTCAGTGAGTCGTTAATTTCCTTTGCCAATGCAATACCTTCCTGCAGGGTCTCGTTCATCTTCCAGTTACCTGCTACAATTTTCTTTCTCATTTGTCTTTTACGTTTTAAAAGTTGATATAATTTATTTGATTGTTCTTTTTGTATTAACCATTGTTCTTTTTGTCTCAACCATTCCTCACGTTTTCTTACCCATCGTGTCCATGACCAAATGCGATCGGCTACAATAAGGAGTGTTAGTGGGAAGATATAACAAATAAGAATCAATACGATTTTTGTCCATGTCTCATTCTCTGGTTCTCGTCCTATCTCAATAAGCGACAATGGTGCGTTCAGTTCAGCTTGTTTTGGTAGGTCGTTGTGGCTCCACTTATTAATGATAGTACCTTTATAAAGCAGCACCAAACCAGGGTTACTTCGAATAATGGTTTTTAGAGTCGTGCCATCCATTGTATAGAATGGATATTCGGCTCCAGTAATATCTCGCCAGCGTGTTACAGCCTTGTCAGTGCTTGCAGTTAATCCATAGAAACCATAACCATTCTCTTTTGCATATTCATAGATAGCATCAATTTCATCAAAGTTGCTATCGTCTGCACGCTCCAATACTGGGGCAATGAGTAGGAAAGTATATCCATCCTTGGTTAGTATGCTATCGGTAAGGTCTTCTCCCGTCTTTTCGTCTGTAATTGAAAAGTCGTGAATAGGCGGTTCGTAACCCTTTTCAAGTATCTCCTGATGCGTATCTTTGAATACCCATGTAGAATCATTGTAAGGGTAATCATTCTCTGTGAATTCTTTTGTTACGCCATTCTTCTCACATATGAAGGTAGTCTTATAAGTCGTTAGCTTGGTACCTTTGGGTATTTCCATCCCTTTTTTTATATTCTGTCCGATGTAATAAGGACGGAAATCAAAGATAGGCAGATGATAAAGACTCAGTGTGGAGGCTGTGACAATGAAGACAATCGTGAAATAAAAAGCTATCCACTGATTTGTTTTTGATACAAAGCGTATTTGATAAAGTGGCCAATATGCAAGGATGATGGCTGCTGTCAAGAGGATTAGGTTCTTGATGAAAGTCTGCGTATTCGTTAAATGGATGGCATCACCGAAGCATCCACAATCCTGTATTGGATTGCTTACGGTAAGCCAAAGGGTTACAAGCGTCATCACTACCATCATGATAAGAGATAGCTTGCTGGCGAGTCGGCGACGAATAGCAAGCAAGAGCATCACACCCAAGGTGAACTCTATTGCTGATAGTCCGACAGATAAAATCAATTGTGCCCAATCTGGAATATATGCCGACAACTGCACTGCCTCTAAGTATTCTGCAATCTTATATTGAGAACCTAAAGGGTCAATCGCTTTGACAAAGCCCGAAAAGATGAATGTCAAAGCAAGTAGGGTACGGCTGAGGTTTACCAGTATAGACTTTATTTTATTCATGTAGTTTGATTGCTCCAAAAACAGCGTAGTTCATTATATCCATATAATTGGCATCGATACCCTCGCTGACGAGTGTGGCACCACCAAGGTCTTCAATCTCCTTAATGCGTTCAATCTTTGTTAAGATAAGGTCGGTATAGCTGCTGACACGCATGTCGCGCCAAGCCTCGCCATAGTCGTGATTCTTCTTAATCATTAATTCGTAAGCCTCTTTTGCGTATCTGTCGTACAGATCTAAAGCCTCGTCAGGGGTCATATCAACGCTATCAACAAAGCCTTTCTCCAACTGGATAAGTCCTACGATACTGTAGTTTATTAGTGCGATGAATTCTGGGCGAATACCTTCACCCACCAAACTTTCACCCGTAATCTCCAAAGAACGGATGCGTTTCGCCTTAATAAAGAGCTGATCAGTAAGGGAAGATGGGCGCAGAATACGCCATGAAGCACCATAGTCATGGAGCTTCTTTCCAAAGAGACTTCTGCACTCTGCGAGTACGTCTTGAAATTCCTGCTGTGTCTTTGTCAGTTGACTTGCCATAGTCTTATATTGATTTGACTGCAAAAATACGTAATTTCGCTGTAATAAACGAATGAATTAACAACTATTCCTGTCTTTAAGGTTGGTTCGTAAATCATTGTGAGCGATTGTAACAGGGACTTGAATATTCTTTGTCAATCTTTGTGTTGAAGATAGATAGGTGTCTTTCGGTCGGATTACAAGGTTTTCTGATAGTCTTAACGCTAATTCTTTTTGAGAGAAATCGTATTCCTTAAGGTTCTTCCATTAATTTATTGGTTGTGAATTGAATAAAGGGTTATACACTTGTATGGTATTACTTTCTTATATCTGTTACTTTCACAAAGGAGGATAAACTGCAGGGTAAAATACAAATTGATACCCTATCTATTCGTTTTCTTCAAACAACTTATTTCCTTCTTGTTAGATATTTGTAAATTATTTTTATGCGGTTCGAAGCCAATACATGGTCTTTTGGCTTCTAAAAGACGGCTAATTGGCTTGCAAAAGGTGCCCTTTTGAGCTCTAACTAACGCCCTTTTAAAGTCCAATTAAGCACCTTTTTTTGCGCTACTTTATAACTAATTGATTTTCTGTTTGTTGCAGACTTGCTTTTTGTCAGTGTTTTTGTTCTTATTTATAGATATTTTATACGTAATAATGTAATGATTTTTCAGAACTTTATCTGTGGATTTGATGTTTTAAAAAAGTCTTTCTATCTTCGTAATGCTTTGTCTAAAACCATACAAAATATTATAAAACGAAAGAGCGGGAACGCCTGTTAGGGACATTCCCGCTCTTAGATGAGTACGCATAGAAATAAAGGCTATTTCTTTATTGAACGTTTATTTTTACGTAATTGTTACTTCCTTCATAATTATTGTTTGGTCCAGACGCATTCTCAAAGAAGATGTTACCAAATTTTGTTTTCTGTGCTTGAGTCATTGTTACGGTAATCATCTGTGAAAAACCTGCTGAATTACTTTGACTTCCTGCATAGAATGTTGTTAAGCCTGGTATATTGCGTATGTCTAATGTCGTAAGTTTGCAATGTGCTACACCTAAATATGTTAATTTAGTGTTGTTTGAAACATCAAGTGTACTTATAGAGGTCATTGGTACACGCAGGGATGTGAGGTTGGGGTTATGAGTAACATCCAATGCTGTTAACTCCTTTACATTATACAAGTCAATACTTGTAAGGTTTGGATTATTTGATATATCCAACGAAGCCACATGTGTGTTAGATAACTGAAGACTCTGTAAGTTAGCACCTGCAGCAGATAATCCCTTTATTTCTTTTACTTTAGCACTTGCAAGGTTGATTTCTTTTAGTTTTGACATATTGCTGAAGTCGTAAGATTCAATCTTTGATCCAGAGGCTTTAAACGATACAAGTTCTGTCATGTCAGATAAACCTGAAAAGCTTGTAAGGCTACCGTTAGAAATACTATTGACGTGCTGCAAGTTTGGCGAATCTGTTACGTTAATGCTCTTGATGTTACCACTGTAGTATGTCTCCAGAAGAGTTAATGATGGAAGATTGCTTGCGTCAATATTCTCAATTGCTTTGTTATGGTGCGAAGACAGTTTCTCCAATTTACTATTGCCCTCAAGACTCAGCTTCTTTAAGCCATCCATATAGTTGGCAGAAAGTTCTTTAATCTGATCTAAACCTTTTACGTTGATTTCCGTCACTAATGGACTCTTTTCTATTACTACTATCTCTGTGAGCTGTGGATACTTAGATAAATCTATATTGCCAGCAAGATTCTTATTACCGCTAAGGTTCAATCCTGTGACATTGCGATAGTATTGCAGCTCGTCAAGAGATGTTAGTTTGTCATTGTTTGCTATTGATAATATGCCCTTGTAAGAAAGAATCTTCTCCAAGTTGTCTGCTGCATAAATATCCAAGTGACCATCTGCGGTCTTGGTTAAGCCTGATACCTTTGCAGCAACAGCCTCAATCAGACCCTGGTTCTTGAGAATAAACTCTTTTGCCTTAGTAGGGTCAAGTGTCATCTCACCGAGGTTATATACCTGAGCACGCTGAATATTAACTTCTTGCTTTACTTTTTTCAAGATAGACTTGCCGTTCTGTAAAACAAAAATAAGTGTCAAACCTTGTGAAAGTCTTTGCTCTGGGAGGGCTATGTAATATGGCTTGTTTTCCTCAAGGCTGCCAGACTCTGCTGTAAGGTTTACTACTGGAGAAGCTGCACTGAATTGGTTTTGGGCAGCACTAATCTTACCATCATTAGTAAAAGTGATGGCTGATGTTATTGTACCTGCAAGATTTTCCTGTCCAACAGCAAGCAATTTAACCTGCTTTACGTCAGAAGTACCTTTGATGGTAAAGCGAAGTAGTCCGCCAACATTGTAAGCGATGAATTTCTTTCCACGCTGTGGAATGATACCAACAGAAACATTTGCCTTTGGATCAAAGCTGCCTGCAACAGCCTTTTGATTCTTAGGGAAGTCATACTGATATTCTGCTTGAGTATTGCTCTTAACTGTAATCGTAGCCTTCTCCTGATAAGGATACATCATGAAGTAAGGATTTTGTTGATCAGCAGCTTGTCCCCAGAAACGTACTTCACTTCCTGTTGTCGAAGTTTTAAAAGGATAGGTTTTTTTGTTGATGGCTGTATTATAGCCAATACCTATTTGGTCATTAGTCTGCCAAGTTACAGTTGAGCCGTCTGTGCCAAGTACTGTACGTGTGACAGGCTGTGAAGAGCCTGCAATAAAGCTCATCTCAACCAGTTTCTCGCTGGTTGCCTCAGTGCTATCAAAGTCGTCTTGTGAACATGATGCTGTGGTAAGGGCAAGTCCTAAACACAGCAAGTATGTCTTAAAATGTTTCATATTGTTCTTTTTGATTTTATTCGTTTTTGCGATAAGTTTAATCTCTTTTGATTAAAATGGAGAGTCGTCATCAGTACCATCATGAACTACAGGGGTAGTGGTATTACTATTTGTGAACCCCTCATGTTGAGTACTTTGAACACTATCCATTAAGAAATCACCTTCAGTCTCCATTTTCACCAGAAGAGTGGATGGCTTTTGATATTCTTTCTTCATTTTGTCTTGCTTTATTATCCTAATTATTTTTTATAGATGTCCTTAACCCTTTAGTTTCTTTGTTATCCTTAAAGAACTTTGTTAAAATAGTTTTACTTAGTGCAAATTCTAAATACTTCTATTAAATAACGTAGCTGGGTTATCACATCACAAACATATGTTTGGTTGTTATTTTACTTTTACCAGGTCTTAAAGACTTGTTATCAAGTTCTTAACTTAATTTCTTTTAGCGGGTTGCAAAGTTAATCATTCTTTTGTAAACAGCAGATATTCAATCTGGAAAGTTTCTAAAACAAAATCTTAATTAACATATAAATCGCAATAGAGTTGTCTTAATTAGTTTTTATTAACAGTTTGTCGGGTGCTTATTTTCTTCTAACATGCCTTTTATTATATGAATGAGTCAAGCTTGTTGTATAATCTTTTTTATTCAAACATTTGACTTATATCATGCGAATTCAATTATCATAGAACAAAGGGTAGTGATTTAAATGGATTCTCCCGTTAAATTCATAGAATTGAAAATAGAATAAAGACTTGTGTACTTGCATAGTACGACTATCTAAAAATAGGTGGATTTAGAAGGGGGATGAGTAACGAGATAAATGCAGATGAATACTATCTCTATTTATCTTCTACAAACAATATCTTCCTATTATTATTTATGTTTGTAAAATATTTTTATGTAGTTCAAAAGCAATATATGCTCTTTTGGCTTTTAAAAGATGCCTAATTGACTTGCAAAAGATGCCCTTTTGAAGTCTTACTAACGCCCTTTTGAAGTCCAATTAAGCACCTTTTACGTTACTACTTTGTAACTAATTGATTATCTGTTGATTGCAAACTTACTTTTTATACGTATTTTTGTCCTTATTTATAGACGTTTTGTTTGAAAATATGTAATAAAACTTTACCAGTCCCTTCTGTGTTTTCAAAGTACTAAGATGAGGAAGTTTTCAGTGTTGGAGGATGGTGATAGAATAAAAAGTTGACTGCCTCTGCTATGTTTTCGTTTAATGAATAGCCTTGTTTTCTCGTTAAAGCAGTACGAAAAGTATTCACATATTTAGCGGAAGAAGTATAAAATGCGCATCCATTTAGTTTTGAACTTGTGAGAGTTGAGGAAAATATGTATCTTTGCATGATTCTTATTATAAAAGATAACATTATTTTATGCGAGATCTTTCAGATGCCGAATTGGCACAGCTTATAGATAAAGATATATTTCATCATATTTCAACAGCAGCTGATAAACTTGGATTAGAATGCTATGTCGTAGGTGGTTACGTGCGTGATTTGTTCTTGGAACGTCCGTCAAACGATATAGACGTTGTGGTAGTTGGAAGTGGTATTCAGGTTGCAAGTGAATTGAAAGCCATCTTAGGTAAGAAGGCTCATCTGTCTGTTTTCCGTAACTTCGGAACAGCACAAGTAAAGTACAAGAATATTGAGGTGGAGTTTGTTGGTGCGCGAAAGGAAAGTTATTGCCACGACAGCAGGAAACCAATAGTTGAAGACGGTACGTTAGAAGATGATCAAAATCGTCGTGACTTTACGATTAATGCGATGGCTGTTTGCTTGAATAAAGCACATTTCGGCGAATTGGTAGACCCATTCGGTGGTATTGATGACCTTTGGGATGGTATTATCCGTACGCCACTTGACCCAGATGTAACCTTCTCAGATGATCCATTGCGTATGATGCGTTGTGTACGTTTTGCTACACAGCTTAACTTCTTCATAGAAGACGAGACTTTTGAGGCTTTGGAGCGTAATGCTGAACGAATTAAGATTATTAGCGGAGAGCGTATAGAGGAAGAGTTGAACAAGATAATGATGACGGCTACTCCAAGTAAGGGCTTTATAGAGTTGTATCGTTGTGGGCTCTTACAGCTCATCCTGCCAGAGCTTGTAGCACTTGATGTGGTGGACACAAAAAATGGGCGTGCACATAAGAATAACTTCTATCACACCTTAGAGGTGTTAGATAATATTTGTAAGAATACGGATAATCTTTGGCTGCGTTGGTCTGCATTGTTGCATGATGTGGGTAAGGCAAAGTGTAAACGTTGGGATGCAACAGTAGGTTGGACCTTTCATAATCATAACTTTGTGGGTGCAAAGATGGTCCCAAATATCTTCCGACGTCTTAAACTCCCAATGGATAGTAAGATGAAGTATGTGCAGAAACAAGTTGACTTACACATGCGTCCGATTGCTATTGCTGATGAGGAGGTGACCGATTCTGCGGTACGGCGCTTGTTGAATGATGCTGGTGATGATATAGATGACTTGATGACCCTCTGTGAGGCAGATATAACAAGTAAGAATGCAGTTCGTAAACAGCGTTTCTTAGATAACTTTCGTATTGTTCGAGAGAAATTAAAAGACTTGAAAGACCGTGATTATAAGCGTCTTTTGCAGCCTTGTGTTGACGGAAACGAGATTATGGAGATGTTTAATTTGAAGCCAAGTAGGGAGGTAGGTTTGTTAAAACAAACACTAAAAGATGCCGTACTTGATAATAGAGTTCCTAATGAACGTGAACCACTTTTAGCTTTATTACGAGAAAAGGCAAAAGAACTCGGGTTGATATAGGTAATTATTGTTAAAAAGAAGTCTGTAAATAGAGTAGATATAAATAATAATATGTAAATTTGCATACTGAAAACTACAACGTGGTATTAAAGTTTTCAGTGTGCTTTGCTTTTATAATAAATAGACTAATTCTATTACAGATTAGATTCTAATCTTTTTCTGTTGAATTGAGATAATAAAAAGATTATATTAATTGGTATGAAGAAAAGAAGTATCTTATTGTCTGCTATAGCAGCAGTTGCAGTGTTACTTAGCAGTTGTGGAGGAGGTAAACCAAGCCTTCCAACAAGTAATGAATATCCAGTAGTAACACTTGGTGCAGCTAATGCACAGTTGAAAACAACATTCCCAGCTACCATTAAGGGTGTGCAGGATGTTGAGGTGCGCCCGAAGGTTAGCGGCTTTATTACAAAGTTGTATGTACATGAAGGTGAGTATGTTCGTGCAGGACAGGTGCTTTTTGTAGTAGATAACTCTACTTATCAAGCTGCTGTACGTCAGGCGGAGGCTCAGGTAGTATCAGCACAGAGTGGTGTCGCAGGTGCTCAGGCTCGTGTTGTTCAGGCTAATGCAAGTCTTAATTCAGCCAATGCACAGGCAGCAACTTCACGCTTGACTTATAGTAACAGTAAGAATCTTTATAATAATAAGGTAATTGGTGATTATGAGTTGGAGGCTGCAAAGAATGCATACGAGACAGCACAAGCAGCTGTTAGCCAAGCCCAAAGCGGTGTTGCGTCTGCTAATGCAGCAGTAACACAGGCGCATGCAGCTGTTCGTCAGGCTCAGGCAATGCTTGCAACAGCTAAGGATAACCTCGGTTTCTGCTATGTGAAAAGTCCTGCATCAGGTTATGTTGGTAGCCTCCCTTATAAGGAGGGTGCTTTAGTTAGTGCTTCTTCTGCACAGCCTGTTACCACAGTCAGCAATACTTCTTCTATAGAAGTTTACTTCTCTATGACTGAGTCTGATGTGTTGAAACTCAGCCGTACTAATAATGGCTTGAACAATGCTATTAAGTCTTTCCCAAGTGTTAGTTTGTTATTAGCTGATGGGACAACTTATAACCATGAAGGTGTAGTTATTAAGACCAGTGGTATTATTGATGCAACGACAGGAACAGTGAGTGTTATTGCACGTTTCCCTAACCCAGAGCACTTGCTAAAGAGTGGTGGCAGTGGTAAGATTGTTATTGCAAAGACTAATAACCATGCTCTGTTGGTACCGCAGGAAGCTACCGTACAAGTTCAAGATAAGATTTTTGTATATAAGGTTGATGCTAATAGCAAGGTACATTATACTGAGATAACCGTTGACCCACAGAATGATGGTATCAATTATATCGTTACAAGTGGTCTTAAAATGGGCGACCGTATTGTAAGCAAGGGCCTCTCAAGTCTTGAGGATGGCGCAAAGATAACAGCACTTACACCTGCAGAGTATGATAAAGCCATTGAGAAAGCAGAGAAGTTGGGCGCAAATCAAAGCTCAGCATCAGGCTTTCTTAAAGCGATGAAGGGAGAAGAAAAGTAGGTGATGAATGTTGAATGATAGGTGATGATTTGCTAACCTCATTCGATATTTACAAATCCTAAATAAACAATTAGGTATTATGACATTTACGAATTTTATTAAACGACCGGTATTGTCAACGGTTATATCAATCTTTTTTGTACTCTTGGGTATCATTGGGTTGATATCACTGCCTATTGAACAATATCCGAATATTGCCCCTCCTACGATTTCGATTCAGACATTTTATCAAGGAGCAGATGCACAGACTGTATTGAATTCAGTTATTACACCGTTGGAGGAAAGTATTAACGGAGTTGAGAATATGACCTATATGGAGTCAACAGCAACCAATGCTGGTATGGCAATGATTACTGTTTACTTCAAGCAGGGTGCTGATCCAAACATGGCAGCTGTCAATGTACAGAACCGTGTGTCACAAGCGCAGGCGCTGTTGCCTGCTGAGGTAACACGTGTGGGTGTGACTGTATCAAAACGTCAGAGCTCAAATGTTGTGATGTATTCGTTAACAACGGATGATGGACGATATGATGATGAGTTCCTTACGAACTATAACAACATTAATATCGTGCCAATGTTGAAGCGTATCAATGGTGTCGGTGACGTACAGACACCTGGTATGAAGACCTACTCTATGCGTATTTGGTTGTATCCTGATAAGATGAAGCAGCATAAGCTTGTTCCATCAGACGTTTCTATGGCTTTGGCTGAGCAGAATATCGAGGCGGCACCAGGTTCTTTTGGCGAGCAAAGTAATCAGAAGTTTGAATATACTATGCGTTACAAGGGTCGTCTAAAGACCCCAGAGGAGTATGGTAATATTATTATCTCAAGCAATACTTATGGGCAGACCGTTCACTTGCGTGATGTAGCAAAGGTAGAGTTAGGTGGTCTGCAGTATTCTGTTATGATGAAGAATAATAGCCGTCCTGCTGTTATCGGTATGGTTAATCAGGTTGCTGGTTCTAATGCTACACAGATTGCAGATGACGTGAAGACAGCCTTGGCGGATGCTCAGAAGCAGATGCCACCAGGTATGAAGGTTACTATCGAACAGGATGTTACCGAGTTCCTCTTTGCTTCTATTGAGGAAGTACTCTTCACCTTGGTTATTACCTTGCTGTTGGTATTCTTCGTTGTGTATATCTTCTTGCAGGACTTCCGCTCTACGGTTATTCCAATGATTGCAGTACCAGTGGCATTGATAGGTACCTTCTTCTTCCTTTGGGTATTTGGTTTCTCTATCAACTTGCTAACACTTTCGGCATTGCTGTTGGCGATTGCAATTGTAGTTGATGATGCTATTGTGGTCGTTGAGGCTGTACATGCAAAGCTTGACTTAGGTTATAAGAGTGCGTTGACAGCTGCTATTGATGCAATGAACGAAATCTCTGGTGCTATTATCTCTATTACTTTGGTGATGGCAGCCGTATTCGTTCCTGTATCCTTTATTGGTGGAACCTCTGGTACATTCTATCGTGAGTTCGGTGTGACGATGGCTGTGTCTATCGTTATCTCTGCTTTGAACGCTTTGACATTGTCTCCTGCGCTTTGTGCTATCTTCTTGAAACCACATAGTAAGGATGAGGGGCATAAGAAGTTGTCACGTGTTGACCGTTTCCACATGGCTTTCAATACGCAGTATGACAAGATAAACACAAAGTATCAGAAGGTTGTTGAGAAGATTATCAACCATCGTTGGATATCAAGCCTCACTGTTGTTTTGGGTATTGTTGCGCTTGTTGTGACAATGAAATTCACGCAGACAGGTCTTGTTCCAAATGAAGATACAGGTACGTTGTTTGCAATGATTAGTTTGCCGCCGGGTACATCACAGGTAGAAACTCAAAAGGTAACGGACCAAGTTGATAAAATGTTGGCAAGTAACCCATATATTGAACGCCGTGAGCAAATTGTAGGCTATAACTTCATGGCAGGACAGGGTTCTAACCAGTCTACCTTTATTATTAAGTTAAAGCCTTTTGCTGAGCGTAAGTATGGAATGATAGACCGTATTAAGTCTGTCTTTGATGGCGCTGGTATAGCAGGCCTGTTTATTGATCCTACATCGTCTAATATGATTTTGGGTATGATATACAAGCAGACTGCAAGTATCAAAGGTGCACAGATTATAGCCTTTGGTTCACCGATGATTCCTGGTTATGGACTCACAAATGGTGTGTCTTTCGTATTGCAGGATAAGACAGGTGGCGATCTTAATAAGTTCTATAAGGTAGCACAAGATTATTTAGCAGCATTGAATAAGCGTCCAGAGTTTAGCCGTGCACTGACCACCTATAATCCTAACTATCCACAGTATATGGTTGACGTCGATGTGGCAAAGGCAAAGCAGGCAGGCACATCACCAGCTGCTATCCTCTCAGTATTGCAGGGATATTATGGTGGTATGTATGCTTCAAACTTCAATTCATATGGTAAGCTCTTCCGTGTTATGATTCAAGGTACAGTTGAGAGTCGTATGAGTGAGGATGGACTGACCAATATCTATGTAAGAACTGCTGGTGGAATGGCACCTGTAAGCGAGTTCTGTACATTGAAGCGTGTCTATGGGCCATCAAACATCACACGTTTCAACCTCTTTACCTCTATCGCAATCAGTGCTACACCAGCTGATGGTTATTCTTCTGGTCAGGCTATTCAAGCAGCTGAGGAGGTTGCAAAACAAGTATTGCCACAGGGTTATGGTTATGAGTTCTCTGGTCTGACTCGTTCAGAGAAAGAAGCATCTAACTCAACAGCAATGATCTTTGTCCTTTGTATCGTATTCGTTTATCTGATTTTGAGTGCTCAGTATGAGAGTTATATTCTTCCTTTGGCTGTAATTCTTTCTATTCCTATTGGTTTGTCTGGCGCATTTATCTTTACGATAATCTTTGGACATAGTAATGATATCTATATGCAGATTTCGCTGATTATGTTGATTGGTCTGTTGGCGAAGAATGCTATTCTTATTGTAGAGTTCGCTCTTGAACGTCGTCGTACAGGTATGGCTATTAAGTATGCAGCAATCTTAGGTGCTGGTGCTCGTCTTCGTCCTATCCTTATGACCTCACTTGCAATGATTATCGGTCTGTTGCCTTTGATGTTTGCAAGTGGTGTAGGTCGTAATGGTAACCAGACATTGGGTGCAGCAGCAGTAGGTGGTATGCTTATCGGTACACTCTGTCAGGTGTTTGTTGTGCCAGCTCTGTTTGCCTTCTTCCAGTACCTGCAGGAGCGTGTTAAGCCTCTCGTATTTGAGGATGAGGCAAATCGCGATGTCATTAAGGAACTCGAGAAATTTGCTAAGGGACCTGCTGTGGATTATAAGATAGAAGAGTAGACACTAATAAAGAAATAACAATGAAGAAATTAAATATAATCATCATAGCTCTTGCAGCCCTGTCATTGACAGGCTGTAAGAGTCTCTATGGCAATTACGAACGTCCTGACGTGAAGTCGAATGGCATTGTGCGTGATCCTGTTGATGACAAGGCAACGCTTGAAGGTGCTAATGACTTCGGTAATCTGCCATGGCGTAGTGTCTTCACTGACCCACATCTGCAGACACTCATTGAGAAAGCCCTTAATAATAACCCTGACTTGCTCAATGCTGCACTGAACGTAGATATTGCTGAGCAGCAGGTTAAGGCGGCTAAGTTGTCTTTCTTGCCGTCAGTTGCTTTCGCCCCAACAGGTACGATTTCCCATTTCGGTACGCATACATCATCAACACAGGCTTATACGCTTCCAATTTCAGCAAGCTGGGAGATAGACCTTTTTGGTAAACTTCGTTCTACTAAGAAGTCTGCTCAAATGGCGTTAATGCAGGTGCAGGACTATAAGGTTTATGCGCAGACAACACTTATTAGTAGTGTCGCTAATCTTTATTATACCCTCTTAATGCTCGACCGACAAAAGCAGATTGTCGATGACATGTTAGGTCTGACCAAGAACACTTGGGATGTGATGAAGTTACAGATGGAGTTCGGCCGTGCTCGTTCAACGAGTGTACAAAGTGCTGAGGCTGCTTTTTACAGTGTTCAGACACAGGCTGCAGACATTCGTCGTCAGATTCGTGAGACAGAGAATACACTTAGTTTACTTCTTGGTGAGCCAGCTCAGACGATTGCACGTGGCAGTCTTGAGAACCAAAGTTTACCAGCTAACTTCGCTGGTGGTATCGGTGTAGAGCTGTTGAGCAATCGTGCAGATGTTCATGCTAACGAAATGGCTTTGGCGCAGTGTTTCTATAATATTCAGACAGCTCGCAGCCGTTTCTATCCTTCATTGACCATTTCACCTACTGGTGCATGGACAAACAGTGGTGGCATGGTAAACCCAGGAAAGCTTCTTTTAAGTGTTGTAGGTAGCCTTACGCAACCTATCTTTATGCGTGGTCAGTTGGTAGCAGGATTACGTGTTGCAGAGGATAAGTATAAGCAGGCATACAATACATGGCAGAATAGTATTCTTAAGGCAGGTTCTGAGGTGAGCAATGCGCTTGTAGCTTACAATGCAGCTAATGAGAAAGAGCAGTTGCGTCAGCAGCAGATTGATGTCTTGAAAACGAATGTTGAGCATACACAGATGCTCTATACTCAAAGTTCAAGCACTTATCTTGAAGTTATCACTGCACAGCAGAGTCTGCTCAATGCTGAAATCTCACAGGTACAGGAGCAGTTTACAAAGCTTCAGTCAATTGTCAATCTGTACAAGGCCTTAGGTGGAGGTGCGAAGTAATTCACAATTCATAATTTATAATTCATAATTATGATTACCGACATAACTAATCCTTTGTGAGTATCTTGAATGGTACTCGTATGGGTAACGGAAACAAGATTCACCAAGGTTCAGTACTTGCTGCCTTGCCACAGGACTTTGAGTTCGTGGGCGAGAAGAGCGAACTGATTATAGGTGATAATAATATTATTCGAGAGAATGTTGTCATCAATCGTGCTACACATCGTGGTTGCAAGACAGTTCTTGGTTCAAACAACTTCTTGATGGAAGGTGCACATATCAGTCATGACACTGTTGTTGGTGACCGTTGTGTCTTTGGTTATGGTGCAAAGGTGGCTGGTGATTGTAACATTGGTACTGGTGCTCTTATCTCATCTAATGTTGTTGAGAAAGCCAATACTCGTGTTGGTGAATATGCTGTGGTACAAGCTGGTACAACCTTCTCTAAGGACGTCCCTCCTTATATTATAGCTGGTGGCTCACCTATTGGTTTTAATGGTGTAAATACAACTGTAAGTAAGACTGCCGGGCTTGATGATAAGGTAATTAAGCATATTGCGAATGCTTATCGTTTGTTGTTCCATGGTCAGACATCAATTTTTGATGCATGTATTCAGATAGAACAACAGGTACCAGACTCACCTGCTATCCGTAACATCCTCGATTTTGTACGAGGTACAGAAGAAGGAATCATCAGTAAATTATAATTTTCATACCTATAAATTTTGATGATGGGAGAGCCAGCCGTGAGGTTAGCTCTCTTTTTTATTTAAATTGTTTATTAGATTTGGGTTAAACAGATATCCAATTTGTGCTTAAATTATGTAGATAAGGTTTGGAAAAATCATGACATAAATTTGGGTAAAATAGCTATAAATAAAGGCAAAAATAGGTATTAAAAGCGGGTTTGTAACCAACAGGGAATCAGTTAGTTATAAAGTAGTAAGAGAAAAGGTGCTTAATTGGACTTCAAAAGGGCGTTAGTTAGACCTTAAAAGGGCATCTTTTGCAAGTCAATAAGGCGTCTTTTAGAAGGCAGAAGAGCATGTGTTGAGATTGTAGAAATAGGAAAAATTATGACATGTTAAGAGGCTTTACAGGCTTTTGGTAATGCAAGTAACCCTCAACTGAGCTTAAAGTAATTTGCTTTATAAGTAAAAGAGACAGAAGATTTATATATTCGTCAAAATAAAATGGGCGCATCAAAAGTGCGTCCATTATGGTTGGTTAATACTTTCGTTTTGGATAGCTTTTCTGTAATAGTAATCTTTCCGTGATAGGGTTATTAAGAATAGAGAAACGTTAATACGATGCTGTGCAAGGGATTCCCAATGCGATGACACGGTCACGGATAGCATCTAATTCTTCGTGTGTAGCCTTTTGTAGGTGCTGGTCAGGGGTCTCACGATCAATGGTGTAAATCATTACTTCACGTGGGCCAATCTCTTTGAGAGCTTCCAGCCATGGTGTGACGAAGGCTTCGGTTGTATTGTCAACATTATATCCGTCTTCCGTTGTCCCTTTCATAAACATGGTCTGGATAATTGCTTGTCCGTTGAATGACTTGATATCTGCAATGACTCTGTTTACATTATAGGAAGGTTGCGTAGGACGGTCTACCTCGTTGATATATTCAGCATTGATGGTGTCAAGTTTCAGAATGTTATTGTCGACCTTTGATAGTGCCTCATGAATCTTCGGACGATGGATAAAGGTAGAGTTACTGAGGACAGATATCTTTGCCTGTGGGCAATATTTGTTACGTAGGCGGATTGTGTCGTCTATGATTTCATCAAAGTGTGGGTGCGAGGTAGGCTCGCCATTACCTGCAAAAGTCAATACATCAGGGTGAATATTCTCTTGTTGCATCTCCTTTAACTTGGCTTCCAAAGCTTCTGCAACACGCTCGCGAGTAGGGTGGGGCGTCTTTGTTCTGTGGTCTTTGTTGAAACCACATTCGCAGTATATGCAGTCGAAAGTACATATCTTACCATCTGCTGGCATCAAGTTAATACCTAAGGAGATACCTAAGCGACGGCTGTGAACTGGTCCAAATATAGGGGATGGATAGATAATCGTGCTCATTGAATATGTTTTTGTTGAATATATTGTGCGTATAAGATAATTAGGTTGAGTGTTATGTCTATTCTGACGTTTGTTCAACTCTTAATCTTTGACAAAGCAAAGATACATATTTTCGCTGAAAGTCTTGATGTTTCTTGTTGTTTTAATTTGCTTCTATTCTTATTGGACGTACACTATTTTTATTTATTCCGAGATGGATAAGGTGTGTAATTGATGTTTCTATGAATTTGTTTTTAGGTAAATAGGAGTTGAATTATCTGTTGGAGATTCAGGAAAAGGGTTTGTCTAATTGACTTGAGTTAAAGAAGAAAGGCGGCTATCCATTGTGGACTGCCGCCTTTCCAACTTATTCTTTGTAAGATGTCTATTCTTTATTCTCACGCTTACGATCATTATGATCGAGCGTTATCTTACGCATACGAATGTTCTTTGGAGTTACCTCAACATACTCGTTACCCTTAATGTACTCGAGACATTCCTCAAGGCTCATCTCTGTCTTAGGGATAACGCGTGCCTTCTCGTCAGAACCAGATGCACGAACGTTGGTCAATTGCTTTGCCTTAGTAACGTTAATGACAAGGTCATTGTCGTGAACATGCTCACCAACAACCTGTCCGCCATAAACTTCCTCACCTGAATCGATGAAGAACTTACCACGATCCTGCAACTTATCAATAGCGTATGCGTAGGCAGTACCAGCTTCCAATGCAATCATTGAACCATTTGTACGACGTACGATTTCACCCTTAAATGGCTGATAATCTTTGAAGCGGTGTGCCATGATAGCCTCACCCTGACTGGCTGTTAAGACGTTGGTACGTAGACCAATAATACCACGTGATGGAATTTCAAAGGTGATATTTACACGCTCACCCTCAGCATCCATACCGAGGAGTTCACCCTTACGACGGGTTACCATGTCAATCATCTTGCTTGAGAAATCGGTAGGAACGTTGATTGTCAGCTCTTCGATAGGCTCACATTTCTGTCCATTAATCTCCTTGTAGATAACCTGTGGCTGACCTACTTGTAACTCATAACCCTCGCGCCGCATAGTCTCAATGAGGACGGAGAGGTGAAGTACACCACGACCACTAACAATCCATTTATCCATAGAGTCCTCCATAGGACGCACACGCAGTGCAAGGTTCTTCTCAAGTTCCTTGTTCAGACGGTCGCTAATGTGACGAGAGGTACAGAATTTACCTTCCTTTCCAAAGAATGGAGAGTCGTTGATAGTGAAGAGCATACTCATTGTTGGCTCATCAACGGCGATTGGTGGCAGTGGTTCTGGATTCTCAAAATCAGCGATTGTATCACCAATCTCAAACTTTTCTAAGCCGATTACTGCACAAATGTCGCCAGAGTCAACGGCATCAGTCTTCTTATGTCCCATACCCTCAAAGGTATGAAGCTCTTTAATCTTAGTGCGTTCCTGTGTTCCGTCGCGGTGACAGATTGTAATATTCTGTCCATCCTTCAATGTTCCACGGTGTACACGACCAACGGCGATACGTCCGGTGTAGCTTGAATAGTCCAAAGATGTAATCAACATCTGTGGTGTTCCTTCAATCTGCTTAGGAGCAGGGATGGCCTTAATAATGAGGTCGAGCAGATATTCAATATTATCTGTTGGCTTCTTCCAATCCTCACTCATCCAGCCATTCTTAGCTGAACCATATACAACTGGGAAGTTCAACTGGTCTTCTGTGGCGTTAAGATCGCACATGAGATCGAATACCATCTCGTAAACTTCCTCTGGACGACAGTTAGGCTTGTCTACCTTGTTGATAACAACAACTGGTTTCAATCCCAGTTGTAGAGCCTTTTGTAGCACAAAACGTGTCTGTGGCATAGGACCTTCAAAAGCGTCTACGAGCAGCAGACAGCCGTCTGCCATGTTCAATACACGCTCAACCTCACCACCGAAGTCAGAGTGACCAGGTGTGTCGAGGATGTTGATTTTTACTCCTTTCCAATTAATACTTACATTCTTACTCAGAATTGTTATCCCTCGTTCGCGCTCCAAGTCATTAGAGTCGAGAACTTCTCCGCTGTTGTCTTGTCCGTCACGGAAAAGTTTTCCAGCGAGCATCATCTTGTCAACCAAGGTTGTCTTACCGTGGTCTACGTGCGCAATAACTGCGATGTTACGAATATCTTGCATTTAAATACCTTAAAAAGCTTACGCTAAATTTATGCTGCAAAATTACGAATAAAAAATGGAAAACGTTTGTGGTTCCAATAAAAAGTTGTAACTTTGCACAGCATTTTCGGAGCGTCCGATGCATTTGAAGTCGTAACCCGTTGTGATTAAGGCGGCTAACGACGGAAAGATGTAATTGCAAATCACATTAATCAAAACAAAATTATGTATTTAGACAAGACAAAGAAGGCAGAAATCTTCGCACAGTATGGTAAGGCACAGAGCACAACTGATACAGGTTCTGCTGAGAGCCAGATTGCTCTTTTCTCTTATCGTATCAAGCACTTGACAGAGCACGTTAAGAAGAACCGCAAGGACTACGTTACAACTCGTTCTTTGACACAGCTCGTAGGTAAGCGTCGTGCATTGCTCGATTACCTCTATGATCGCGATATTGAGCGCTACCGTGCTATCATCAAGGCTTTGGGTCTCCGTAAGTAAGATTTTTGAAAGCAAAAAAATAAAAGGTAAGAAAGTCAAAGTTGGGTTTATCCATACTTTACTTTCTTACCTTTTTTCTTTTCTTCTTATACTATCTATATGGACTTTTTAAAGATAGTATTTCTCTTTTTTCAGTCTCATATTAAAGTTTCTTTTATCAGAATCTTTAATCTATAAACGTTCTAAAACTTAATGTTACGTGTTGAATTTTCTTTACATTACTTCTTGGTATCTTAGCTTTAAATGAACGATAAAGTAAGTTTTTGTACGCTTTTGTAACTATCTTGCTATGAGAAGGTTACACAAGTGGTTGTGAAAAGGTGCTTAATAAGACTTCAAAAGGGCGTTAATAAGACTTCAAAAGGGCATCTTTTGCAAGCTTATTGGGTGTTAATTCGAATGCAATTAAGCCTTAATAAAATTTGGTGTAGTGAAAAAAGTTTACAATGGTGTTGGTGATTATGTTTCTTTTTACCTTTTCAGAAAATCGGTCATTGCGTATTATGAGATAATACACAATGACCGATTTAGTTTTTGATGTTTTTGTATGTGTTTGAAAACTCAATATTATCTGTATCTGTTATACGGATAGTCAATTCCTATTTCTTAATCACTTTCTTACCATCAATGATATAGATGCCAGCTGGGAGTTCTTCCCAAGTCTGTGATAGGCGAATACCTTGTAGTGTAAAGATATTCTTTGCGGTATTTTTGTTGTAATTAATCGAATTAATTGCAGTAGGAGAGTTTAATTCACTGATGGTGTTGAAGACGTTACGTAGTACAAGTGGGTTCCATGTATCTTGTCGTTGTCCGTTTCGCTCAAGCTCTAAATGTATTTCGTATGAATGGTTAGGTTCTAACTGAGAAGCAGAGAATGTGATACGAGTCTCGGCTGCATTGTTGTCTGCATCACAAGGGAGATAAACATTACGGACTGTTCCCAATTCAATCCACTTGTTACTTGTCAAATCGAGTAGACGATAATGAATTGGACCACGGTAGCCATTCCTAATCTGATAGCCAGATACTTTTGAATGTACTTGCAGACTAATATTCTTTATCTTATCGAGATTGAAGGTGCTATAATTAGCGTATGCATTATCAACATAGTAGTCAAGGAATGTTAACTCAATATTTCCATTATTGACATAAGGTAGTACTTCAATCTCAAATGGCTCTTTCATATCAATAGGAACAATGGTTTCTTCTCCTTTTCTATTGACCTTTATAGATAATGTAACGTCATATTTACCTTTTGGAAGGTTACCCAAACTTGGTTTGTTGTAATATTGTGGAAGCATATTAATAACAAAGGTAGTTCGTCCAAGACGTTGTGCAACAACGTTTGGAGTAAGTAGATAACCATTATATTCTTTCTTTGTCTCTTGATTTGTAAGTGTCATCACAAGCTCACCACGTACCTCTTCGCGTCCAGGATTGTACATCGTGAAACTGAATGCACCTTTAAATCCAGAACCTTCATAGTAAGGAGCAAGTAGTCTTGGAGCCTTCTCAATTACAACTACATCCTTAGGATTATTTGTGTTGATGTGAACAGCATTTGCAGTGAGTTTTACCTCTATTTCATTCGCGTGATTGATTGGCTTCCAGTCACCATGTCCCTTTGTCTTGGTATCGAGCAATTCAGAGAATACTGGTACTAAACGGTAGTTTCCGTCAGCAATACCATTAAAGTTAATGTCAGCAACATCAAAGGACATAGAAGTAAAGATAGATGCCCATGTTATGTCGTCAGCAGTTGAATTAAAGATTTTTACTCGTTCGTTCTTATCATTATAAAGGGCAAGTGCTACCTTTCCAGAGAATACGCCAAGTTCACCTTTAACTGAACTATATGAGCCTAACCTCTCAATCTTTGCACTGAAACTTTCAGAACGGCTTGCCTCTGTCTTGTCGATAGTGAATGAAGTGGTGGTTCTTGCGTCCAATCCACGCTCTATGTCCTTAAAAGGTACCGCCTTACCGTCATTAGGATGGGCAAAGACAACTGAGATGTCGTCCCAGAATGTTCCGCTATTGAGAGCAAAGCCTGAAACATTAAGGGTAACTATGTTGATGTCGAAGTATCCATCGTTTTCACCTCCCCAGCCCCAGTTGGTATGAATGAGTCCTTGCTCATCATATCCATCATAAACAAAGGCATGAGGACCACCTACTACTAAGACCGGATATCCGTCTGAGATTTCTTGCATCACCTCGTTGAGGAAGTCATTGGCAGGAAGGAAGTTTTTGTCAAGATAGCGTACGGTATAGTCGAACTTGTCTCGAAGTGCATTGCAGGCACGCTGTAAATTTGAGTCACTTCCTCTATAATAGTATCTCATATGGACAGCCTTACCAATATCAGACATCAACACGCCAACGGCTTGTCGAGATTGTTCCGTTCTCATCTCATTAGTCGTGTTCTTCATCTCATCCCACCAATAAGTAGCACTTTTCTTAGCATCGTCACCTGTTGATGCTATATAATTTTGTGGTCGATTCTTAGGCCATTTATTGTAGAACATCACTTGTGCAGTGGCTGTGGCAACGCAACCGGTAGGTGTATGCTGTCCAATACTTAATGGGGTGTACTTGTTAAATGGGTCATACTGGCTCCACTTACAAGTAAGCAAAGGTTCTACCTTTCGTTTGATAGGACGCTGTGGAGTCATAGTTGCAGCCTTAGAACGCACATCTTTTACGACACGTTCATATTCCTTTAAGAACAGTTTGAAGTATGGAGGCTGTTCGTTGGGGTTTTCTGTCATCTTATCTCCATAACCCACGAGTTCATTGAGTTTACTTTCTCCAGAGATAATAACGAACTTCTTATCGTTTGGATTTGTAAAGATGTAATAGGCTGGTTGCTCATTCGCTTTTGATGAGCGGGTTTTTGGTGTATTATCCGATAGTTTTGGATTGTTGATGTATTTAGTTGCAATACTTAAAGCACGTGCTTTGGTGATGGGTTCTGCGTTAGCAAGTAGAATGTTAGTAAACGCAGTTAACACTAATAATAATGTTCTTTTCATTTGTTTATCTTATTAGTCAAAATATTGGTTTGTTATATTTTATGTCAGGTTTGTGTAAGTTTAAGAACACTTAAAACAAATAGATTTAGTTTGTTTTATGACATGAGATACTCTAATCTTCCCATATCTCCTTTAAGGGAAGCATCACAAAGTCACGTTCCTTCATTAAAGGATGGGGAATGATAAGGTCTGGTTCATTGATATTTAGTTTGTCATAAAGCAGAATATCAATATCTATGATACGGTCTGTATATTGTGCATTGATTGACTTTTTTACTCGTCCCATCTCTATTTCTATAGCCTGTGTCGCCTCTAATAGCTGTCGAGGGGCAAGCGATGTGGAAACACATACACAGGCGTTGAGGAAGAGATTCGGACTCTCAAATCCCCAAGGCTCCGTTTCATGAAAAGAAGATTGGCGCAAAACTGTGCCAATCTTTTTTTCTATCAGTGTTATCGCCTCGTGCATAATAGCCTTTCTGTTGCCAAGATTTGTGCCGAGGGATAAATAAACTATGTGCATATTAATCGTTGAGAATCAATAATGAGTCGCCGAAACAACCAAACTTATAACCATTCTTTACAGCCATATCGTATGCTTCCATAACAAGGTCATAGCCACCGAAAGCTGCTGTTTCCATCAACAAGGTTGAGTACGGATGATAGAAGTTGACTAACATAGAGTCTGCGAAGCCAAAATTGTATGGTGGGAAGATAAATTCATTGGTCCAACCATCGTATTCTTTCAGCATACCATCTGTACCAACAGCTGTCTCTGTAGCCTTAACAACACTCGCACCGACGGCACAAAGGCGATGTCCAGCCTGTTTAGCACCATTGGCAATACGACAAGCATCAGCGTTAATGTGCATTTCCTCTGAATCCATCTTGTGCTTTGTGAGGTCTTCTACTTCAATGTCATGGAAATTACCCAAGCCACAATGTAAGGTGATAAAAGCTTTCTTGATACCCTTAATATCCATCATCTTCATCATGTGTTCAGAGAAGTGGATGTTTGTACCTGGTGCAGAGACTGCGCCTTCGTTCTTTGCAAAGACTGACTGGAAGTGTTCCATGTCATCAGCTGTTGCGTGTGCAAACTCTTCTCCATCCTCCTTTGGACGATTATCAATGATGTAGCGTGGTAATGGAGCTTCTCCCAAAGCAAACAACTCACGCTTGAACTCATCGTGAGGACAGTCATAGAGGAAACGAAGAGTACGGCCACGTGAGGTTGTATTATCAATAACCTCAGCCACCATTGTGCCAGACTCGTCAAAGAAAAGCTTGTTTCCAATACGAATCTTACGTGCAGGCTCAACCAATACGTCCCAAAGACGCATCTCCTGATTCAACTCTCGAAGAAGGAATACCTCAATCTTAGCATCAGTCTTTTCCTTTGTTCCATACAGACGAGCTGGAAATACCTTAGTGTCATTGAAGATAAAAGCATCGCCCTCATCGAAGTAATTGAACACATCTTTGAAGCGAATGTAGTCCTCTTCCTTTGGTTCGCCATTAACCTCACCCTTAAACATATCAATCTTTCCAGACTTACGGTGTAACACCATCAGTCTACCTTCGTCACGACGTGTAACGGTAAAGGTCTGTGTGCTGCCATCAGTACGTGTCAATACACGCTCAGATGAATGTGGATATAAGGCTACCTGCTCTTTTGGCAAGTTGAATTTAAACTGTGAAAGCTTCATATTTTTATATTGGGGAGTTTATTATTTTTCTATTGTTTGTTGTTGAAGCCATGCTTCAAACTGGTCATAATTGACACAGTCTTCCACTTTTACATCTCCAACACGTGTGCGGCGCAATGTTGTAAGATAGGCTCCGCTATTCACTGCTCGGCCGAGATCGCGTGCTAATGCACGGATATAAGTACCTTTACCGCAGACTACACGAATTGATAGTTGCATCTTCTCTGTGTCGAAGTCTAATATTTCTATCTCATCAATGCGAATGTTCTTAGGTTTTAATGTAACATCCTTACCTTTTCGTCGATAGTCGAAAGCACGCTTACCATCTACCTTTACAGCACTGTAAGTTGGTGGAATCTGTTCTATATCACCCACAAACTGAGGAAGTGTTTTGTCTATCAGTTCCCTTGTTATGTGTTTTGTTGAGAAAGTTTCATTCACCTCATGCTCCATATCGTAGCTTGGTGTAGTTGCTCCCAACTGAATAGTCGCTGTATATTCCTTTGTATGTGTCTGCAAGGTCTCAATCTGTTTCGTCATCTTACCCGTTGCAAGGATGAGTACTCCTGTTGCCAAAGGATCTAATGTACCTGCATGACCAATCTTAACCTTTCCGTCATTAGCCTGTGTACAAAGGTAACGTACATGTGCCAATGCTTTGAAGCTGGTAATTCCGTAGGGTTTGTCGATAGGGATAATTACTCCTTCTTTGAAGTTCATTAGGACGATAAGTATATGAGATTAGTCTACCATGTTCAGTGGAATATCACAGAGTAGCATTATAATGATGATAACGCCAACGATGATACGATACCAACCGAACCACTTGAAACCATATTTTGCGAGGAAATTAACAAACCATTTCATTGCTAACAAAGCAACGATGAATGACACGACGCAGCCTACAGCAAGCATTATTAAGTTATGAGCAGAAGCCCATGTGCTGTCACCTTTTAATAAATCAAGCAGATCAAGTAGTGTTGCGCCAGCCATGGTTGGTACTGCAAGGAAGAAAGAGAACTCCGCTGCACGCTTACGTGTCAATCCATTAGCCATACCACCAACGATAGTTGCCATAGAACGGCTTGTGCCAGGAATAACCGATAAGCACTGGAAAAGACCAATGCTAAAGGCACGTTTTTCAGTCACCCGATTTTCTTCTTTTCCTTTATTAAATATTTTATCACAAAAGAGCATGAAGACTCCTCCGACAACAAGCATAATTGCTACAACCCAAACAGAGTCGAGTAGCCAGTCAAGTAGTCCACTCTTTTTAGCTGCCAAGCCTATGATGACAGCTGGTAGGACACCAATAAAGAGTAACCAATAGAACTTTACTGGGTGGATAAGCCTTTTGAAGGCACTCTTCTCATCTGCGGGTACTGGTGAATGGTCAATTTGGAAAAATCTTTTCCAATACAGACATACAACAGAAAGGATAGCACCAAACTGTATGATGAAGGTGAAGGCATGTACAAACTCGTCACCTGAGGGTACACCTAAAAGATTCTGTGTGATAATCATGTGACCCGTAGATGACACTGGAAGGAACTCCGTCAGTCCTTCGACAATAGAGATAATAATCGTTTGTAAAAGTGTCATTATTCCTCCACTTCTTTAGTTCCTTTTGGTTGATAGAGGATAGCACCAATGATAGAGATAAAACCAATAAAGGTAACAATAGGCGCTACCTTGATGTGACGGGCACTGAAGATGTTTGAATCAAATACAGTCTCAGTAGATGTTCCACCACTCATAAGGATAAAGCCGAGAATAACAACGGCTACACCTATAGCCAACAAAATAAAGTTGGTCTTACCAAAAGCTAAATTTCTTTTGTCCATATTCTATTTTTGAAGAGTTCAAGCAGTTGGGATTGAGAATCTAAGGAAGTTAGTTGGATTTATGAATTTTTCTCTTTTCCATCTAAAATAACCTTTACTCTTTTATCCTTTTCCCTTTTTACTTTTCCTTTTAAATCTTATATAAATCACCTGCCTTCATGCGCAGGAACTTGTTTACTGACAACCATGAGCAGAAGGTTACTATAATCACACCAAAAGCTAACATGACAATGGCTGTGATAACCAATGCGTCCCATGACAATAATTTCGTAATCTCTGGCTCATGATCATAGAGGAGACACATTCCGACACCCAAGACTGCAACAGCTAATAGGGCTGAAACCAATCCTTCTAATACCGCACGGCGCAAGAAAGGAGCGCGGATGAAATTCCATGAACCACCAACAAGTTTCATTATGTGGATGGAGAAACGACGTGCATAAATACTCAAACGGATTGTGTTATTAATCAGAGAGAATGATACGATGGTGAGCAATACTGCAATAACCAATAATACCAAACTAATCTTACCCAAGGTTTGGTTTACACTTTCAACCAAACTCTGCGGATAAGTGATGTCGCTTACACCACGATATGTACGCAACTGCTGAACAATATTGCGAATAGAGTCATTATTGGCATAGTTAGCCTTCAGCTGTACTTCTATCTCACCCGTAAACGGATTCTCACCCGCAAATTCAGCAGGGTTGGCACCTAATTCGCGAGTTCCTTCCTTCAATGCTTGCTCTTTACTGATAAAGTTAAGACTATTGATATAATGCAAGTTGCGAATACGCTGGCAGAGAGCAGAACTCTCTTCCGTATTCATATCGGGTTGGAGAATCATAGTGATAGTCAGATTCTCCTTTACATAAGAACTAAGATTGCGACTGGTAAAGCCTGTAAGTACAACCATACCAATCAGCATCAGCACCATAGCTGTACTGATACATAGTGTGACAACCTGCAGACTATGACGACTGCGGGCTTTGTTTCTTTTTTTTGCCATTTCTTTAATAAGGTATAATACACCAAAGTTGTTGCAAAGATACTGCAAAATAAGGTAACGACAAAGGAAATTATGCTTTATTTAGAGATAAAAGGTGAAACTTGTGAGCATATTACTATGGAAGGGAAGGTTGGGGAGATATGCTCGAAAGTTTTAAAATAATTACTTTGTGTTTTTCCTTCAACTATTATAGGGGTATCTAATGTCTCCTTTTTGTGCTAATAAGTAGGCTAAGATCAAAGGTGATATTTTTCTGTTTTGTAATAAAAAACTCATACTTGAAAATTGAAAGATGCTCTTTAAGGTTCTTAAAGACGCCCAATTGGCTTCTAAAAGGTGCCCTTTTGAGGTCTTATTAACGCCCTTTTGAAGTCCAATTAAGCACCTTTTATAATGTGGTTCTGTAACTATCTGATTTGTATCGAGTTACAAAGGTGCTTGAAAAGGATGTTTTTTACCTTTTTAGATGAATATTTTAAGAAATAATGTAAATAATTTTCGCAGATCTTGATGCGGTGAGAATGCTGTTGTATTTCCGCATAAAAGTAATAGGAGCGAATGTAATCGGCTGATTACAAAAGGAAAACATAATATAGAATAATAAAAGGTGAACGATTTGGAAACGAGCGTGTTTCTTTCCCTCTCTTTATTCTGCAATGTCTCAAAGACCACTTATCTAACGTTG
>CAUVDL010000002.1:0-74589 GCA_963550695.1 uncultured Prevotella sp. | reverse complement strand
AGAACGAGAGGTAAATGTTCTTCAGAATCTGTTTCTGGTTCTGTGGGATAATCTTCGATACACCCACCATTGAGAAGATAATCTTCTTGTCGTCTACTGTTGCCATTAATTCTTTCGTTTGTTTTGTAGGCAAAGATAACGAAAATAATTCATATTGGCAAGTTAAGAAGTGGACGAGTTAAGAAGTGGACGAGTAAACAAGATGCTTGCGAAAAGAAGACAAGGTAAGGAGAAGACAGAGTAACAGGTTAACATTTAACCCAAATGCGGGCATTAGAGGCTAAATATATTGTGGCTTAATGAGATTTGATTTTATTTCATAGATAAGAAGAAATCACTGTAAAAGACTTCTATTATTATTCTTTTCAAGGATTTGCGTTTGTTGGTTATTACCAACTTCTGTCAAGAGGGGGATCGAATTCGACCTCTTTGAGGTTAGGGTTGTTTAGTTTCTTCTATCAACAAAAAAACTAATAAAATCATTGATAATTCAGAATAATGTTTACCTTTGCAGGAGGTAATCATTAAAAGAAGACTTACGTAACGTGTTGGCAAGCAAGTATAAATGTACGGAGCATTCTTATCTTTACCTACTTACAACTAATCCACAGATAGGGGTGCTTATCCCTCGAATTTGGAAAGTATTATCCTATAAAACAAGCAATTATGGAAGAAACTCCTTCACCTTACAGATGGATTGGTTATATGAGTATTTGGATGCTGGCTTGTCTGGGACTTTCTAGAAAGAGTATAGCATCTGAAACATTTCCTATTATCCTTTTATTATTATCAATAGTGATAAATTCTTATTTTGCGTATAAGTTTGCTTTGGAGAAAGGAACATTCTTAGCCATACTGGCATTCGTTGTGGCTATGATACTTGACTTTCTCCTGTTGTTGATTTATTTCGTATTAAATGAGATAGAGGTGTCATTTCGTATTAAATGAGATAGAGGTGTCGTAATTAACACTTTTGTGTTGTTTTCTACTTTTCTTATCCCGATTATTTAATGATATACGAGCTGACGATGGCAAAGAGAAGTAATATCTTCTTTCGCATACATCAGCTCTTAACTACACATCGTTTCGTCTAAATGCAGTTTGAATTTTCCTTACAAAAACAAGGCGTAAACACTCCTCAAATCATCTAAGGAGAGCCTTTTTAAGCATCATTGTAACTAACAGAATATCAAGTTATTATGAAACTGTAATATAAGAGGTACTTACTAAGGCTTCAAAAGGGCGTTAATAAGGGCGAGAAAGGGCATCTTTTAGAAACGAAAAGAGCATAAATTGAAAGCCAATTCATGCTCTTTTAATTTTCGCCCATTGAATTTTATTTACAATAGGAGGGTAACAAAAGGAAAAGAGTGGATAAAATAATATGCGAAGGAGCAAGTGTAGGCGGTGTTGTCTTAACTCCTCTCACTCCCTTTCACTCCTTAACTCCTCCTCTTATTCCTTCTTCGTGCGAACCTTGTAGCCCGCAAGTCCGTAGTAAAGGATGAAGAGGAAACAAGGAACACTGACCCAATAGGAGGTCTGGAAAGAGGTAGCATCCTGTACCAAACCACGCAACCAAGGCATCACAGCACCGCCAGCAATCGCCATTGTCAGCAAGGAAGCACCCGACTTTGTGAACTTGCCAAGGTCTGCCATTGCCAAAGGCCACAACGCTGGCCACATGAGTGAACAGCCTAATGCCATCAAGAAGATGCAATAAACAGAGATAACTGGATCTGGAACGACTGCTACTGCCACACTACCCACGAGGGCAACGATAGCGCAGATGCGCATTGCGGCTGCCTGAGAGAGGTAACGTGGGATGAAAATAACGCCACAGACGTAACCCACAATCATGCCCACTGATGGGATAAAGCCATAGTTGTCACCTTCCAAACCTAATGACTTTGCGTAACCTGTTGCCGTGGCAAGCGAAATAGTCTCTACACCTACATAGAGGAAGAGAGCCAGACAGCCCAATAACAAGTGTGGGAACTGCATGATACTTGTCTTACCGTCAGCGTATGAGCTGACTGCCGTCTCGTCGCCGCTCTCGCTCTCGTCCTCACCAGCAGCCTTCACGTCTGGCAGTGGAGCCAGCAATGCGATGACACCCAAGAGCAAGAAGATACCGATAATAATGATGAATGGCAAATAAAGGTCGGTGAGTTGTGTCTCGCCAATTCCCTTACCAATCACCAAAGTAATGAAAAGGGTTGTCACTGGCCAAGCCAATTTATTGCTAATACCCATACAAGAGATACGGCGTGCGGCAGAGTCCATAGGACCAAGAATGGTCACGTAAGGATTGACTGATGCCTGCAATACAGCGTTAGCAGCACCACTCACGAAGCTCGCAATGAGGAACCATGTCAAAGAGTTCTGCTTCGCTGCAAGGATGAAAAGTCCGAAGGCTGCGGCAAAGATAACGAATGATAAAGCCATCGTACGTTTATAACCGATTGCCTTGATACAATGTGTTGCAGGAATACCGAACAAGAGGAACGGAATGAATGTTGCTGCGAGCAACAAACTGGAAGCTGCACCAGAGATGTGCATTGATTCTTCCAACACTGGCATTAGGTAAGAGTTGATACCCAAGGCAAAGCCAATGGAGAAGAAGAATAAGCCGATAATGGCTAAGGGAAATAGATAGTTACTTTTTTGTTTCATAATAAAGATATATTTATTTTATTTCTATCTGATAAAGTCTTAATCGTTTTCGCTCCCTTTCGGAGTATCCTCTTGAAAGCGTGCTTACCGTCGGCACAAGTGGTGCATACCATCCGCACATCATGTGCCTGCCGTCAGCACCATTGTTGAGAACGAAAAGAGCGCAGCTTTATTGTCATGATTTAGGTGAAAGACAAACCTATTGTTAGAATATTTTAGTTAACCAGTGGAATTACCGCTTTGAAATGTAAAGACGCACAAGGCATTCATCCGTCAACATGATGATTACAGAGGAATACTTCGTGCGTCCCTACCTTACTGTCAAGTCCATAGAACTTGGCATGTAGTAAATTAGTTTGCTATAACTTTACCGCCCTGAATATAGAGTCCTTTGGTAGGAGATTCAGGAAGTCTACGACCAGAGAGATCGTAGACTTGTGCAGTTATTGTTGTCGGGGTTATTACGGCAGAGATTCCGTTTGCGTTATCATCTGCCGCTTCTGAAAAAGGGATGAAACGCACGGTGTTAGTGTATTTCTTGCCCTGCTGAATCTTATACTCATTCAATGGGCCAGGACCACAAGAGCCGTTACCCACACCCTGCTGGATAGCATCAAAGTGAGCTACGGTGCGATTGCTTGCTGGCAACTCCCATTCGTGGCGTGAATCGCGCAGCTCTCTTTCAGTCCAAGGAGTCAGAGAGAAGGCTACATCGCCCGCTGTCACTACCTTCACACCATTGCCCTCGTTGTTTGTGAGGGTAAGCCAACGAAGACCAACGCGGTTGCCGTTGCTCTGTGGGTGTGCGAATGGCTCATACATATCCTTAACAGAAGTCTCATAGACACCGAAGTCTGAACCGTCGAGACGGTCAACATAGTTTGCCAATGGACCACGTGCATAATAGCGAACCTTAGAGAGTTCCTCTGGGAAGTTCAGGCTGAAGCCTAAACGTCTTGCACCATTACCCTGTGCCTCATACGAGCTGGTGAGGTCGATGGTTCCGTTAGCATTGATAGTGTACTTATAAGTAGCCTTGCAGTAGTTGCCGTTCTGGTTAACGTTCACTGTTGCTGTCTTACCATCACCAGAGAGTTGGAAGGTAGCAGACTGTGAGATAACACCATTATCGGTAGGACCATTCTGGTAAGCCTCCATCGGACCATCATTCTCAATCCAACGATAACGCTCGAAACGTGGACCTTCATTTGTGACAAAGAGATTCTTACCATCGTATGACCACTCAGTGATATTACCCTGTTTGTCGAATGTCAGCTTCTGTTTACCGTTTGCATAAGTGTAACCACCATCTGCATTATGGGTTGCGTGGAGTGCATCCGCCTTAGTATTATCAACCTCAGCAAGGGTTGTTGTGCCAGCAGCTAACTGCTTTTGGAACTGAGCAACAGGATAATCACGATCGCACCAAAGTGTTGCATCCTTTGTATAAAGACCGATGTTGAGGAAGATTTCCTTACCTGCATAGGCAGCAGTGTTATACTTCAAATCAACAGTCTGTGTAGCACCAGCAGCGCAGTTGAGCTTCTTGAAAGTATCATCCTGTACTGGCTTACCATCAACAAGGAGGGTCCACTTGAGATAGAACTGGTTGAGGTTACGGTCAAGATACTTATTCGTCAGTTTGACCTGATGCTTCTCAGTATTCAAGTCGAAGCCCACCCACTGGTAAACACGCTTCACCTCGTCTAACTCAGCACTCCATGCACGGTCTGCATTTACAAGTCCGTTGTTAACGAAGTTATACTGGTGAGGACCCGGACAGTCGTATCCCGTGATGTAAGCAGGGAACCCATTCTCAGTCAGCTTATTGTTCTTTATAGCATCGTAAGAGTAGATACTCTGGTCAACCCAGTCCCAGATGCATCCGCCAACACCCATCTGAGAGCCCTCCATAGCCTCCCAATATTCGCGCAAGTTGCCCACAGCGTTACCCATAGCGTGTGCATACTCGCACATGAAGTAAGGCTTATTAGTGTTTGGATGGTTCACATCAGCAGTAACAGGACCCGTTGTTCCGCTGCGCCAGTCGTGCATTGCAGGGTACATGACAGAGTGAATATCAGTGCCTTCAGCATTATCACGCGTTGAACCCTCATAGTGGATGTAGCGGTTGTCGAGCTTACGAACAGCATTGTAAGCTGCCATAATGTTCAGACCAGAGCCACTCTCGTTACCTAAACTCCAAAAAACAACACTTGGATGGTTGCGGTCGCGGAGCGTATTACGTACATTGCGGTCGACGATAGCACCTGTCCAATTAGGGTTATTGATGATGGTCTTTGAGCCTTCCCAGTTCTTATGCAACTCCATGTCAGCCTCATCTACGACAAAAAGGCCGTAGTAGTCGAACATAGCCATCATCTTTGATTGACGAGGATAGTGGCTGGTACGAACGGTATTCATGTTACACTGCTTCATCATCGTTATATCCTTTAACATAAGGTCGGTGGTGATGCTGCGTCCATGCAATGGGTCGGTGTCCTGCGTGTTAGCCCCTTTAAGATAGGTGCGGCGGCCGTTCACCTCAAGATACCCCTTACTGAGGTCGATCTTCCTGAAGCCATATTTCGTAGAGAAAGCCTCCTCCTCGTTGCCATCTTGCGACTGACTGAAAGTGAAGGTATAGAGCGTTGGCGTCTCAGCCGACCATAGCCTAAGGCCAGAGAGAGTTCCGAAATCGATGGTCTTCGTCATCACGCTGTCGCCAGCAGCAAACTGAAAGTCGGCTGAAAGGGCCTTTATTTCCTTCCCAGATGGGTCGTAGAGCGTCACAGTAACGGTCTTCTTCGCAGCGAGCTTATCACGATTGCAGACGGTGAGGTCTACTGTTGTAGCCGCACTACCCAGCCCAGCAGTTGTCAAGCCCGGTGTGACAGTCGACTTAATATAATGGTCGGCAAGATAGGTCTTAGGCGTTGCCACGAGGTAGACATCACGGTGAATACCACTCATGTGCCACATGTCCTGTCCTTCAAGATACGACCCATCGCTCCAACGAATAACCTGTACAGCAACATTGTTCTTGCCTGCATGTACGTATCTCGTTACATCAAACTCACTGACATTATTAGCTCCTTGGGTGTAACCCACCTCATGTCCGTTGACATAAACGTATGCTGCCGAGTAGATACCATCAAAGTGTAGGAACACACGCTTGCTCTCCCAACCTGCAGGTAGGGTGAAATCGCGTCGATAAGAACCCACGGAATTGGTCAAGCCCGGCTTCATTAGGATGTGAGGTTGCTTATCAACAAAAGGATAGTCAACGTTGACATACATCGGTTTACCATATCCGTTCATCTCAAGACAAGATGGGACTGTGATGTCACTCCACGCTGAACCGTCTGTGTTAACATCATCGCCCCAACACTCGTCCTTGCTTAAGAGCACTGGCTTAGGGCCTTCGCTCCAACGCAGTCGCCACGTTCCATTGAGACTGAGGTAGTTTGCGCCCGTTGGTTCCAACCACGGTTTGTCATAACGCTGACCGTCGGCCTTCATTGCAGCCGTTGATGGATAAGGCATGTAAGTAGCGTGTCCCTGCTCCTTGTTGCGCTCATAGACGGTAGCATTCTCCCAGTCGGCTGCCTGCGGAATAACGACCGGTGTCACCTCTTTGAAGTGTACTATGGCAGCGCTACTCGGGCTTCTTTCCCATCGACAGTACATGACGTCGTATCCTTCTTGCGTCCCTGTAGTCACATAATAGGTCTGACCATTCCTACCAGAGACGGCACTCAGCTGATAGCCATTGCCTTTCTTCGTGATGTAAATCTGCTGGTTAGGATTCGTGATGGTCTCAGTCCACACGCAAGTGTTGCCCGAAGTGCTATTAGGATCATTAAGTGCCATGTCAAAGGCCAGCTCGCCCTCGGCATTAACCAACTGATAACAGTCCGACTTATTAGGTACTTCAACGAGCTTCCACTTCTGTTTGTCTTTGCCTTCGATATACTTTTGGAACGCAAGTTTCGTAACACTTTCCCAATAGAACTTGTAGGGTGTGAGCACGTCCTGCGTGTTCTTGCCCACAGAGATGGCGTAGGTCTTACCGCCTTGGGGCTTCGCATTCCACGCTTGTGCCCTTAGCACGGTTGGTGCTAAGGTCAGTAAGAATACGAAAAGACCAATGTTTCTGATTGTTTTCATATAAATGAGAGTAAATATTTATGCTGAGTTAAACCCACACTTCTGCTAAAACCGAAGCGTGGGTAAGTAATGTATAAAGTGATTAGTTGATTACCTTTGTTATACTTGTTGTACCGTTGCTGTACTTCATCTGCTTGATATATACGCCATGTCCTTGTGTCTGATTGGCCTTTGTACCATTAAGACTGTAATAGCTTACGGAAGCAATGTTACCGTATTGTTTATCCTTTACGGCTGCGATAGCGTTTGGAGTATTAGAAACAATGACATATACGCCGCCCTTCACTGTTGGGAAGCTGATTTCGTCATCATTGATACGCTTTGCCTTAACCGCCTTTCCGTCGGCAGTAGTCACCTTATAATCCTTTGCTACGCCAGCATATTTCACGATACAGGTTGTACCCATGTTGGAAACAATCTGTACCTTCGTAGCCTTCGCATTAGCCCAATCAATGTCAACGGTGAAGTTGCCCACTGCCTTCAAGCCCTTTACTGAACCCTTCTGCCAGAATGTTGTTGGCAAGGCAGGGAGGATAACGAGCTTATCATTATGACTTTGGAGGAGCATCTCGGCTACACCAGCTGTATAACCAAAGTTACCATCAATCTGATAAGGTGCATGGGCATCCCAGAGGTTCTCATAGATACCACCCGCTGCCTCGTTTGTTCCGGTGTCCCAAGTCTGCTGTAAGGCACGCTTGATAAGGTTATGACAGTGCTGACCTTCGTAGGCGCGGGCATTTAGATTAATCTTATGACCGAGTGACCAACCCGTTCCGTGACCATCGCCACGGGCTATCAGCGATGTACGAGCAGCCTCAAAGACGGTATTATTAGCATCTTCACTGATCTGCGTACAAGGATAAAGACCCATCAAATGAGAGATATGGCGGTGTGCCTTATACTCGTTTACACCGATTTTGCTTGGGTTATTAAACTGTGAAGTATATTTCCATTCACGGAGATAAGTCTTTCCGTCGGCAGGGTTCACCTCTGTATGGCAACCATCGTCAAGCTTAGCAAAGTAGGTTGCAAGCGAATCACGGAACGCCTTTGATACCACATCGTCGCCAAGAACTTTAATAGCCTTGCGTGTGTTATTGAACAAGTCCCAAACCAACTGCTGGCTGTGTGCGGTAGCATTCTCCGTTGGTCCGTGTTCTGGTGACCATTCGTCAGGACATTCGTAGGTACCATCAGCCACCTTAACAAGTTTCTTAAACCAATAGTCGACAGCCGATTTCATTGCAGGGAACGCCTTTGTGCGAAGGAAGTCCTTATCCATTGTGTAGGTATAGTGCTGCCAGAGGTGCTGACAATACCACGCATTCGCTACGGTATAAGTATTGGCAAAGGTAGTACCAGAGCCATAGATGTTATTCTCCGTTGGTAAGGTCCAACCTGTATTCACGTGACCCATGTCCTGTGCAAAGCGACGCCATGTAGGCTTCACACACGCCTCACGATAGATATAATCGAGGAATGGGCGGTGAAGTTCAGAGAGGTTGGTTGGCTCAGCAGGCCAGTAGTTCATCTGTACGTTGATGTTCGCATGGATATCAGCGTGCCATGCAGGGGTGTTGTTGTCGTTCCAAATACCCTGCAAGTTAGCTGGGAGCGATACGCCACGGCTTGAACTGATAAGGAGGTAACGACCATAATTGAAGTAGAGTTCCTCTAAGAAGAGGTTGTCATGCTGGTTGTTACGATAGCTGCTGATGAGCTGTGGGGTTGGAATATTGTTCTTAATGTCACCGAGGGTGAGCTGACAACGATCAAAGAGCGACTTATAATCGGTCTTATGTGCTGCAAATAAAGCATCGTAACCCTTGCTCTGTGCACCATTTACTGTCGCTGCTGCACGAGCTGGAAGGAGGTTAGTTCCAGACACATATGCCGGCGCATCTGGGTCGAAGTCAGTTAAACCACGAAGGTAAACAGTCATGCTGTTGGCACCATTCACCTCAATCATACCCTTTGCATTCTTAGTAATCGTACCGCCATCGGTCACGATACGTGCTGCACAATAATAGCTCTCTGGTGTGGTTGCACCATGATCATCTTGGCGAGCTACCTGACCATCAAAGGTAATCGTTGCTTGATTGTTATTATCAACGGTATAACTTACGTTACGTCCGTTCTGATCTCTCAACGTAAGCGTTGTATTGATTTTACCGTTCTGTGAGGCTGTGTAACGAACTACCACACAACTGTCAGGATTGCTTGCGAAGTAAGTACGATCGTACTCTACGCCATCCATCGTATATTTCACACCTGCTACGGCATCGTTGATATCAAGGTAACGAACGTAGTCTGTTACCTTTGACAAAAGTCGACTGCGGATATAAAGGTTGCCAAAGTTAAGATAATAACCATAAGCAGCTGTACTTGTCAGTCCGCCGAGCTTACCGCTCCAAAGGGTTTTGTCGTTAAACTGTACGTCGTCAATGGCTACATCGCCCATCAAAGTTGCACCAAACTGACCGTTACCGATAGGAAGACAAGAGGTCATCCAGTTGGTTGCAGGCTTTGTATACCAAAGCGTATATTTGTTGGCTGGATTAAAAGTAGCAATACCTGACACTGGTACCAACTCTTCTGCTGGTACAAAGCGCACTACATTGCCCCCATCGCCCAAGTCCCAGAAGCTAATATACTTGCCTTCACCAGCTCCTTGGTACATATTAAAGAAGTTACGTCCTGTGGTTGACTTACCAATCTCGAAGCCACCCAAGGCGTTCTTTGACTCCACCATCGTAAAGAGCGTATCCTTCACGTTGCGAGCCTTTGCAGCGTTGACGTATGAATCGCTGATATAAAGAATCTTTCCGCTCTTGCTAACAAAAGAGTATTTGCCGTCTTTCTCTGATACACGCCATAGCATGTCATCAAGATTACCATTATGCAATGCGGCTGTTTGGCAGGTTGCCTTATCGCCCTTGGCACTCAAAAGCCAGTTGCCAGTCTGGAACTGGATGTAATAATAAACAGGATTTGCAGCTGTTGAAACCGTAGGAAGATAATATGGGAATACCATGTCATCCTTGCTGACAAAGGTCAACACGTTGTTGATGTCGCCTTTATCCCACAGTCCAATCTCTTGTCCAGCTCTAATCTCACCCACTTGGTTCATCGCATGACTACCCGTAGAGTCTGGTGCCAACTCGAATGCACCCGTTCCAAAGCTATTATTCATACTCTGGAAGATATGGAATGAGGTAATATCTGTTGGCGATGTAGCTGCCATAAAGCGTGAGCTATAAGGATTTGTACCATTGATATAAAGGGTACGACCGCTCTTGCTTACCAATTGGTACTTCTTATTACGACCAAAGTTCTCCGCAGCAACAATCTTCCACAACTGGCAATCATCCTTCATGACCTGTGGAACGGCAGTGAGGCATTTTTGCTTGTTGCCTTTGTCTTCCAAAACGTTGTTAGAACGAAGATACTTAACGTAATACCAATGCTCATTGCCATTAGTACTGATGCGAGGATAACCTTGTGCCAGAACTTGTCCGATACTTACGACAGACAAGAGCAAAGCAGCACAAATACGCTTACAGATATTCATATTAGAGGAAAAGAAATTATGATAATTATTTAATTACTAAATGTTTGAATTATAATACGCAAAATGGGGTTGTATCAAAATTGTGTCAGTGGCAAGTTGTAGAACTACACGTGTCGTGTATCTATCCTTAGCCTGCTGGCGGACGCACGCTCATGTGCGCCCTTGCTTTTGATACAGCCCCTTAATTTATTTATTGTGAATTACTTCACAACAACCTTCTTACCATTCACAATGTACAAGCCCTTAGCAAGACCATTGAGGCTCTTTGCTACCATGCGACCATCGAGGGTGTAAACATAACCGTTAGCCTGCTTCTCCTGTACCTTTACGTTAGAGATGCCATTAACAGAAGCTGCTTCCATCTCTGCGATTTCCTCGTCACTCAAAAGGTCATTGATAGGAATGAACTTGAGGGCGTTGTTAGGATCGTTAACTTCCCACTTACCCATGAGATGGTGCCATGCTATGTTACCCCATGCGTTAAGGAAGTTCCTTGTGGTTCTGTCGCTGCTGTCACCGATAGAGTAGCACTCGCTGCCCTGGTTGCTGTCGAAGATGTAGAGTTCCTGTGGCTCAGTAGTAGCCATGAAGCCACCAGTCATCTTACCGCCACCGCTCTTGCCGTTGCGTACCCACTCGCCAGCTTCGTTCTTCTTATACATATCGTTACCACCAGGCAACTCTGTCTCGAAGGTAACGAACTTGATGTACTGACCAGCCTCGTTAACGAGAACAATCTTCTTTGTATCAGCATCAAACTCTGTTACGTGCCATACCTTATGACGGAAGTTCACATCAGCCTTTACAAGAGAGTCAGCAATCAGTGTATCGTTGGCAACTGAAAGAATCAACTTACTACCTGTCAGACCGTTCAAACCAGTAGGACCATTCGCTGGGTTGTTTGCTGCTGCTCTATTGAACTGGATGAAGTAACGAGTACTGTTGTCACCCTGCTGGAAAATATTGAAGTTAAAATCCCAAGTTGGGATCTCTACCTCAGAAGCCTTGATAAAGTAGACCCTTGAACCATTGTCGCCATCAGCCCAAGGACCATACTCTCTGCCCAAAGCCTGAGCACCATAGATGTTTACATAAGAGTTTCCCTCATCAGCAACCATCTTGATACCAGCATAAGCTGCTGATGGATCGTCATCGTGACTGACAACAGTGTAATCCTTGAAGTTCTCACCTGGATTTGTACCAGCAGCAAGACGTTTATCCTCTGTGGTAAACATTGTCCAAGTCTCGCCTTCTACTGAAAGAGTGAATGACCAAACATCGTTCTCACCCTTCGTACAAGTCCAAGTCTGCTTTTCTTTGTCACCAACAGAAGCTGCCTTAGCTGTCAACTTCTCGCCATTACCATTGGCTGTGATGTAACCCACCTTGTTGGTACCAACAGCGATGTAGTACTTCTCACCACTCTCAGGAGTTGAAACCCACTGAGCGAAAGTTGTCATTGCGACCATGCACAATGAAAGTAAAGTAAAGATTTTCTTCATAATCTGTAATAAATAATTGGTTTTTGTTTTATTTTTAAATAGATTTTATTATCTACAATTAGGTTTTGCTTTAGGTTCTATTAAAAGGAGTCGTTTACCTCTTAAAGTCGACAGCAAATATAAACATATTCTTTCAAATATTCATTGTTGCAAATACAATATTTGATATTTTTAACAATCAATCATACTCTTAATCCATATTTCACAATTTCTTTATCCCTAATTTATGCGAATGTTATACTCATCATTTTGTAAAAAGACTGGTAACGATTAAAGTTATATACCTTATATAAATAGACATCGACACATCAGCCTTAAGAATAATTGTCTACTGTTTCTCATAGGGAAGATAATTTTTATACTAATTTACTCTTCGCTATTTAAAAAAAATGTTATCTTTGCTGCGAATGTAAGATTAGTCTTATGCAGTCAGCTAAGGCAAACCTACTTCGTCAGAATAGAAGCAACTACCAATTTTGACAATGAAATCTTATTCTTAAACTTAAAATATCAAAAACTATGAATCGTAATTTCCTTTTGGCATTATCGCTGTTTATGTTTCTAACATTGACATCCTGTAATGCGCAGAGCAATAAGAAACTTTGCTGTGGACATAAACCTGACTCAACTGTAATCGTCTTAAACAATCAGGCAGTAAACGTATATACGCATTGGTCGAACTCACCTGATTCTGTGAAGAAGGCGATAACCCTGCTCGATAGTGCTATTGAGAAGGACCCCGACTATCAACTTGCTTACGCTAACAAGGCGGAATATCTCAAAAGTCAGGGCAATATTGCACAGGCATTAGAGACGCTAAAAGCCTATCTCAAGCGTAACCCAACAGAGCCTTACACACTTCTTGGTGCAGGTATGTTCTATGAGAAGATGGGAAACAAGAAGGAGGCAATGGACTACTACGAACGTGCTGAAGAAAACTTCAACAGACGTTACGAGGAAGACCATGACACTGTACACGAGATAAACCGCTATCTTTCTATCAAGTTAATGGAGGGACCTAAAAAGGTAAAGGCACTGTATGAGGCAGAGAGAAACCGCCTTGCTTCAACCGAAGAGCAACGCAAACAGAATGATGCCCTTGTGAAGGCTATCATTGAAACTCCACTTGAGCAGCTTGTAAAGTAGACGGTTATAGTATTTTCAACAGTAGTGATTGGTGGGCGAGTAAACGAGCGGACAAGTAAACGAGCTGTTTGGTAAATAAAAAAAAATAATCTAATTGATAGCCAACAAAGCATATAGCTTGTTCAGTTGTCTAACCCGCTTAACTTGTCAATTTGCTAACTCTTGTAAAATAATTTCGTTGTCTGGAAATTAAAAGGGCGTTAATTCCATGCGAATTAACGCCCTTTTGGCTTGCAAAAGATGCCCTTTAAGGTCCTTACTAACGCCCTTTTGAAGTCCAATTAAGCACCTTTTAGAGTGGTTTTTTACAACTACTTGATAATAAGATACTTATAGCTGCTCTTAAACATGTATACTTCTATTCCGTTTTTGTTGTTTTTATTGCGTTATTTGTAAAGAAAAATTACGCTTTCTCATCCTTGAATTGTTAAAGATGAAAAGTTTTTCAGCGTTTAAGGATGATAATAGAATAGAAAGCTAAGACAGTCATAGCTATGATTTTACTAAAGTTTCCCACCCCTTAAAACACAGGCTTTTCTCATTCACCTTTGCCTGCGGTCCCCCATATCCATTGAGTTTTAACACATGGCTAATAGAAGCTATTCAGACTGTCAAATATGCCTGTTTGCATTATGTTCTGAGGCAATGTTTAATGTAATAATATGTTTTGTCAAACACTAATAGGCAGCAATAGGATCTTTTGGTATTCCGGCTCTTTCCTTAAAATAAATAGTAGGGGGATATTGTTTAAAAACAATTCCCCCCTCCCACGTTTTAAAGATAAAGATCTTTGGTATCTTCTTATGTTACTCTGTATTGAGTTGAAAAAGACACTCTATTACTTAACAACTACCTTTCTTACCGTACCGTCAGCATATTTCAGTATCTGTACACCCTTCTGTACAGCATTAACTGATTGTCCATTGAGGTTATAACGTCCTATAACTTTACTGTTGCTTAGCCTATCGCTCTTCAAGGTTCCAATTCCGGTTGATCCAGCCTTTGGGCCGTAGTAGAGAATTGTTATCTGATCGTTTACGGCTCCAGTCTTATCTTTTACAACACCTGCAGGGATGGTGACATAGTATGTTTTTCCTTCTTTTGCAGTGAATGTGTCGACAAAGCCGTCACTGTCATTTCCAAAGATGGTCAGCGTATTTTTCCCGTCAAGTAGTGCTGTCCACTCCGGTGTTCCTGAAGGTCTGATATACACAGTGCTGTAGATGTAATCCTGTCGTATTTGAAGTTCAGGATTCGTATTCACTAATTGCAGCTCCTCATTGAAGGTGATGCTGAATGATAAACTTGCATTCTTTTTAAAGTTTGATTCATTAGCAGGGGTGACACTCTTTACGGTCAATGAGGCTACTGCTGCTTCATCAATGTTAAAGAATTCTCCCCAACCGGCATCTGTATATGACTTTGCTGCACCCTTTGGCACTATGAGTGTTGCCGGAGAGGCGATACCATAGAAGGGGGCGTCATAAGACTCGTAGTAAGACATAAATTCTGGTGCGGTACTGCCTTTAGCTACAAATTGCGTCAGACGGTCACAGTTATGGAAGGCGTGTGCATATATTTGCATTATACCAGATGGCATTGTAACCTTGGTAAGTTTCTTACAACCAGCGAAGCTACCGTCAGCAATATAATATACTGATGATGGAAGGGTTAGTTCTGTGAACTGTGTATTAGCAAAGGCCTGTTCTTCAATGTAGCTCAGGTGTTTTGGCCAGTTAATGCTTTTCAATTGTGATCCAAGGAAGGCACCATAGCCTATGGCTACAAGGCTCTCAGAAAGTTGGATACTCTCAAGCTCGCTGCCCCAAAAAGCACCGCCGGCAATACCGAGGCACGTACTTTCCACCTGGTAAGTCTTGACTCCTTTGAGTGGAGCCAGTTGTAATATTTTGTAATCCTTTGTATAGAGAACACCATCTTTCAGGATAAAATTCTTGTTGTCTGCATCAAGTGTAATAGTTGACAGATTGGTATTTGCAAAGGCACAACTCCCGATAGTCTCAAGGTCTCTTGGGACATTCAGGGTCTTGATAGCTTTGGCGCCGAGGAAGGCTTCATCATCAATCGTCTTCAATGTGTTCGGTAAGGTAAATTCTGCCAGTGCCGGACAGTCGTTGAAGGCACCTTTCCCAATATGTAAAAGACCTTCGTGGAAGATAATCTTCTTGAGTGACCTGTTACGCAGGAAGACGGATTTTCCCAGTTTGGTTACCGATGCAGGAATCTCAATTTCAGTAAGTCCGCTGAAGTAGAATGCACCATCACCCATCTCCTTCAGTCCTTCGTGCAGTTTTACAGAGGTAAGTGTTGGTACACTATTAGTGCCAAAAAAAGCGTGGTCGCTGATGACCTCTACTGTTGCGGGTATCTCAACGCTTATCAGTTTTGTAGAACTGAAGGCGTATGGGCCAATGTAACGCAGCTTCTTCGGAAATGAGAAGCTTGTTAATTTTGTACCGGAGAAGGCTGACTTCTTGATGGAATCAACTGTTTCCGGAACACTTATAGAAACAGCGTCAGACCATTTGCAAGCTTCTTCACCAATGGAAGTGACTGTGTATTGCTTGGAATCTTTACTGGTGACTTTTTCTGGAATAGTAACGGCATCCTTTACCTTGTTGTCCAGTTTAGTGAGTTCCACGGTTGTCGGACTAGTTACAGTATAGGTAAGGTTGCCAACTGTGAACTGTTCTTGTTCCTGTGCATTTACAGCTGTTGCGAAAACTGTAAACATAGAAAGTAAAATGTGTTTCATACTCAATGTTTTTAGGCGTGTTATAAAATAGATGTTTAGAATGGTAAATTAATGACGATTGCAAATATAATAAATAATATTGATTATAAGAAATGTTTGTATATAAATATTAATTTAACATATATAAAACGATTAATAGTTTGTAATTGCTGTATGCTTATGTGATTAATTAGGATTTGTTTTTTTACTTTTATCCTTAATTCCGCAGTATTTTTTTTGTGAGAAAATTTTATATGTTGAGATGTCTTTTTGGGCTCTATATGTTGATATGAGGTGCTTCGGTGTTTCTTAGGTCTTTTCTAAGCATAAAATCCCCCACCCAAACCAATGGGGAAGTATGATAACCACAAAGAAATACTGTTTATTCAATGAAGACCTCAGAGTAGTAGGTTTTATTTGTATATAGGTTCAGAACGTTCTGCCTTCCAGTGCGCACCCATTTTGCTGGCACGCTGACAAAATGCAGGATAAAGGCTTTCAGCCTGCTTGTCTTTTTCAATGGCTTGACCTTCTCGCTGATATGACGGACGAGATAGAGATAGAAGTTCTTCAGCATGGCGGTAACCATCATGAAAACCATGTTCTCAGCCATAAAGGAAAAGGGCAGATGTGACCATCCGAAGTCATTGTTCTGTATGTCGAAGTTCTTTTCGCTTGCTCCACGCTCATTATAAAATGTAATGATGTCTTTCTCGGTAGACATCCAGTTATTGGTGAGGATACAGCGGTATGTGTATATTACTCCGAAGATATCTGTCTGTTGCTTGCCATCCTTGTCTTTCAAAGGACTACGCTGTACGACAAGCCTGTATGACTTTCCTTCTATTAAGTTGTCTATGCTGACGGATGTGACATCGCATCTCTCATAACCAACCTCAACATTCTTCCATTCTTTCAGCTGGCGGAAGTCCTCACACCGGCTGTCGCTGTTGGCTGCACGTATATAGAACGTGTTGCAGCGCTGCTCTACGGTTTGGATGATTTCCTTAGAGAACGATCCACAATTAGCACGGAAACGCTCTATTACCACACCAAGTTCTGAGGTTACACGGTCGATAATGCGACGGAGCGTGTCTTCTTGATGGAATCTCACATTGGTGTTTCCATCAAGATTCTCACCTCCGACTATGATTCCCCCAATGGAAGCCCAACCAGGGAAATAGCCAAAATCCTGCTTGTAAGAATACTTTGCATCGAACTTGTGGGCTGGAATAAACTGGTGGTCAAAGTCTAAGTCAACATGACTACCCACCTTTATAAGCCTCATCCTCCGTATCATTCGTAAAAGTAAGGTATTCAACTTTTCTGCCGTGTTGAAACTATACGACTTGTCGGAGGTCTCGCTCTTATAGACAATATTTTTCTCGGTAAGCTCCTTTAGTCCGCGCCCCACAGTGTCGGCACCGGGTAATGGCGTATCAGGTCTCTGTTTGAACTGCCCTATGAGCGCATTGATGTCCTCAAGGCATTCTTCACCACAAAGGTAACTGAAGATGAGAAAGCCAAAAATACTTCCATGGCTGAATGCTTTGCCGCTACTTCCACGTTTACCCAATACAGATTCGGTAAGTTTTTTCAAAGTCCAACTTTGAGAAAACGTCCATAATATGATAAATTCCACCGAAAGAAGTGATATTCTCGTTTTTAATTGCTACCTTTGTCATGTCAGTTTTTTGCTTACTTGTTATGTTTGCAGCACCAAGATAGGTGAAATTTCTGACATATCCAAGTGTTTTGAGAACTTTGTTTCTCAGGCACTTGGAGTTCTCACAAGAATTTATGCTGCGGAATTAAGGTTTTGATGATAATCTTATTTCTTCATTTAGGCGTGCCTATTATCAAAGTATAAATATTTAGGTGTGTCTAAAAGTTATCCATGATCCCCTTTAACCTTTTACGTTTTTTCGTGGGTCTCTTATCACAAAGATAACATATTGCTCACAAACATCACTTATTATTAGACAGATTTTTAACAACAATAAACATAAATAACATAATTTCCATGTTTGTTTTTGTTTATCAAGCAGGTGCTTACTTACACAATGACCCTATTTTCAACATTACTTCAATGTCTAAACCTCATAATTTAGGGTTCTTTTATTAACTCCAAATCTCTAAGTTTGCAATTCATATTGTTAACTAAAATTTTCCACCCAGCAGCTTGTAGCCCAATACGCATCTGCCTTTTACATGGTCGAAAACACGACTGATACCTTCCATTCTCACGCCACTCTTCTTATGTTTGCATATACTGTGGATGCTCTCACCGACAATGCGGAAGAGGCAAAGAGAAAGGATCAACTCCGAAACCGAAACCCCGTCCTGTTTCTCCATTGACAGACGAGATAACAGATGACCGATACCAAATTTGCCAAAAAAGAAGAAAAAATCATCACTCATTCGAGTTTTAGCACTCAAAAGTTTGGATAACTCACTCATTTTCTCTATTTTTGCCTCCATAACAATCTTGTTCTTTTGTCTTTAAATCAGTTTTTTGGCGATTACTAATTTACAAAGAAAATTCGACAAACTGTTATTTTTCTATCTATTTATTTGGGTGGGAAACTTTAGTTAATTACAAACATGATTATTTTTGTAAGCCACATGAAAAATATACAAACGGGAGTTTAAGCCCTTCTTTTATTTAGTGGGGGCAAATACCTTAAAGATATGGAATAATAGTAAATTTAAAATGAATTAAAATGAAGAAAACTTATTTAGAACCAGAGACAAAACTTTACGCAATGTGTGTAGAAGGTTATTTACTTAATCACACAAATGTCACAGCAGGAATGAAAAGCCCTGAAGAAGGTGGTAGCCCTGTTACGAGAGAATCTAATCCAGGAGAATCTAATCCATTTGATTCTTCTTCTCCTGCAAAGGAAGAGATAACGTGGAGTTTTGATGACTAAAGTTAAGAAGTTGAGATAATTTAAAGGTAGTTATAATAAATAATTTAACTCTCTGTTCCCAACTGTTATAAAGTTCACACTATTTAGCTAATAATTAACCGATTGTTTATGAAAGAATTAAGTAAAATTGCTATTGCTCTTTGTGCAACAATGGCATTCTCCTTAGCAGCCTGTCAGACAGACGAACTTTCTGACAACGCTACAAGTGAGAACACACCAAAGGTTTATCACGTTACTGTATCAGCAGATGCAGCCCAAGGTACAAGAGCATTAACGCGAGCACTCGCTGTTGACCCAGCCAATGGGAAAAGACTAATTGCAGAGTGGGCAAAGAACGATGAGTTAGCAGCTTTCGTTAATGGCGATGAAGGCAAACAAAACAACTATTTTGTATTGACAGCAAAGAATGCTGGTAAGTATTCAGGCTTTGAGGGTGACATTTCTGCAGCTGGTGGTCGCCCTATGTCAACGAGTGATAACATTAGCTTCCTCTATCCTGCGATGGCTTTAAAGGGTGCTAACAAGACCATTACCTCTGTTGAAAGAAAAGAGGAGAAAGTAACAATTGGTGGTACTGAATCAAATGTTATATCTTACGTTCCAAGTGCTAAAATACAAAAATTAGTTAGCTTCAACCTTAGTCGCCAAGATGGTACAGCAGCCTCACTCGGTAGCCGTTTCGACTATCAGTGCAAGAGTGCTCATCCCCAAAAAGTAGAAAATAATAAGTTAGACGTTAATGTTGGTACATTACAGCGTCTTGTTTCTTTCTGGGGCTTGCGCTTCACAGATGAGAACAATAACAAACTTTCTAATATTGACTCTATCTATGTTTCAAATATTAAGGCGTCTGGCGTACTTGATTTAACAAATAACACGTTTGTTTCTGACGATCAATATGAGGCAAGCAAGAGCATTGCCGTTATTCCTGCAAATGGTACAAAGTTTACATCTACTAATAACCAGTACACTTACATTGCTTTGCTACCGGGCAACTATACCAAAGTGCACATCATGGTTTATGCTAAGGGCAAAATGTATGAACAAGAGTATGATAATGTAAATCTCACCGCTGATAAGGTTTATCACACAGACATCCTTCAAATGACACCAGTAGTTCCAAAGCCATGGGTTGAGGTACAAGGTGTAAAATGGGCAACAGGTAACTTTATACACTATGGTCCAGAAAACGGCGGATATTGGGGTATCGCTCCAGCACAGTGGTGGATATCACAGCGCGCAGTGACCTTAGATGGAAATAGAAATATTATCAATTATAATAATGGTAATACGACGTCGCAGTTTGCTAATGCACCAAAGCAGATAAAAGAGGATGTTGACCTCTTCCGCTATGGACATATCAAAGAGGCATTGGATTTGACCAATGGAGATATCTTTAAGTATAGTGTTGCAGATAAGAAACTTTGGTGGCCTGCCAACAACTATGGTGCATATAAGGATTACGATATAAATGGAACTGGCGCAGCACCAGCACGTGGCGATATTGCGTGGTATTATACAAAGGACAAGCACCAGCGTTATCGTATGCCAACTCGTATTGAGATTGATAAACTCTACAAGGAGGCACGTGCTATTCCTGCTTATTGCTACACAGACAAGGGAACTAAGGTTTATGGTGCTTACTTCACAACCAGCACAAGCGGCGGTTATCGCGAGTTCCCTGCAAAACGTTTTGTAAGGTCAATAGATAACTACACTAATGTGACCGCACTTGTACAAGCTAACAAGGGATTATTCTTGCCATATACAGGAATGCGCGTCCCTAAGTATGCAGAAGTGGGTATGCGTGATGTATCTAATAATCAAAACGCATACGGACAATACATGACCTCTGATGAGAGCCTTGAAAGAAATGGTAAGTCTGGAAAAGAATCATACGATTTCTATTTTGGTGCTGCTGAATGGAATGCCAATAATTTAGCTCCTAAATCACAAGCTAAGGCTATCCGCCCAGTTTGGGATTCTGGTGATGGTAATACATTAGATTCTGATTATCTCAACTTACGCAATTCATTAGGCATTAAGTAAGGGGTAGGGAGAAAGTGTTCCCTATGTTAGACCTTACCGAAATAGATCCTTATAAAAATTATGAGCTCGGCAACATTGCCGAGCTCATATTTTGTAGTCTACTTGCTGAAAGAATGGTCTCCTATTTGCCAAGTAATGTGAACTATTACGGGTTCTTCTATTAAATGTGTAGATTGTCAATAGAATGAAACTAACCCATATACATGGTATGATTACCCCCCCCAATTAAATGGTTTTATAAAGTGGGATAAACAACATGATAAATGTAATTAGGTGCGATGACTATCTGTCTTCTACAAACAACTTATTCCCTTATTAGTTGAAATTTGTAAACTATTTTTATTCAGTTCAAAACTAAGACATGCTCTTTTGGCTTCTAAAAGACGCCCAATTGGCTTGCAAAAGATGCCCTTTAAGACCCTTACTAACGCCCTTTTGAAGTCCAATCAAGCACCTTTTACTTTACTGCTTTATAACTAATTGACTTCCATGTGGTTACAAACCAGTTGCTTGTATGTGTTTTTGCCGTTATTTATAGAGCTTTTATTTGAAAATATGTAATGATTTTTCAACACCTTATCTACGGATTCTCGAAGTCTTAAAGTGAAAAGGTTTTCAATGAAAGAGGATGTTAATAGGATAGGTAGTTGACAGTCTTAGCCATGTTTTTGTTTAATGAGTAACTTCGATTTTCCCGTTAAAGCAGTACGAAAAGCGTCCACACATTTAACGGAAGAAGCATAAAAGAAAAGCCTCCCTCCCCCCGCCCCCTCTCCTACAGAGAGGGGGAGTGCTGGTAACAGTTCGCTTGGGGATGACTAAATGACTTTACCAACCAATAGGGATGACGCGCATTCTACTCCCCTCCCTATGGGGGAGGGGCTGGGGGAGGGGCCGGTTGGGTAGTTGAGTTGGTTGTTTTGGCTTGCTTCTTCTTAAAACTCCACCGTCACCCTACCATTTACCTGTCGCCCAGTGAGGTAGTTTGGAACGGCATACTGCTGTCCGGCGATGTCTGTCACCCAATAATACGAGTTGACATTGTTGATACCAAAGAGGTTCAAACAGTCAAGACCGAGCCAGATGTTCTTAAAGATTGTGTTGCGATGACCGTCGTGGTTGTCCAATAGGCGGTAGCTCATACCGATGTCGGCACGCTTGTAAGCAGGTGCACGGAAGGTGTTATTCTCCAATTCCTTGTGTGGAGCAGAGAATGGCAAACCATCTGCATAAGCCAATTTTAGCGACATACGCCAACGTGTTGTGCCGGGGAAGAAGTCCGTGAAATAGAGGTTGAGCGCATAACGCTGGTCGGTTGGGAGCGGAATACGCTTACCATTCAACTTCATACTCGTGTTCATCACGCTGAGTGTCAGCCATGAGTCAGCACCCGGAACGAACTCACCAAAGAGTTTTAGGTCGAGACCCGTTGCGTGTCCTGTGGCTGTGTTTTCACCGTAATACGTCACCTTTACGTTGTCAACAGAGTATGGAACGAGGCGTGAGAGTGCCTTGTAATAAGCCTCGGCAGTGAACTTAAACGGACGACCTAACATCTCAAAGCGATAAGTCATACCAGCTAATGCGTGGATAGACTGCTGTGCGCGAATCTTCTGATTGAGCGTTGCGTAGGTAACACCATTGACGATTGACGTGTCACGAAGCTCCTTATAGAAAGGTGCCTGATAGTAGATACCACCTGCGATGCGGAAACTAAGATTGCGGTTTCTGCCTGGTGTGATTGTCAGCGATGCACGTGGAGAGAAAAGGCTCTCACCGTTAAAGTCCCAATGTGCAAAGCGAACGCCATAATTCAGTGTGAAAAGCGTTGGAACAGAGTCGCGTGTCTGGAAGTTCCATGTGTCCTGCAAATAGCTTTCAAAGCGTTTCGCATTAAGTTCGTTACGAGCACGAAGCGAGTAAATCATCTTCAAGTCACGACCCGTATGAGGAACGTTATAACCCGCAGAATCACGGTATTCGTATTCGGCAGAGTTCTCCTTGATGCGCTCAAACTTATAGGTCACAGCTCCCTCAATCTTATGCTTGCCAGCACGATGCTGCATCATCAGCTTCAAACTCTTCACGTTAGCATTGAGGTAGTCGCGAGAATGCTGCATATACGTACCCACACCGAGGTTTTCAGACGTCTCTGTCTGTGTCAGCCAGTACTGTCCTTGAATGTCATAACGCTCCTGCTCCTTCGTTGTGAAAGCCGATGCGAGGAGGGATAGGTCTGTGCGAGGACTCAAATGGCGTGTGATAGCCAACGAACCGAAGAAGGTACGGAAGAGATCTTTCTCCTGTCCATCGAAGTAGACACGGAACTTCTTCACGTTTTGCAGCGTACCGAAGTTTGTCTCACGGTCTTCTGGCTCGAAGTTATAGCGGTTTTCAGAGATGTTACCGATGAAATCTACCTGCCAACGTTTGTTGGGTTGCCATGAGAGATAAGTCTGATAATCGAGGAAAGACGGACGATATTCGCCCTTTGTTTGGAGTGAACCGAGGAGGTAGCGATTGGTTTTATAACGCACACCATTGGTCCATGTCAACTTCTTCGTAGCCAATCCGAGGTAGGCACTGGCACCTAAGAGAGAGGCTGAGATGGATGCTTCCGTCTTCTTCGGACGTTTATAGGTGATGTCTAAAGCTGAACTCATCTTGTCACCATATTTCGCTTCAAATCCACCTGTTGAGAAGCCTACGCCCTCAACCATGTCAGGATTGATAATCGAAAGACCCTCTTGCTGTCCGCTTCGCACAAGGAATGGGCGGAATACTTCTATGTTATTGATATACACAGAGTTCTCATCGAACGTACCACCACGAACGTTATATTGTGAGGATAGCTCCGAGTGGGTTGAAACACCCGCCTGTGTCTGTACCATTTCTTCGACAGCATTGCCCGAAGCTGATGGTCCTTGTTTGTTTTTTTGAATATCCAATTCTTCTGTTGTTCCGTGCTGTTTGGCTTTACCTTGCACTACAACCTCCTCCAATGCGTTATCGTCAGCCAACTGAATGAGCAGTGTCTGTTTTCCCTTTGGACGCACGAGAACCCTCGTCTTCGTCTTGTAGCCAATCATTGAGAAGCGCACCTTCACGGAGTCTTCACTCTGCAACTGCATGCTGAACTCACCTTTTAGGTTGGTCATCGACAGTTTTCCTTGCGAAACAACCATGACAGAAGCCAACTCAATAGGGTTGCCCTCCTTGTCGGAAACCTTTCCTTGCAGTGTGAACGATTGTGCCAGTGCCAGCTGGGCTGTCACCATGAACAATAGTAGTAATATGTATTTCTGAATATCCTTACGTTTCATAACTGTTATATAACGATTCTTTCGCGAGTTTATTGTAAGTATCTTGCGAAATAGAATGTGTGTAAATATTATTGAGTATAGACTTTCAGGATACTTCTTCCTTCAGTGGTATTCAAAACCCAACTTTGAAAAAACATTCATAATATGATAAATTCTTCCGAAAGAAGTTATATTCTCGTTTTTAATTGTTACCTTTGTCATGTTAGATTTTTGTTTATTTGTTAAATTTGTATTACCACGATAGGTGAAAACTCTGACATCTCCAAGTGTTTTGAGAACTTTGTTTGTCAGGCACTTGTATTTCCTAAATGATTTTACGCTACGGAATTAAGGTATAATAGAATAACATGGCAACAATTCAGATAAAAAATCTTGGACCACTCAAAGATACTGGTCTAATTAATCTAACCGATGTGCTGCTTGTCATCGGTCGCCAGAGTTCTGGTAAGAGTACTTTCATGAAGGTGTTATGCTTCTGCCGTTGGATAGAGAAGAAGATAATGACTTCTTTTGATAACACAATTCAGGCATATACACACAACAAGCGTTTTACCAGGGATCTGAAACAATTTCACCGTATTGATGAAATGTATTTCAAGGAGAACACCGAAATCATTTATGACGGTGATGTGGTTACTATCTCACTGACAGGTGTTGACCAGAATGCTAAAATCAACCGCAAGTTAGAGGCTTGGGAGGATAGGTATAATTCCAAACTGTCCTATATTCCAGCTGAAAGAAATCTCGTTTCTGCCGTTCAGAACATCAATGACACGTATAAAGCAAAGGAAAGGGATTCCATCTTCAATTTCATACAGGAGTGGTATGAGGCAAAGGATACTTATGGCTCTGATAACAAGTTGACTCTTTCTCTGACAGATGATTTCAAATATTACAGCGATAATGGACTTGATTATGTGGTGCTGCCAAACGGCAAGCCTATAACTTCTTTCTATGCTTCAAGCGGTGTCCAGTCAGTCATGCCTATCGACGTGATGACAGATTATATTATGGGTGTCGTAGGAAAGGTAGTCAAATTCAGTATGTCGGATTTGATGAACCGCCTCATGGAGTCGTTAGATACGGATGTGCGCAATGAAATCGTACATGGTGCCCATGAGGTCACGGAAGAGGAGTTGGCTCCAATCCGTGAGAAGATGAAATACCAGTCGGCGCAACTTTTCATAGAAGAACCAGAGCAGAACCTCTATCCCGATGCGCAACGTAAACTTGTGCAGAACCTCATACGCCATCTGAAAGCTGTGAAGTCAATTGGCAAGCATCGTTCTATGGTGGTACTCACTACACATAGCCCTTACGTGCTGTCAATACTCAATGTCTTGATAGCAGATGCAGCAGCCGTCGAGAAGAAACCTGGCGACGAAAGGCTTAAAGATGTGGTTGACGAAAGTACGTTGCTTCCAACAGATGCTTTCTCGGCATATTTCATCAACAAAGATGGTGTGTTCGAGGACATCAAAGATATGGAGATACCGATGCTCTCTGGTATAAACTTGGATAGTGTCTCTGATTGGGTCGATGAGCATGTGGGTCGTATCAATGAAATATTATACGCAGAATAGTCATGGGGAAAAGTACATACGAGAACTTGACTGATGCTGGGTATCAGGCTGAACAGTCCCTTGAAGTACGTAAAACGGTTGTCACACGGGAGCAAGGAAAGAAATACACTCTTGACATTCAAAGGAATCTGTGGTCTGCGGTCTTTCAAGTTGACGGTTACATCATAAAGGCTGGTGTCAAATGTGACAAGTTGGTGATGGTACAGACATCGGCAGGGCCTGAGGAGGCATGGACACAGATATTCGTTGAACTGAAAGGGCATGATGCTATTCATGGCATGGAACAGCTGCTTGCAACAGCAAATAATCCTACATTCGACAGTTTTAGCAATCGGCAAAGGAAAGCTCGTCTGGTAGCGACATCATTTCCTACGAACAAGGCGAATCCAAAAGTGGAGAAACTGAAGATTAAGTTTGCCAAACTGAATGTCGATTATAAGAACATTAAATCTGGTCAGACAGACTGTTTGTAATTAAGGTTAAATAAAAAAAGTGGATGTGCCTCATTTGACACATCCACTTTTATATTTATAATTGTGAAATCTTTACTTTTGTCTTTTTTAGCCTAAGTACTTCATGAGTACACGTGCATTTCCGCTCTCACGAATCTTCTCGATAGCCTTCTCACGAATCTGGCGAACACGCTCACGGGTAAGACCCATCTCTGTTCCAATCTCTTCCAAGCCCTTCTCTTGGCAACCGATACCGAAACACTCGGTGACAATCTTTATCTCACGATCTTTCAGGGTGTTCTGAAGAACAGCACGAAGATCGTCTGACATTGACTCGAAGTCTACGCCACGGTCGGTACGTGAGTCGTCACCTGAAGACAGCATATCGCTCATTGAGTTGTCGTCGTCATCGCTAAAAGGCGCGTCGATACTCATGTGGTGGTTGTCTGCATTCTGACTCTGACGGATGCGAGCCTCATCGATACCTGTCAACTCTGCCAACTCATGGATAGAAGGACGACGGTTGTGTTGCTGCACAAACTCGTTCGTTACCTGATTGATCTTTGAGATAGCACCCACCTGATTCAGTGGAAGACGCACGATACGACTCTGCTCAGCGATAGCCTGCAGAATACTCTGACGAATCCACCAAACAGCGTATGAGATAAACTTAAAACCACGAGTCTCATCGAATTTCTCAGCTGCCTTTACCAAACCAATGTTCCCCTCATCGATAAGGTCGGTGAGAGAGAGTCCTTGGTGCTGATACTGTTTAGCTACAGAAACGACGAAACGGAGGTTAGCTTTAATCAGTTTCTCCTTCGCACGCTCGCCCTTGCGACCGCCTTTGTGGATTTCCTGTGCCAGCTCAATCTCTTCGTCAACGGTAATCATCGGTTCACGACCAATCTCAACGAGATACTTATCCAGTGCCTCACTTGATCGGTTGGTGATACTTTTTGAAATCTTAAGTTGTCTCATGAATTGTTTACTATTTCCTCCTAAAAATATAGCTAATATCCGTTATCCAAAACTAAAACGGCTTGCAAAGGTACATATAATTATGTGAATAACCAAATCTGAATGTGTTTGGTTGTGTATTTTTATGTTTTTTTATACGATTGTGTACTGTGATAAGCCTGTTATTGCAGATGAATTGAATAATTTGAAGTAATGAATAATGGTAATCAGCCTACTGATTATGATTTGTTTTAAGAGTGTGTGTTGGTGTTTTTATGCGCATATCCTCTTAGAATTTTCTTTACATTTGTTCGGTTTATTTGTCCCTAAAATGGATAAAAAAGTAATTCTCTCTGTATTGTTGTAAGTATTTTGTTATCAGAACGTTACGAGAGTGGGTGTGAAAAGGTGCCTAATTGGACTTCAAAAGGGCGTTAGTAAGGACTTAAAAGGGCATCTTTTGCAAGCTAAAAGGGCGTTAATTCAGTTGCTATTAGGCGTCTTTATTTTTTGAAGTAGGAATTTATATTTACAAAACGGATGGTCAGAACAAACAATGCTGACCATCCGTTATTACATAAATCGAGCAATGACGGCTTTTCCTTTTAGGCAGAAAGGCTCATCAAGGAGTGCCGTATCGTGTTTGCAAATAGTTTTTCCCTCAACGCAACAATCTTCAAGGGCAAAAACAATCGTTCGACGGCTGTCCGTGAACACTGCATCTTCCATTATCCCCACCTCGACACTTATGCCGTGTCGCACGATGATATTAAAATCTACAGCTCCCTGCGTATTCTCCGAACTTACTTTCTCGTCACCCTCAAACTCATACAGAGCAGTGTGCGACAAAGCGATACGACGCCCTTCTTTTATCAGCGTTATCTCTCCCTCCAAAGGTAGGATATAGCGCGTGAAGCCCGTAAAGTCAGAGAAGTCGCTCGCCACATCATCGATAATTGCAGACGAGATACGCACATCGAATTGCCGTGCTGACAAGTCGCCATCAGCAGGTGAGATAAAAATCTGTCGTGTGACACCACCCTTCCATGTGGTAGTCTTGTAGGTTGATTGAGTGAGTGTGGTCATAATAAAAAATAGAATAACAAGCCAATAACAACAACTGACCGACTGGCCCCTCCCCCAACCCCTCCCCCGAGGGGATGGGAGTAGTATGCGTGATACCCTTATTAGTTAGGAAATGTCTTTCTGCTATTCATAAGCAAGTTGTTTCCAGTACTTCCCATCTGTCAGTAAAGATGGTTCGCTGGAGAAACGCATACCCTATTATTGGGGTATCTCGCATTTCACTCCCCTCCCTATGGGGGAGGGGTAAGGGGGAGGGGCCAGTCGGTCAGTTGTTATTGGCTTCTTTACTTCTTCACAACCTTCACGGTCTTGTAAATCTTACCGTCCTTAAGCACTTGTACGAGGTACATACCCTTTGTGCCAGTGATAGCTACGTTTACTATCTGACCTTGTGCAGCCTCGAAGTTATTGCTCTGGAGGAGTGCGCCAGTAGTGCCAAGCACGTTGATTGTATAACGACCATAGTCAGCAAAGCGAAGATTTACGCTCTCAACGAATGGGTTAGGGTAGACAGAGAAGCCTAACTGAGCATCAACAGCATCGATAGCGTTAGCCTCAGAGGTAATCTCAACGATTTCCTCAACGGTCTTCTCAGCTTCACCCCAGCCGTTCTTGAGCTTCAAGGTTACATTCTTCTTACCAGGAGCTGCATAGGTAACGACGGCTGTCTTATCAGTAGATGAAGAAATCTGACCATCGCCTAAAGCCCAAGTAGGAACAGTCTTAATCTCGTATGTACCTACAACACCAGGGAAGCCCAGTACATCGTTGTTAGGCTGCTGGTCAACGTAAGAAGCACTTGATGTATTCTCGCCACCACTACCAGCAACAACGACAACAGAACCATCATAGGTTCTACCTGCAGAACCGATGTTCTTAAACTTCATACCGTCAACATCTTCGAATGTGAAGTAAGCCTTTAAGTCTGCAGGAACCTCACCTTCCTTGTAGCCCTTCATTGCCTGCAATACTTCCTCAGCAGAGAGTGGCTTGCTCCAAACCTGAACCTCATCAATGATACCATTGAAGCCGCTCTTGTAAACACCGCCACCGCCGATGAAGATGTCGGCTACCTTGCTCGCATTGATACGACGGTCGCCATAGTCCTCACGACGTGAAGAAGCAGCGAAGCTGTGGCTTGCCACCTGACGTCCGTTGAAGTAGATTTTCTGGATATTGCCGTCATCGTGAGTTACGACAATGTGGTTCCATACACCAGGAGTTACACTATAGCCAGTAGACATCACATCCTCATAAGGAATATCGTGGGATGTCCAGCCCATAGTGTTGAATGAAACCTCATTAGCTTTGTGCAACTTGCTTTGACCCTGCCACTCTGGGCGGATTGTTACCCAAAGGTCACCCCAGTTGTTATGAGGCCAGCTGTCGTAGATAGAGTTCTTATTGATAAGGTTCGTACCCTGCTTGTCATGGTTAAACTTGTCAGCCTTGAACCAGAGTGCGTATGAATAAGACTTACCCTGTTGAACATCACCAGGGATGCGGAACATCTTAGGGTCTGTAATCTCAAGACCACGTGACGCCTTACCCTCACCGAGACGGGCATCGTAAGTATAGGTTACGTTCTTGCCTGTTACTTCAGTAGTCTTGTCAGAAGTGAGGCTGTTAATCTGTGGAACAGCACCCGTTGCTTCTGGAGTAATTTTTACCTTACCACGTACGACACTTTCCTTACCGTTACTATCGACAACTACAAGGTCGTATGTACCTTCTTTTGCAACAGTAAATTTAGCACTTGTACCGTTTTCGCTTTGTGCAACAACCTGTCCTGTAACAGCGTCTTGAAGTTTCCATGCTTGTGCAGCAGGTACCATCTCATCAAGATATTTGAGTGTGAACTCCTCGTTTGGCTTGATAACAGGGCGGTCAGCAACGACATCGCTCAATGGCTGGTCGTAAGCCACAGTCTGATACTCTGACCAAACAATCTCAGAACCCTTCTTGCCATCAGGAGAAACGGCACGTACACCGAAACGGCAGTCGCGCTTGTCAGCACCTGATACCATTGGAGCATCAACAACGTATGCAGCCCAAGAAGTAGTTGCTGTAAGCAACTGCTGTGGCTGGTCCTTCTGCTGGAAGTAGATTTCATAATACCATGTACCTACCTCATCGTTATAAGTCTTCTCCCATCCTGATTCTTCCTTAGAAGCATACTGCATCTTGAAGTCGCAAGCATTGTAACGACCACGGAGAATTTCTATCTTCTTGATAGTAGGGGCCACTGTTGCGAAGTCCTTTGCATTATCGCGAAGTGCCATCTCACCAACGCGCAACTCATAGTTGGCAGGAGTATTCTCAACAACCAGACCCATCATAGCTACCTTATCACCAGCAGCCAAACCGAGTTCAGAAGCCTTTACGGTGAAGGTCTTCCACTTACCCTCAGCCTCAACAGCTGGCAATGCAACCTCCTTGTATTCAGCAACATGATCTTTCAAAGCAACAAAGAACTTAGCATGAGCGTCCGTGCCTGATACAGTTTTATAAGTAACAGAGAACTCATAGTCTGGCTGTACCTCAAGCATCGTCTTGAAGAGCTTTACACGTGAGAAGTCTGTTTGACCAGAGATAGACAAACATGAACCACCCCAGTAAGCATCATCAAAGGTAAGTTCTGCCTTAGCAAGACTATTGATATTACCAGTGTTTACTTGGTCTGCACGGTCAGTAATCCACCAACGCCATGTAGGCATATAGTCTTGTGTATTGAGGTTATACCACTTGTGGTTGAAAACAACCTCACCATCCTTGCGGAAGCTCAAACCATTACCAAGGTTAAAGCGTGATACGAATGGAACCTGCTGGATAGTAGACTTCGCTGTAAGGAAGGTAGCAAGACCATGGAAGTTCTTCAAACTTGCGTTAGCCAAATTACAATCTGTATTGATAGCTGGCAACAAAGCTGGGTTGTTATAACCACCACTAAACATAAGCTCCTGCTTCTTCAGATAAGTCTTCTGGATAGCAATGTCTGATGTTCCATTGTCTGTTGCACTCTGGTGGATAAGACTCTGTGAGTGAGCACCCCAGAAACCGATAGAGATGTCGTTATTCAACAATGCGCTCCAACTTGGTTGTCTCAAGCCACGACCTTGAATATCAAAGCCAGCATAGTAATCAAAACTACTTCTGCCTAACCGCTTTGCTGTATTTACAGAGTTACGTAGAAGATTGTCACCCCAGTTGTAATTGGCAAAGAGCATATCGGTTGCAATATGGTCTTTATCACCGAAGAGGTTTTGGTTATGTGAACCCAATCCAGCGTCAAAGTGAATGTAACCATCGTCTGCTGTGCCATCATACCAATGTACTTCAAACTTCCAATTGATTTTCTCTGCTTCCTTATGGCAGGCAACAAAGAATTCTGTCAATTGTGACATCGTTGAGGCTGTGGTATAGAACTCTGAGTTAAATCCAAGACCATTTACGCCATAATACTTCATCATGCGAACTAATGGAGCGGCATAAACAAACTTTCCTCCCTCCTTCTTTGTCAGCTTGAAAAGAACTTTACTATAGGTATCTTGTCTCCATTGGTTTAGATAAACACTTGCACCATAGCCGATAGACATCACACAGCCCACGCTAACACCATTCTTATGAGCAACGTCAGTCATACCTGCAGTAGAACGAATCCAAGGTGAAGTCCAGTTTCCGTGGATATCAATGTATGACCACAGACTAAAGTTATCGCCCTCAAAGCAATAACGAGGAAGTGCTTTCCACTTAGATGTAGGGTCGTCAAGCGGTGTCCAGAGACACATCTTACGATCGCGCTTCACATTTGAATGAACCTGATAGTCGCCATCCTTAATACGTTCAAGTGGGCGAACACGTGAGATGTAGAACTGGTCGTCAATATCACTGACGCCCTGTGGCTGCTTCATCTCGCCTTTCAACCACGCTTCAAGGTAGTTAGGCAGGTTCTCAAACTTAGCATCCTGGATATCCAATGGGTGTGTCGGCGTACGCTGTGCACTCACAGTGAGACAGCTTGCCAATGCCAAGGATGCAAATAAAGTAATCCTTTTCATGAATAATAAATGTTTAGTTTATAAATGATTTTAGGTTTATACAGCCATACACGTATAGCCATATAAGGTTTGTTTATTTCTGTTTCGCAATAATGCTGTTTAGATGTAACTTGTTGTATTTAAAGTTTAGATGCTTTTAATAAGCTATAAGATTAGGTTAAAAGCATAAGTGCCAGAAGGAGTCGGGCTCCTTCCAGCACTTAAAGATATGTTTACTTGCAGATGAATTTCACTGTACGGAGGGTCTTACCGTCCTTCTTGACATTCACGACGTAAACGCCCTGAGCACCAAGATGGAGACGTACAGACTCAGCACCATTCACTGATACGGCCTTGCTTGCCACCATCTGACCATTGGTAGAGAACACCTGAACAAGGTAGTTACCTGGTGTCTCAACGTCGAAGAGGACATCACGATCGATAGCGTAAACCTTCATGTCAGCAGCCTCAGTGCCGTTGATACCTGTTGGATCAGCCTTCACCTTGATTACCTGGAAGGTACGGGTGTCAGAACCATGTGCGTTCTTCAATGTCAATGTAACCTCATAGTCACCTGCCTTAGCATACTTCAACTTAGCAGTACCAGCCATATCAGTACCATTCTGTGATACGATAGTAGCCTTCTTAGCTGTCCACTCTGCTGTAGTCTTCACCTGATAGTTACCAGATACGAATGCGCTACCTGCGTCGTATGTTGGAGCATCTGGAACAAGACTTGCAACACCTTCACCAGTACCAGCCTTCAACTCACCGTGAGCCAGCTTAGCTGAACCCACCTTGCTTGCGAAGTAGTGGTCAGCATCAGCGTCTGCCTCGAAGTCCCAGTAAGCCTTCAAATCAGCCTCTGAAGCATCAGTAGATGTCATTGTGCGCTCAGCCTCAGCAGCTGTGATATACTTGTCGAAGAACTTAACATCATCAATAGTAGCGTTCATAGCAGATGCGTAGGCACGTCCAAGGCTGATACCGAGGACATTTGCATCCCACCAAGCATTGTTAGCGAAGCCATTAGGGTTAAGACCATCACCACTCTGACCATCATATTCCCAGTTATGAGCCTTAGCAGCCTTACCATTGATATAAACCATAGGTTTGGTTGTAGTACCATTACCATCCATAGCCAACACGAAGTGTGTCCAAGCACCTGGAACGAAGTCTACCTTCCAACGCTGCTTGTACTCCTTAGCACCACCAGGATTCTTCTCACGGAGTGTTACCTCATAAACACCAGTACTTGGGTCGTATGAGGTCCACATTGTACCCCAATGATTCTGTGGCCAAGTTGTACCAGGGTCACGCATATCAACAATCTGAGTATTGCCAGCAAAGCCGTTGAACTTAACCCAGAATGCGAGTGACCAAGCCTGATTGTTCTTGCTTGTGCTGTTGAAACCAAGTTCAGAAACCTTAACGCCTACTGGCTTCTCGAGGGTCTTGATACCTCTTGAACCAGAACCGTCAGCCTTCTTACCTTCGTACTTCATTGTTACCTCGCTGTTAGCAACAACTTCGATAGAAGTCTCGCTGTCGTTAGCTGTAAGCTTGTTGATATGAGGAACAGCACCTACTGCATCAGAAGTAATCTGAACGTAGTTAGCGTATCTTACCTCCTTGCTTACGCGAGTACCATTCTCAGTTACATAACCAGTAAGAACGAGGTCGTAGAAGCCTGTCTGGCTTAAACCATTCTCAATCTTGATTTCATTAGTATTGTTGCTGGTTGCAACAGTTGTACCATTGTGCTCAATCTTCCAGTTACCAGCCTCGTGACGTGGGTCAACATAAGAGATTGTGAATGCCTCGTTTGGCTTGATAACAGACTTGTCAGCCTTGATCTCATCGCTATAATCATAGCTTGTGAAGATATCGTGATCCTCACCCCAAGCGATAGGGCTCTCTTTCTTCATATCGAGAGATACTGCAGATACACCGAATTTCACCTTGCCCTGACCCTTAACGTCAACAGGAACTGAGTAGTACATACCTGCCCATGAAGTAGTTACACCCATGAGGATTGGGTCCTTACCTTCCTGCTTAGCCCAGAGCTTGAAGAGAGAAGTCTTCACGTCTGTGTTGTAGCAAGGCTCACCAGATGCCTTATCGTTAGGCATGTTGAAGATAATCTTACCGTCAACACCATTCTTTGCAGCGTGCAATAACTCAGTCTTTGTAATTACTGGTTGAGCTGGGGCAGCGAATGTACCACGAACGATAGAGAACTCACCGAGGTAGAGGTTCAAGTCTGCAGCATTCTCCATCTTCAAAGCAACGAGTGCAAGTGTCTTACCATTCAAAGAACCATCAACGGTGATAGCCTTCTCAACCCACTTGTCCTCATCAGTCTCATCAGTAGAAGCCAATACTGGATAAGCCTTCTCTGTGTTTACAGCGTCTTCTGTTGTGAATACCAAAGAAGCATCAGCCTTGCCACCCTTAACCTTATAACGGAAGGTGATAACGTCGCCAGACTTCAAAATATACTTTGTCTTGAAGAGGTGGAGATACTCCTTGCTGGTAGAACCGTGTACACGTACAGTAGAACCGCCCATGTAAGCATCGTCCCATACGAACTCTGCATCAAGACCATTTGCAGGAACATCTGCTGCGGTACGACCGAGCAGCTTGTCAGCAAACCACCAACGCCATGTTGGCAAATAATCCTGTACACCTACGTTAGCCCAAGGACGATCGTTCTGACGTACACCAGCGTAGTTGAAGAACTTACCGTTACCGAGGTTGAAATAGGTAATCAATGGCTCCTGTGTCAAGTCCCAAGACATAGAACTACGAGCAGTCATCATCGCTGACATACCAGCGAAGTCTGTATTATCAGCATTGTAGTTCAAGCTGTTATTGATTGCGATAGAGTTAACTGGGTTACGTGAACCGCTTGAGAACCAACGCTCAGTACGCAACATATAAGTGCGCTGCTGTGTCTCTGGATCACTACCTTTCTCACCACGACTCTCAAAGAACATGTTCTGTGAGTGTGCACCCCAAAGGCCGATAGAGATAGGGAAGTCCTTCAACAAAGTCCAACGTGAACCAGTACGTGGCTCACCACCCTGCATATTAACACCAGCATAGATGTCCAATGGGTCACGGTGGATATCCTTAGCCAAGTCAACAGTATTCTGCAACAGAGTATGAGAGTTCCAGTTGTAGTTGAAGAAGAGGTTTGCAGCCTCTTTACCTGCCTCACCGAAGATAGTCTGATTATTCTCATTCAAACCGTGGTCGAAGGCAATACGTCCACGATCATTGGTACCATCATACCATATATTCTCATAGATAGGGTTGGTTGGTCTGATAGCCTTATTGAGATTCACGTGGAAGTCTCTCAGCTTTTTTGTTAAACGACCAGCACCGAAATACTCTGAATACTCTGAGTTATAACCGAAACCGTCATAACCGAAGTAATTCATATAGTCGGCTACCTTCTGAACATCAGTTGTAGCAAGTCTGTCTAAAGCAGTGCTCCAACTTCCAGACAAGCCACCATAAGGGATACCGGCAACAGAAGAAACAGGCACACCATTCTTATGTGCTGCGTCCAACAATGCTGCTGGAATACGACCTAAGCCACAGTTCCAGTCGCCCCAGTGTGTAACGTATGGCCACATTGAGAATACCTCAGAATCGAAGACACCGTCAGGAAGGGCGTTCTTGCTTGGTACGTTCCAAGGAAGCCAAGCAAGGAGCTTCTTGTCGTTAGCCTCTGTAAGGTTCTGACGCACCTGTGTCTCAGCGTTGCGGAAACGCTGCTTTGGTTTTACACGAGAGATGAAGAAGTTGTCATCCTCATTGATTTTAGGGTTAGCCTTTGACCATCCCTGCAACTGAGTTGGGAACTGGTCTGATGAAAAGCCCCACTGAATGTAGTTGCTCTTGAGTTCCTGTGCCATCAAGGTAGATGGAATCAGGCAGCAACCGAAAAGAAGTAAATGAATTCTTCTCATGATTGATTTGGGTTTAATGTTATTGAATAATTGTAAATCTAATTACTACTTATATCTGCTTTCTCCCTTTAAGGAATATAGCTTATGTCCAAGGACAATATTTTAAAGCAGTGCTGTCTGCTATCTTTTCTCACATAAGTCACTCACTATCGCCTTACGACGTAATCTTTATGAATTCCTCTTACTATCTTCATCTGATGTGCTAACGCCCCGCACATGTTGTGCTAATGGTAAACACCACTCGTGTTGATACCTTATAGCTTTTCAAATGTTGTCGTATTGCGAAAAAAATATTCAAATATAGACAGCGAAAAACTTACCTATTAAAGCGGAACAAGGTTACCCGACTCGATAGAATCAAGTCAGATAACCTTATTTTTATATTATGTATTACTTAATCGTAATCTTTTGTGTACGGATAACATTGTTGTTCTGCATCTTAACGAGGTAAACACCTGCTGGCAACTCATTTGTATTGAAAGACTTTGGATTAACCAAGCTCTTTACAGTCTGACCGTCAGTAGAGAATACCCATGCACGTTCAACGTTCTGGAATACCACCTTACCGCCTGCAACAGTGAGCTGTGAAGCACCACCTACGTTCGCTGATGCAATGTTCGTAGAACCACCTTCGAGTAATTCTGGCTCATCAGCAACACCCGCATCGTGGGTATCAGCCTTAGCACCACGAGCAGCGTTAGAACCAGTGATTGTCACGTTGAAGTCGATGGCAAAGCCCTTATTGAACTTACCAGTTGGTGTCAAACCACCCTGGAACCAAGCATCACAGAAGACAAGGCGGAGACGGCTCTGACCTGGCTTAGCATCTGAAGGAATCTGGAAGGTGTACTCATTCAACTGCTGTACCTGTGCAGGAACGCCCTTGCGCACCTGACCAAAGAATACAACGCACTCACCCTCGTTAGGATTCTCAGAGAGATTCTCTGGGTTGAACTGCTTGTCGCCATTGAAGTCCATCCAAGCCTTACCCATACAATAGCGGAGGTCGTCATTGCTCTGGTCCTTAATCTGAGTAGCCTCGTAGCCCTGAATCTTCACTTTCACAGTCGCACCCTGTGCTACTTCGAGCTCTTGACTCGTAGCATCCACATAGTTGGTCTCGTTACCAGCAGGCCCCTCAGCAGTGTAGTCGATATTCTTAGAACCGCCCTCTGTCTGGAACTTCTTTACATAACGAATTCTCTTCGCTACGTCAGCACCAGCAGCAGCATTATCGAGTTCAACTGTTCCGTAGCCCTCTTCCTGTGCTTCTGGGAGTTCTGACTGCTGAGCACGTGGCACAGCAATCCACAGTGTCTTTGAGTAAGTCTTAAGGTCAGTACTTACAGAACGAACACCAATGAATGGCTTGTCGTCAGCACTTGTAAACTGGATGTTAGGAACGAGTGTAGCCCACTGTGAAGTACGTCCTACCTCAGACACCTTACCATTCTCACCGTTCTTATAGAGAATCTCAAAGTGGTCGATATTTGCCTCATCGTTATAAACGGTTGGGTTCTGGCCTGGGTCTTTATCAATTCCCCATACCGCCTTAACAGAAAGAGAGTTCTTTGTTTCTTCCTTCACCTGAACGGTCAAATCCTTCACGTTGGCAGGTGTAGCCTGTACGTCGTCATTGAGTTCGAGCTTACCAACGAGTACATTATAATTAGCATCTGAGTTGTTTACACGCAGGCCGATACGCTCAATCTTCTGACCAGCAGTAATATCATTCAACTCAACTTTCTTCTCTGTCCAGTTTGCGTTCTCGGTGTTACCCAAGGCATAAGCTTTCCATGCACCATTCACACGTAAGATAAGAGAAAGGTGAGAGTCGTTGTTACCCTCTTTACCAGTCTTAATAGCTACCTTAGCAACTACCTTACCTGCAGAAGGTGTGAGGTTAGTCTTGAAGAGAACAACGTCTGTAGCAGTCGCATTGTTGACACCCTTCAAGCGAAGTGCTGCACCACCCGTGTAAGCATCTTCATTGGTGAATGAAGGCTGTACGTCAAAGCTTGCTGTCTCTGTTCCTGGCTGAACAACCATCCAACGATAAGTAGGAACGACATCTTGGCTACTCATGTTATACCATGAGCCTGCAGTCTTCTTACCCTTATAGTTATAACGTTCACCATTACCAGTGTTGAAGTGGGTAGCGAAAGGAAGTTTGCCAGAGATTGCAGTACGCTCTGGAATCCAAGAAGCAAGACCAGCGAAGTTTCTCAATGCTGGTGTGCTACCTTGTGCCTCAACCTCATTACCATTATTCTTAATCTCTGGACGTGACAAAGGATTGCGATTACCACCAGAGAATGCACGCTCAAGATACTCCTGATAGTTAGACATACGAGACATAGCGTCGCCACCAGTGTTATAGCTCCAGAAACGGCTCTCCGCATGCTCACCCCATAGACAGATACCACAACGCTTAGCATCATTATTGTTAAGACTGTTCCAACGTCTGTTCATGCTTACAATCCATACACCAGCATATAATCCATCAGCAGAGCCCATAGTGCGTTCAGCCTCTTTTACAGACTCACCTATATTCCAACTGAAGTCGCTACTAGCATAATTCAACATCACTTCACAGATACGATTGTTAGGGTCTTGACCCCACATATAGCTGGAATTATAAGATGTCAGACTTTGGTTGGTAGTATAGTACATGATTTTGAAGTCGTTGAAACCTTCTTCCTTTGCTATCTTATAGAGTTCCTTGTGGAAAGCAATATTATTGGTTTCTCTATACTTGTTGGTGCTCTCCCAGTTATAGTTGATACCATCGAAACCGAGGAAGCGCATACAGTTAATGATCGGATGCGTATAACGGAAACTACCATCTGTATTGCGTGTCATGATGAAGTCAGCCCAACTGTTTGCTGCTCCACCAGTTGTATGATCGAAGAACTTAATACCTGCGAAGATGCTTGTACCATTGCGGTGAGCAGCATCAGCCCATGAACCTGGTGCTTGGAAAAGTCCGTAGTTCCAGGCACCAAACAGGTTGGTATAGTTCCACATTGAGAAGTTATCGTTAGCGAATGTCTTTGAAGGATAGCCACCGAGGTTCTTTCCAGCACCACCAGGGATATTCATAAAGAGGTTACGATTCTCGTAAGTATCTTGGAGAAGACGATCAGCACGTGACTCAATAGCACGCTTTCTGACGTGTGAGCGGATAAACTCTACCTCGTCTTTGATGCCCCATGCTGTTAAGTCGGCATCAGTAGGATATTTCTTGCCGTGTTCGATGAGTTGTGCAAAATGCTCAAGAAGGGCCTGGTCGCCCAATTTTGATAGGTCGAACACCTGTGTTGAGGCTGTTGGAGAATAGGTTTGGGCATTAGCACCTACAGGAGCCATTGTCATCATAGCTGCAATAACCCATGCACTAAGAGTAGATTTTTTATTCATGTAATTTAGGTTTTGTAATTAATACTTAATAAATTTAGTTCCCAGTAGAGTGACGTTTTATGCCACCCTACTGGGCTATTGTTTCAATTCAGAGAATCAATTAGAAGTTTGAAGTGGCCTTGTCCCAGAAGAGGCGAGTTGCCATCTTGTCTGGACCGCCCAATGCTGGGATACCAGTGTTGTCAACATCCTGCTTTGTTGCGATGTCGCTTGTGCCAGGGAATGGCAGACGACGCATGATATCACCAGGAACTAAACTTCCATCAGCCTCATCGATGTTCAATACTGGCAACATACGTGGGAAGCCTGTACGACGGAGGTCAACCCATGCCTCGAAGCCATTAGGATAAGTAGCGAGGTACTTCTGAGTGATAATCTTCTCAAGCTTTGTCTCTTGTGAGTCGCTGTCATTCCACTTTACACCGACATGGATTGGTGATGCAGCATCTGGTGTATCACCTGTTGGGTCTTTATAGACATAAGCTACAGGGTTCTCCTGATTCATGTAGGTCTGAATCCAAGCGTCATACCAGTTTACACCAGAAGCACCTGCTGGACTTTCACCGTCCATAGATTTCATCTCAGGATCCTCACAGTTTCCATGACGAATACCCTCCTCATAGAAGTGCTGAGCAGAACCACCCATGTTCCAACCACGGAGTGCACCCTCTGCACGGAGGAAGCAAACCTCAGCATACTTCATCAGATAAAGTGGTGCAGAGTTGAAGTACTGTTCGTTCAGCTTACTGAATGCGATGTACTGGTTCTCATCATATCCCTGACCTTCACCTGGATGTGTGCCGGTACGGATACCACAAATACGACTATTTGCAGGTGTTGTCTCACCAGTCTTATTGTTCTTGATTACGTTCTCGTTCTTCTTGAAGAGATATTTCAACCAAGGGTGATTGAAGGTATTCAGTGTGATTTCCATTGTTGCACTCATACGAGCATCGCCCCAATTCTCAACGCCTGGTAATGGATGGCTAAAGCCCATCACACCTGGACGGATTGAAACGCTCTGTGCCTCGTTCTCAATAACGCCATCAGCAACAGCCTCTTCAGCTAATTTCTGTGCACGAACAGGGTCGCTCTTTACCATGTGCATAGCGATACGCAACTTCAAAGAGTTTGCATAACGTGCCCATTCCTTCAAGGTACCATCAGCAGCACCACCATCGGTCATGACAACGAAACGGTCAACAAACGCACTCTTAATCTTCTGCTTGTAGGCATCTGGCTTCTGATCGAAGTAGTGGAAACAAGCAATGGCTGTGTCGAGGTTGGCAACAGCATCGTTGTACACATCCTCTACCTTATTATAGGTATAAGGACCTACCTGCTGATTAGTCTTCAACTCGCGATAAGGCATTGGACCATAAACATCTGCAACCTCAACAGCCTGCTGGTTGAAGAGTGTCAAATAAGCTGCCTTCAACTCTGGGATAGCATTAACCTTCTCATTATTCAAGATAGGTACAAGTGAAGTCTTCATCTCTGTGAATGAGCCCCATGCACCACCGTAGCACTTCTGATCGATAGCATAAGACGATGCCAAACGAATCTTTGAATACTGGAAGAAAGTGTGAGGAATAACAGTGTACTCTGCATAGTTGTCAACACCAAGAGAATACTGGTACTGATAAGCATGCGCACCTGGGTTCTCACCATTCTTACCACCACGCATAGAGAACTGTCCACCAACACCTGCATCAAGCAAGTCTTGCATAGAACTCAACGCCTCTTCAGCTGCAGCAGCACTTGTAGCCTGACGGAAAGGAATCTTATCTACTTCGCCACGGCTTGTTACTTTCTCAACATTCTTAGTTGTTGAGTTGAACTCATCGCCAGGGTTGTCATAGTCAAGACATGACTGTAGACCCAGTGTTGGCAATGCCATCGCCATGAGTACAATTATATGTTTATTTTTCATTGTTATTTATCTTTTGAATGTTATTGTTTTATTTAAACTTGTTAGGAGCTAAAGGAGTGTGTGTCCTACGCAAAAACTGCTTCATTACGTGGGGAGCAAGACACCAAATAGTACATTTGTCTCTCACTCCCTTTCACTCCTTTTTACTCCTCTACAATTAGAAGTTAGCCTTCAAAGAGAAACCGAATGAGCGTGAAGATGGCATGTTGAAGCTCTCAAATGCGCCGAGACCATTCTGTGTAGACAGAGATACGTCTGGGTCTGTTGGTGCATCCTTGTAGATGAAGAACAGGTTACGAGCGATGAATGAGAGTGTCAAGTTACGGTTCTGACCGAAGAGGTCACGGAAGGTGTAACCCAATGAAAGCTCACGAAGACGGAAGTTTGTTCCGTTGTAGAGATAGGTTGATGGGTTGCTTGATGCGCCCAATGCCTGATAATATGACTGGATTGGAACGATGCGTCCACTACCATCATTGAGTTCCATACCTGGTACGTTACCATAGTTGGTTGCAACGATGTTATTACGCTCTGCATTGAGACGAGCTGCCTCTGTACGCTCTGAAGCACCGATATAGTCGAGATAAGACTCTGTCAATGAGAGTACCTTACCACCGATACGACCGTTGATGAGGAATGAGAGCTGGAACTCCTTATAGTTAAAGGTGTTGGTCCAACCCATCTGCCACTTAGAGTTCATGTTACCGAGGAAGCGGTCGTTAGAACCAGTCTTATCAAATGTTGGCTCACCCTTAGCTGTCAAGACAATCTGACCGTTTGCATCGCGCATGAAATCGCCTGCATAGATATCACCAATAGCGCCACCCTTCTGGTAGATTACCTTTGCCTCACCTACAGTCTGCTGATACTTACGTGATGTGCCATCCTTGTCATAACCTGTCTCAAGAATCTTGTTGTCGTTGAATGAGAGGTTATAAGAGGTACGCCAACGGAGGTCCTTACCAAACTTGAAGTCGTAGCCAACGGTTGTTTCAAAACCAGTGTTACGTACCTTTGCAGAGTTCAGCAACTCGGTGTTACCACCTAATGAGCCAAGCTCCATGTAGAGGTGACGAACAATAGTGTTATAGAAGGTGAAGTCAAAGCTCAAACGGTTGTTCAAGAACAATGACTCGATACCTGTCTCGAATGAACCTGTCTCCTCTGGTACTGGTGAGAAGTCGAGCAATTTGTTACCTGACAATGCACCTGTCTGGAGGTTACGGCTCATTGCACCGTATGCCTTGTTAGGGATAGAGTTACCTACTGAAGAGTAAGAAACACGATACTTCAAGAAGTTAAACCACTCTGGCAACTTCACCAACTGACTTACGATAGCGTTGGCACCAATACCGAAATAACCGTAGTTATCGGTATCAATCTTACCCAACTGCTTGAAGTAGCGGAATGGACGATACCAGTCACGGCGATAAGAAGCATCGAAGTAAACGGTTTCTTTCCAACCTAACTGTGCTGTAAAGAGGTAAGAGCGGTCCCAGTTTGAACTCTTTGAAGTACTTGTTACGCCATAGCCACCTGCGCTGGTCTCGAAATAATTAACCATTGTTGGGAGCTTACGCATAAGACGATCATAGTAAGTTGCTACGGCGTCTGTTCCCTTTGTCTCGCCCTTGATGGTATGACCTACATAACCTGCTGTTGCTGATACAGAGTAGTCACCGAAGGTCTTGTTATATGACAAGAGGTAGTCGGTATAGAACTCTGTTGTCTTCTCGTCTGAATCCCAAAGACGACCGTAGTCTTCCATAGATGCAGGGAGGAAAGTGGTAGCAAAACGAGTTGCATGATTCTTAAAACGAATCTGGCTGTAGTTGACACGTGCTTGGAAAGTCAAACCATCATAGATGTCAACATTTGCTTGCAAGGTTCCGAAGAGGCGGCTCTCCTTCTGTTGGCTGTTGCCTGAATTGATCAACCAATATGGGTTGTTGTTAGGATGAGAGAGATATGCCCACTCTTGCTGTGGACCCGTCAGAGTTGTGCGCTGACCAGCTGCCCAAGCAAAGTTAGAACCATTGAGCTTGTAATATGAACCTGGATTAGAAAGCCACTTACCCTCATCGTTCATATAGTGGTCACGGTAGTAATCCATATCAATATTCTGAGGGGCAGTATAAAGATGGTAGAGAGGGTTACCTACTGTACCACCACCAGGACGATTCTTAGTCTTAGACTCTGTATAGTTCAATGATGCATCAATGTGCAAACGCTTGAAGAAATTATAAGTCTGACGGAAACTGATAGAGTTACGGTTGTATGAGTTGTTACGCATCATACCTGTTGCATGGCTGTTTGCTACAGACACGTAGGTACGTGCAATCTCTGTACCACCTGAAAGTGAGATAGAGTTGTTCGTTGTAACGCCCGTGCGGAAGAAGTTGTCTACATCGTTACCTGCATGGTTGCGGAGATAAACATTATGACGGCGTGCCATGATTGGATTACCACTTGCGTCTGTACCAATCTGCTCTTCTGGATAACCTACCCAACGCTCATCCAATGGAGTGCGTACAACGAGGTCGTTGTCTGCACGGTCTGCGAGCTTACCACCCCAGTTGTTCAATGACAACGCACCTGTTGCCTGGTCATAAGCTGCACCATAAGTCTTCTGAATCTTTGGTGTCAACAATGGAGAATCGAAGGTGATGTTTGAAGTAACGTTGATATCAACCTTACCCTCACGACCACGCTTGGTGGTAATCATCACAACACCATTGGCAGCACGTGAACCGTAAAGCGCAGCAGCGTTAGCACCCTTGAGGACGTTGATAGACTCGATATCGTCTGGGTTAATCAATGACAATGGGTCAGAACCCTCAGAAGTTCCTGTTGAACCGAAGCCCTCTGCACCCATGCCCTGCTGACCACGAATACCATTACTCATTGGTACACCGTCAACAACGATAAGTGGAGAACTGTTACCGAGGATAGAGCGGTTACCACGAAGAACAATCTTTGAAGCACCACCAGCACCACCAGCACTTGGCGTAATAGTGATACCAGCTACCTTACCCTCGAGTGAGTTAGCAGCGTTAGGATCCTGCACCTTCATGAGGTCCTCTGCCTTTACCTGCTGGGTAGCGTAGGTAAGAGACTTCTCCTTACGCATAATACCCATGGCGGTAACGACAACCTCGTTCATGGTGTTAGCTTCCTCCTTCAATGTTACATTGACAGTGCCCTTACCACCAACAGGGATGGTCTGTGCGGCATAACCGATGTAAGAGAAGACAAGCTTCGCATTTGGAGTGGTATTGAGGGTGTAGTTACCATCAATATCCGTTACTGTGCCATTAGTGGTACCCTCAACAAGGATAGTAGCACCAATAAGCGGTTCGCCAGTAGAGTCAACGACACGACCGGTCACTTTGTGATTACCATTTTGCTGTACAGCCTGTACTGCAGCACTGGTGTTTGTACCTGCGTAGACACCTGTTGGTGCCAATGCCAATGATAAAGCAAAAGCAGCCGAGAAGTACAGATGCTTCTGCTTTGTTTCCTTAAAGATTCTCATTAGGTCTAGGTTTTAAACTTTTATTATTATTTTCCTAATTTTGTTTCAACTGATTTTAATTAATGCCAAAAGTTCCATCTTTTACACCTATATATATAATAAGGTGTAGTCTATTTGGATTTTCTTGTTCACATCTCTTTGTCTCCTTTCAAGCTCTAACCTACTTAGCCACAGGTGTTTATTAAGAAAAACTATATTTTCCTTAAACTCCTGAACGCCAGCTTATTAAGCTCTATTCAGCTCACGGTAATTAAGATTGTGTCAAACGGCATCTACAATCCAAACAACTAAACTGCTAATAATACTTACTTTAACATTGATGTTTAACATTTATAAACATAGAGTGGACGAGTGAACGGGTTGACAAGTAGACAAGGTGCTTGGTAGAAAGATAAAGAATAGACAAGGTAAAGGGAAGACAGAGTAACAAGGAAAACAAGACTGGATAAAAGGAAGACAGAGTGACAAAAGGACAAAAATAAACATAGAGTGGACGAGTGAACGGGTTGACAAGTAGACAAGGTGCTTGGTAGAAAGATAAAGAATAGACAAGGTAAAGGGAAGACAGAGTAACAAGGAAAACAAGACTGGATAAAGGGAAGACAGAGTAACAAAAGGACAAAAGCAAATCGGTCATTACAACCTTTTGCTGCGTTAAGACAGCAAGAAATCATAATGACCGATTCTTATTTATCTAATCCGAACGTTATCGGATGATAGTATTAATAGTTCTGTACCAAACGGACCGCACAACCCTGATCTGGATCTGACCCTTCATAGAAATTAGTTCCAGCAGGTAAAGGTGCAATTTTAACATGACGAACTTTACTTCCAAGAGTTGTGCGTGAGGTCGTTGCGTAATTACCATGTTTACCCCATTGTTTTAACACATTTGATCCACTCGGTCTCCAAGCTGAGAGTGGGATAAATACTGCACCACTATTTCTAATCTTATCAAATGTTGTTTCGTTATCATCTGCTACAGAATGACGACCAAATTTGCCAAATGTTTTAAACAAAGCCTTAGCCTCTGCAATTGGCATATCATCAGGGAAGATAAGACAACCACGCAACCATACATCGTCCTCAGCACGCTGTTCCGATGTTGCTTTAATATGACATCTTGCCCATTTAGCATATTTATGTCCGTTTTCATTCCAAACACGAATAGTGTTAGCAAGATTATCGTCAAACACTTTATTATTAGGCATAAGATAATCCCACTCTTCTGCTGTCATGACACGTGTCTCTTGGTTTCCAACTTTCAACTTATGACCATAGTCGAACTGCTTTATTACTTGCTCACTTGGAGCAGAAAAACTATTATTGAGCAATGTTGGATTTTCGAGAGTTCCCCAAGATGGCAAATCGAAAATTCGATACTTTTCAGGAGAAACATATTTATCATTCCCTACCGGGATAGTTTCAATAGTGTAATCTGCATTTGTTCTTGAAGTTTTTGGTATTGCCATCTCCCACTGCGCTGGTGCTAATTGATAGTAACCTGGCTGAACTGTACGTGTAGCGGTAACCTTAAGTGGAACTTCCTTTTTCCATCTAATAAGTGTGTTAGCAAGAAGCTTTCTTGGATTCATTTCAAAGGTATAGGTAGCGATAGGCATTACATACTGCATATTACCGTTTGTTATAGCAACTCGCTGGTTGTCACTTACAGAGAATTTTGCCTTCTGACCATTATAATAAACAAATGACTTGCTTTCGTCATAATTGCGTGTCGCAGGCTTAGCTTTAACTACACTCGTATATGAGCCAGCATAGTAACCATCAAAAGCTGGAGCTACGGTACCAGGAACGAAGGTTACATAAAAATCATTTTTAGGGAAGAAGATGTTTGATTCTGGATCTGCCACTGTACCAATCTCTGACTTACCTGTTACTGCGCCAGTGCTCAAGTCTACATCGGCTGAAGCGTAAACACCCTGACCACGAAGACCGATCTTTGTAAGTGTTGCATTCGCCTGCACAGCAAAGTGAGCTACTGCAAACACATTTGACAATGTAATGCTTCCCTCAGTCTTAGCCTTTTTACCAGAAACAACAACTTTACCTGTACCTGTCAATACACAGTTACGCTTCAAGTCTTTGAGTTCACCAGTCTGCTTAGTAAGGTCGATGTTGATACTACCCTTAGACGCATCAACAGTTCTATCACTATTACCGTCAGAATTCTTACCAACGTAGAAGAAACGATAGCTACCACCATTGGTTAAACTGTTTTCTGGTACTTCACCCTCAAACTCAGCACTGAGACCACCATGGTTCAATGTTTTTATTGAAAGTTTGCTAACAGTCTTCTGACTTCCATTACCTGACACAAGAAGAATTTGGTCGCCCTGTTCCCACTTCCATGGACTCTTAGCAGCATCCGCCTCGCTCAACAGAGCGCGTGTCGCAGCAGCGTTATCCTCTGTACCTGCTGATACAGTAAGGGTTACCATTCGCTCTTTTGCTTCTGGTGACTCAATATCATCAGAAGAACAAGAAGTTGTAAAGATTGATATTGCCATGCACAATATAGCTGGCAAAAGAATTCTTTTTTTCATTCTTTGATTCCTTTAATTACGTATTAAAATTTTTGAGTTAATTCATTTTACCTCATGTAGAATAATGAACTCGTAGACGAGTAACATGTTATCTACAAACAAAGTTTACCGTTAACAGATTCTTTTTAATTCCCTTGATGTGTAAACCAAGGATCACTCGGATCCTCGCTGACATCCTTATTGTCAGTCTCTCCTCTCACGCTACTACAAATCATAGACTCTGTGTCCATGCGGAAGCTAGTACACATCGGTTTCTGATAGGCACCTTTCAAGCCTTTGGCAATAGTTTCTATTGCCATCATTTCGTTTTTTTTCATATCTCTTCTGATCTTGTAAAATTATATCTTGAATGCAATTAAATAAGATGATAAACACCAACAGTTTGTATATCTTTTTTATAATTGTCGTTAAATTTTGTGCAAAATTAGCTGTTTATTTTATGATACACAATACCTTTAACATATTTAACACTTTTTATATGAGATAAAATAATTAAAAAATCTACCAAATTAAAGCGTGAAACGAACTGCTACCATTGAAATATCTGTTATTTCACATACCTTTTCATTTATATAAGAAAAATAATAAAAGACGTTTTTATGGGTCTTCAGGATTTTGAGTGATAAGTTTTGCCGCTTGTGTTTAGAGTTTGAAGCAATGTCACACGGAGGCACGGAGAGGACGGAGGATTATTAAAACAAAGCAATGGAAGTCACGGAGGCACCGTCGGTGCATAGAGCGACGGAGCTTGTTTGCCAATTCTATTAGCAATTTATATACAAAGAACTTATCCCAAAATAGTTATCAAGAATCTGTATGCTATACCTCCGTCGCTCTATGCACCGTCGGCACCTCCGTGACATTGCATTACCTCCGTCCACTCCGTGACTCCGTGTGCCTAATATATAAGTCTTTTAGTTTGTCACTCCAAATTTCGGAAGAACCGTTTTTATTTATATTTTATATCGCTTAGGCTATACCCGTGTTGGTAACCTCACCCCCCAACAAAGCCTCACCCCCCCAACCCCCTCTCCGAAAGGAGAGGGGGAGTAGCCCCTCCCCCTTACCCCTCCCCCATAGGGAGGGGAGTGATTAGCGAGATACCCCTATTGGTTAGGGAAAACTTTTAGTCATTCTTTAGCAAATTGTTCCCAGCACTCCCCCTCTCCCTTCGGAGAGGGGGTTGGGGGGTGAGGTTGGGGGTGGGGCTGCTATCTCTCTCACGCTAATTATTTTATTATTTAGAGCTATTCCTTACTTTATATTTTTCTCAGCGTTAGTTTCTTCTTTCAAAACTTTATATGATTTATAAATGCTTGATATTTAGTTGATTATTAGTCATATCTCTTTTTATAAACTTGTGAGAACACCTTGTTTTATTTTATATTATTATGGTCGAATATTTATATTCACTTTTAGTCTCATATTTTCTTTGTAATATTGCAATCTGAAAAAAGATTAAGCTACCTAAATCTTTGTTGATAAGAGAAAAGAATCTGTTCTTTATTACAGACTAAATCATATTTTAATAAACTTTTAAATATTATCTTTATGGGATTAAAAACATTTACTAAATCTATTTTATGTTGCGCTTTATTCGTTGTAGGCGCGTTGTCTGCAAAGGCTGCTGATCGCTTGGTAATCGTCGGTGATGCTACATGGGGTGGTTGGAATCTTGGTCAGAGTACCGTTATGCAGAAGTCTGATGAGAATGCTGATGTCTTCAAGGCAACTGTTCATCTGGACGCAAATAAGGAGTTTAAGTTCTTGACTGAGCTTGATTGGGGTAAATTGGAGTATCGTGCTGGTGTAAGTCCTGTGACATTACAGTCGGGTGTTGCAGCAACATTGGTAAGTAGCGATGAAAAACCTGTAGACAATAAGTTTTTTGTTAGTGAGTCTGCCAACTATGATATTGTTTGTAACTTGGCTGAGAAAACCGTGGTTGTTACTAAGGCTGCTTATCAAGATACCGCTTTGAAGCACACCGCTCTGTGGATGATTGGTAGTGCAACTAAGGGGGGTTGGAGTATCGGAGAAGGTACTATTATGAAGCAAGATGCAGCAAATCCTACTAAGTACTCAGCACGAACAGAGTTGAAGGCAGGTGAGTCGGAGGCAGGTGAGTTGAAATTCGGTACGAATGTTTATGCTGGCTTCGATCAGATGTTCTATTTGCGCGACTTGTCAAACGAGGGTAAGATTGTCTTTGGTGGTGATGATAACAAATGGAAAATCACAAAGGAAGAGGAAGGAACATACGATGTTACTGTTGATGTTGCAGCTATGACCGTTTCGTTTACTAAGGTTGATCCAACAGCTATTAGTGCGGTAGAGACAGCAAACAATGCTCCTGCAACTTACTATACATTGAATGGTGTAAAGGTAGAGAAACCTGTATCAGGTGTTTATGTGAAGCGTCAGGGTGGTAGAACGGTTAAGGTAGTTATGAAGTAACTTTATAAATTCGGTACAGAGCCACTAATTTAGCTTATAGAAGAAAGCCATATCGACATCTCCGTACGGGGATGAAGATATGGCACTTTTAATTTGTAGAAAAAGGTTTGTTATATTTTATGCGTACGGTAAATTAAGTATTCACCATCCGCTTGGATTGTAAATTCATTCGATAAGGCTTCGTTTAGCGTTCCCTGCCATAGTTCGGTGAATGGATAGACGTCCCATTTGAGTCCGTTGCTGCTTAGTTCTTTGCAGGTTGCATTGAAGATGCTGACTTGCTGTCCGGGGAAAGAATCAAAGCGAGTTGTACCTGATGCTGCGACAAAATATCCATAGTCGGTTACCATTACTGGGTCAATAGCCAACTGGCGATAGTAATAGAGCATGAGAGAGATATTGCCCAAAGTGTGATCCTCACGCTTTCCCGTTGCTCCGAGGTAGCAGAAGCGAGGGCGAGTATGCGTAGATGCATCCATCTTTAGATGTGAACGAGCAAAGAGGGTACCCTTAGTGAGGTCGTTAAACTCCTGTTCCGAAATCTGGTGATAGATGTGTGCATAGCGTTGTTTCAACTCTTCTGAGAGCGAGTCGCCATCACCTACCACTGCTGTTGGCTCTATTTCGTATTCAAGTAGGTCCTCCAAAGCACCGTCGCAAACAATCAGATTCTCCGTAGTACGTAGAATGTGAAGGGGTAGGACGTGAGTAGGGAAGTCGCCCGCAGCAAGGATGACGGCATTAAAGCCTCCCCCGGAGACCTCCCCTAACCCCTCCAAAGGAGGGGAAAGCCTAACGGGGTGCTCGTTGGGAATGTGTTGTTGTCCGTTCTTATTATTCTTTTTGTTATTGATAATCATTTATCTTGCTATTCTTATTCTATTCTTTCTCTCTTTCGAGATACTTTGTATTCGTTTAATTTATTGCAGTAACCTTTTTTTATTCTTTCTCTCTTCGGGATACTTTATATGGTATCATTCCTTTCGATAACTCCTCCTTCAACCTATGAATATATTTTGGAGAACTTTGAAGGAACCTTTATCCCGTTAGGCACTCCCCTCCTTTCGGAGGGGTTGGGGGAGGCTTTTTCGGAGGGGTTGGGGGAGGCTCCTCTTCCACTTAAAGTACCCTGCCACAGCAATAACAGCATAGAATGCATATAAGCCAGCGGTGAAAGGAATCCCTTTATATACATAAAGTCCTGCTAATTCGACGTCAACGACAAACCATATCCACCACTGTTCGATGTATTTCTTTGCCAATGCCCATAGTCCGATGAAGCTGAGCGCATTACCGAAGCTATCTAATACTGGTACGGTAGAGTTTGTAAACTTGACGAGGAGGATATAAAGTACGCCCCAGAGGACGAGGAAGACAAGCAGTGAAGGGAGTATCAACCGACGAGGATAGCGTGTGATAGGAATCTCCTCTGCCCCTTTCTTTCGTCCGAACTTCCAATACAAGAAACCATAGATGGCTGCTAATGTATAATATATCTGCATTCCGAAGTCCGCATACAATCCTGCCTCGTAATAGACAAACATATAGATGACAGGCATAATAATCCCCGTCAACCAAAGCCATATACTCGCTTTGTATTCTTGATAGATATAAATTAGGCCGACAATGCAGCCCAGCATGTCTAATGTCATAGTGATAAAAAAGAAAAGCGACCAACAACAAACCAACAACAAACCAGCAGCAATCCAACAGCAAACCAACAGCAATCCACCCACCAACCAGCCCCTCCCCCTTCCCCTCCCCCAAAGGGAGGGGCGTAGATAGCGAGATACCCCTTGTGATTAACATGAATTTACAAGTAGACATGTTTACATGTAAACAGGTTGTCCTGTTTGAGTGTTGACTCATTTCTTATAAGCAATCTACAAGCAAACAGTACATTTCACGCCCCTCCCTTCGGGGGAGGGGAAGGGGGAGGGGCTTTTTTTAAAACTTTAACGCAACACTTCCCATCACATTAAAGCCTGCCATTGGGATAAAACCAATCTGCGTATAACGGTTCTCATTAGGATGACCGTTGTTGTCGAGGATTGAGCTATACACCCATCCGCTGGCTGCATAATGGCGATTGAAGATGTTGTTGAGGTTCACACCGAAGACAGCTTCCTTCAAACCTGCAATGTGCTTGGTAGGACGAAGTGTATAGCTGAGGTTGATATTCGTCTGTGAATAGCATGGCAGTGAGCGAGTCATGTTCTCGGTATTGTCGAGATACTGACGACTGACGAAGTTTGTATGCCATACTGCCTCAAAGCCTTTGTAATGGAGATTGAGCATACCATTGAGGATGGCTGATGGTGAGAACGCCAAAGTAGAGTGGTTGTAATGAATCTTACGGAACGAAGACTCCCAATCTACGCTTGCCATCTCGTCAAAGTCCTTGATGATATTACGACTCAAAGCTGCGTTACCCTCAACGGTCAACCATGACAATGGGCTCCAGCCTGCCTCCAACTCAGCACCCATTCGATAGCTGTCCTTGATGTTTGTAGTCAGATTCGCACCGATATCACTCTGCGCACCAGTCTGTACAAACTGGTTGTTATAGTTCATATAATAGAGGTTCACCCCTGCTCTCCAGTTGTGACCATTGTATTGATAGCCCATTTCGATATCCACCATGCGCTCTGGTGATGGTGCAGGATAACTACCGTTGTTGGTGAAGTTATTACGTTCTGGCTCACGACTGGCATGCGCAATAGATGCGTAAGCCTTGTGACCACCACGATAATAGCTGATTCCTGCTTTCGGATTGACGAAGTCATAACGCTCGTTGATGTCTAAGAGCTGGTTCTGATAGCCACTGCCGACCTTATAGAAACGGTCGTTCTGACCATCAGTCATATACTCCACATGACGGATCTGCAGGTCCATAAACACGTTCCAATAGTCTGCAAAGTTGTATTTTGCCTTGAAGAATCCGCTGTAATCATACTTATGTGCCTTAGCGTCATAATACTTATAATCATTGCCACCAGCACGATACTTCGCATCTGCCTCCTCATTCTTTATATAAGTGAGGTAGCCGAAGTGACTGCCACGGAACTGTTGTAGGTTCAGCCCGCCTGTCACATCCCAATTCTCGTCCTTGTAATTGCTGGTGTAAACAATGCCGTAGGTGTGCTGTGACAAACCTTTCAGGCGTACGAAGTCAGACTTCTTGATAAACTTACCATTGCTATCGGTGAACGATAAACCGAATTTAGCAAACTTTGTGTTATGCTTGAATTCGCTATAATAACCATAACCGTAGGTGTAATGCAGCGTTACGTTATGACTCCAATGGTTAGATGGGTGGAAAGCAAACGACAAGAGGTTATGATTCTGATAGAAATTATCCGTCGTCTTGTTCCAGAATGAACCGTCACGCATCGTGTAACGTGCTGTCTCGTAGTTGCCATTAGCATCCTTCACGAAGGCTCCGTTAGCATCGGTCTGCAAGTATTCATAGAGTTGGTTGAACTTGCCCAAACCTCTCTCATACATATCTTTATAGGTCGTGATACCTGTCTTAGCACCGTAGGTACCATCCATCAAACTCAAATCATTGCTACCCGTAACGACACCATTCCATGCCTGACCAGTCTTCTCGAAGTTGCCGATGTTCTTATAACTGATGCGGAAGTTATCCCCCAACCATGTAAGTCCACCATAGTAAGAGCCCGAACGCCCACTTGTTCCGTTGACATATCCGTCTGTTGCGGTCTCATGATAAGCTCCATCGAAGACAAGGTGATTGAACAACAGACCCGTAGAGAACTTCACGCCTGCGTTATACGTATTGTATGAGCCGTACGAACCACTCACTTCAATGCTTGGTTTTCTACTTGGTGCACTCGTTGCCAATGACACCGAACCACCGAAAGCACCGTCACCATTGGTTGATGTACCGATACCACGCTGTATCTGTACACTATTCATCAGCGATGCGTAAGAGTTCATGTTTGCCCAGAACACCGTCTGGTCCTCAGGCGAATTGAGTGCGACACCGTCTAAGGTGATGTTGATTCTACTGCCCGCAGCACCACGGATGCGCATTGCTGCCGTACCCGTTCCGAGTCCGTTCTCACCCCAAGCCAATACGCCCGGAGTCTGAGCGAGCAGGAATGGCAACTCACGTCCACTCTTAGAGAACGCTTCAAGTTCCTTCTTTTTAATATTAGATACTGCGTATGGTGCACTCTTTGGCACACGTACACCGGCTACAACGACTTCGTCAAGATGCTGTTGTCTCAGCGTGTCCGTCACTGTTTGCGCCTTCATAGCTGCCACACACGTCAGTGCAGCAGTAAACAGGATAACTCTTTTCATATCCCAGGTTGATAATTTAAGAAAAAGTATAAAGGGGGAATCTTCCTACGACGGCATTATCCGTATCAGGTCAATGGGTATAATCTCAGCAAGCCCAAACAGGCAAGCACCCCTTAGTTTCCACTCTGAAAACCGATGCAAAAGTAATACTTTCTTATCAAACTGCCAAAAGTAATCTGTATAAATATCGGATGCGTGTGTTTATATTCTCTTCTTCCTTTGTATGGAGTGATAAATATTCCTTAGTAAGAGAAACTGTTACACTTTTCACAACACAAGTTTTGTTTTGATTTGCTGTCACTTTTAACATTTCAATCATTCCCTCTGTAATCTAATGAGTTAGCTTGTGTCTTTAAGTGATAGCAGTGACAGCAAAATAAAAAAATAGGCAAGGAAAAGAAGAAGAATAAATCTCAAAATGACTGTCTGTACTCAGTCATAACAATGTCACGTAGACAGAATAAATCTCCTTTTGTTTTTGTCATTCTGTTATTCTGTCTCTTTTTGTCTTTCTGTCTCTTTTATTATTCCGTCTTTATTTGGGGTCTTCAGGATTTTGGAGTGATAAGTTTTGCCGCTTGTGTTTAGAGTTTGAAGCAATGTCACACGGAGGCACGGAGAGGACGGAGGATTATTAAAACAAAGCAATGGAAGTCACGGAGGCACCGTCGGTGCATAGAGCGACGGAGCTTGTTTGCCAATTCTATTAGCAATTTATATACAAAGAACTTATCCCAAAATAGTTATCAAGAATCTGTATGCTATACCTCCGTCGCTCTATGCACCGTCGGCACCTCCGTGACATTGCATTACCTCCGTCCACTCCGTGACTCCGTGTGCCTAATATATAAGTCTTTTAGTTTGTCACTCCAAATTTCGGAAGAACCTTTATTTGTCTTTTTGTCATTCTGTCTTCTTCCGTCATTCTGTATTGTAAAGATAATTCAAATGTTGAAACTCAGAAGGGCGTTAATTGGCTTCCTATTAACGCCCTTTTGGCTTGCAAAAGATGCCCTTTAAGCCCCTTACTAACGCCCTTTTGAAGTCTTACTAAGCACCTTTTGAAAGCCAATCTTACAACTGCTTGATAACAAGGGGTTTATAAAGAGAATAAAAAGGCTCGCTTTTAAGCCTTTTTTCTTATCTTTTCTTTAAGTATTTTGTCAATATATTTCTTTGTCTTCCTGCGTTAAATTGGACTAATTAGGCTAATTAGGCTTACTATTCTCATTGACTATCCAACCCCCAACCCCCATCACCCAATACGCTTTCAGCCTCTTGGAGGATTTCCTTATGATCAAACGCTAAGTCGGGAAGTTCGGTCAAGAGGAACCACTTTGCTTGTGCTGCATCGTCCAAACCGCTGACTTCGGCAGGCTTATCAAGAATCGTGTAATAAGCCACAGTGATGATACGTTCGCGTGGATCACGGTCAACAGCATCAAAAATACCAACACGATGCAGGTCGCCAACCACTAAGCCAGTCTCTTCTTTCAACTCACGACGAGCAGCATCAACGGTTGTCTCGTCAATATCCATAAAGCCACCAGGGAATGCCCATTTCCCCTTACAAGGCTCATTCTTCCGCTGTATCAACAGCAGTTTCATCCCTTCTTCAGTACGTGCAAAAACAAGACAGTCAGCCGTTACAGCTGGGTGCGGATATTGGTATGTGTACATTTATCGTTTCTCTATTTATAAAACTCCTTTCTCTTTCATGTATTCCGTCAAATCCTCCATCAGATAACGAGAGCCGAATGTATGCAATACATCATAAGAAGGCACAATATATTCATCCAGTATACCAGAGGTTTTCAACCTACGATATACTTCTTGCTGTGACAGATTCAACATTACCGACAACTTGCCTATGCAATAAGTAACAAACTCTAATGTCTTTTGATCCATATCAGTACTCAACTTAAAAACAACAAGTTTATAAGTAGGGCAAATATACAAATAATATATGAAAAGAAACATTAACTGATAGAATATTTATTCAAGCAACTAAAAAGTATGAAAAATATTCTTTACTGATTGGCTTTCTCTATGATTTTTCTTACCTTTGCGGCCTTATGGAATTTAGAACAATTGTCAACATCTCCCGTCCAACATTTGAGTTGGAACCTTGTGAGCGGATTCTTTTTGTAGGATCGTGCTTTGCCGACAATATTGGTAAGCGATTCGAAGAAGAGAAGTTTCGTGCCATGGTAAACCCCTTCGGTGTGATGTATAACCCTGTTTCAGTGCTACATACGGTGAAGAAGGTGGCAAACCATACGTTTGACACAGCCGTATTCACATTGGGAACAAACCATGTCTATGTGGAGCGAGCTACAGGCGAGATTGTTGACAACTGCCAGAAACGTCCACAACGAGAGTTTGAAGAGCGCGAACTTACGGTTGAGGAGTGTGCTGATGCACTGCGCGAGGCTATCACCCTATTACGACAAGCAAATCCAAAGGTCAAGGTCATTATCACGGTCAGCCCTATCCGTTATGCCAAATATGGCTATCACGGAAGTCAGTTGTCAAAGGCTGTGCTGCTGTTGGCTACCGACAAGCTGATTAAGGAAGAAGGTGAGATGGTCTATTATTTCCCAGCCTATGAGATTGTGAACGACGAACTACGCGACTATCGTTTCTACAAAGCAGATATGTTGCACCCCAATGATCAGTCCGTAGAATATATATGGGAACAGCTTGTGGCAACCTGTTTCTCTGCAAAAGCTAAACAGTTTCTTGTGGAATGGCAACCTATTAAAGAGGCGTTGGCGCATCGCCCGTTTCATCCAGAGGCAGCGGCTTATCAGGATTTCATAAAGAAAACAAAGGAAAAAGCAATCTTGCTAAAACAGAAATACCCTAAAATAGAATTGAATTTATGACGATGGATGAATTAAATGACAAGCAGATAGAAGAACTGTTGAAAGCACATGGCATTAGACTGACCGCAAATCGCATACTCATAGCACGAACAATGTCAGGACTGGACAGCCCTGCCTCTATGAAAGAGTTGGAGGTAAGAATTCAAACGATTGATAAGTCAAATATTTTTCGTACTCTATCTTTGTTTAAGCAGCAACACCTCGTACATCAGTTGGAGGACGGGAATGATGTGGTACGCTACGAATTATGTTTGAGTCATGATGATGAAGAAGATGAAGACTTGCACGTACACTTCTATTGTGAGCGTTGTCATCGCACTTACTGCTTTAATGACATCCCCGTACCACAAGTAAATTTGCCAGCAGGATACGAACAATCCTCCATCAACTATATGATAAAGGGAGTGTGTCCTAAGTGCGCTCGCCGATATTATATTAAATGATAGGACGAAAAAAATGCAAGGATAATATGCTGTATAAAGACTTTTCACTACCTTTGCATAAGATATAAAACAATTTAGAGAGTAATGAATTATACTATTGAGAAAGTAACGACGCTCATTGGTGCACGCCGTTATGGTGATAAAGATGCAAATATAAGCTTTGTGCTTACCGACAGTCGCTCCCTGTGTTTCCCAGAAGAAACATTGTTTTTTGCGCTCAAATCAGAGCGTAACGACGGACAGAATTACATTCCAGAACTCTATGCGAGGGGTGTGAGAAACTTTGTTGTGGAGGTAGTGCCTGAGGATTGGGCAATTCGTTATCCTGATTCTAACTTCTTGAAAGTTGTTGGTTCGCTGGAAGCTTTGCAGCGACTGGCTGAACGTCATCGTGATGAATACTTGATTCCGATTGTGGGAATCACGGGTTCTAATGGTAAGACGATGGTTAAGGAGTGGCTTTATCAGTTGCTTTCTCCGCAGATGGTGGTCACACGCTCACCTCGTAGCTATAATTCTCAGATTGGTGTTCCACTGTCAGTACTGCTCTTGACCGAGAATACACAGGTCGGAGTGTTTGAAGCGGGTATCAGTCAACCAGGCGAGATGATGGCTTTGCACGACATTATCCAGCCTACAATCGGTGTCTTCACCACATTAGGTACTGCCCATCAAGAGAACTTCCCTTCCTTAGAAGCAAAGTGCAATGAGAAGATAAAACTCTTCCATGACACCGAGGCAATTGTCTATTCTGCCGACAATGAGGTGATGGCACAGTGTTTAAGCCAGTATGATTACAAGGGACAGAAGTTAGATTGGTCTGTAAAGAATGCTGAGGCTGCCTTTTATATCAAGGCTATTGAGAAGAAAGACATTGAGACAACGGTTTCATATATTTGGAAAGGGAAGACAGAAGGACAATATAAACTGCCTTTCATTGACGATGCAAGCGTTGAAAACTCTATCACCTGCGCTGTCGTTTCGCTCTATTTAGGGCTCACCCCTGCTACTATCAGCGAGCGAATGGCACAATTAGAGCCTGTCGCTATGCGCTTGGAGGTAAAGGAGGGACAGCATGGCTGTACGCTTATCAACGATTCTTATAACTCTGATTTCAACTCACTCGATATTGCACTCGACTTCATGAACCGTCGTCCTGACCATAAGGGGCGTCGTCGCACATTGATTTTGAGCGATATCCTGCAAAGTGGTGACACGGATAAAGACCTATATAATAAGGTGGCTTTTCTCTGTGAGAAGCGTGGTGTTGAGAAGTTTATTGGTGTCGGTGAAGGGCTATTGGCACAGCGTTCTGCCTTTAAGCATTTGGGTGAAAAGCATTTCTTTGCTACCGTCAACGCCTTTATCCACAGTGATGTCTTCGCTAACTTACACGATGAAGTAATCTTATTGAAGGGCGCGCGACAGTTTGGATTCGACCGACTGACAGAACTCTTGGTGATGAAGGTGCATGAGACAGTATTGGAGGTAAACCTCAATGCTGTTGTTGACAACCTCAACTGGTACCGCTCTTTCCTCAAACCAGAAACGAAATTGGTTTGTATGATTAAGGCTGATGCCTATGGAGCAGGGGCGGTAGAGATAGCAAAGACCTTACAAGATCATCGTGTTGACTATCTCGCTGTGGCTGTTGCTGACGAGGGTGTGACGCTCCGTAAGAACGGTATCACAAGCAATATCATGATTATGAATCCAGAGATGACTTCCTTTAAGACACTCTTCGATTACGACCTTGAACCAGAGGTGTATAGCTTCCGACTCATGGATGCACTCGTGAAGGCGGCACAGAAGGAGGGTATCACGGGCTTCCCTGTTCATATTAAGCTCGATACAGGTATGCATCGATTAGGCTTTGACCCACAGAAGGATATGGACGAACTGATTAAGCGACTGAAACAGCAGAACGCTATCATCCCTCGTTCGGTCTTCTCTCACTTTGTTGGCTCTGATGCTGACAACTTCGACGAGTTCTCTGCACGCCAGTTTGCACTCTTCGATGAGGGTAGCAAGAAGCTTCAAGCAGCCTTCAATCATAAGATTATCCGCCACATGGACAACTCTTCGGGCATCGAGCACTTCCCTGAACGTCAGATGGATATGTGCAGATTGGGCTTAGGTCTTTATGGTATTAACCCACGCACAAACAAGACAATCAACAATATCTCTACGTTGAAGACGACTATCCTGCAACTACGTAACGTACCAGCTGGTGACACGGTAGGCTATTCTCGCAAGGGAACCATCGACCATGACAGTGTGGTTGCAGCAATTCCAATCGGATATGCTGACGGCTTAAACCGCCATTTGGGCAACCGCCACTGCTACTGTTTGGTGAATGGTCAGAAGGCAGAGTACGTCGGCAACATCTGTATGGACGTAGCGATGATTGACGTTACTGGCATCGATTGCAAGGAAGGTGACAGTGTCGAAATCTTCGGCGACCACCTCCCTGTCACCGTTCTCAGCGATACGCTTGACACGATTCCATATGAGGTACTGACGACTATCAGCAATCGCGTGAAGAGAGTTTACTTCCAGGATTAAGATAGAAAATGTGAAAAAGATAGCAGCCCCACCCCCAACCCCTCCCCCATAGGGAGGGGAGTGATTAGCGAGATACCCCTATTGATTAGGAAATACATTTAGCTACCCCAACACTGCAAGCGGTTAACAATACTCCATAGCAAATTGTTCCCAGCACTCCCCCTCTCCCTTCGGAGAGGGGGTTGGGGGGTGAGGCTTCTCTTTCCTTTCGGAGAGGGGGGTGGGGGGTGAGGTTCTGTGTGTAAAATATCCTTACAAAATATTGATTAGAAAGGTCGAAAAAACGGCTAAAAACGTGCTTTTCTTATACCCTTGTAAGTTGTTTGTTATCAAATAGTTGCAAAGAGGGATTTTAAAAGGTGCTTAATTAGACTTCAAAAGGGCGTTAGTTAGCGTCTTAAAGGGCATCTTTTGCAAGTCAATTGGGCGTCTTTTTGAAGCCAAAAGAGCGTATGTTGGTTTTGAACTGCACGAAAATAGTTTACAAAAAAGCAATAGTATGAGAATAAATTGTTTGTAGAAAACAGATAGACATCGCAGCTAATTACATTTATCATATTGTTTAGCCCGCTTTATAAAACCATCTCATTGGGGATAATTATACCATGTATGTGGATTAATCTTATTCTATTAACAATCTACGCATTTAACGGAAGCCCACCTATTAGTGCTTTGTGGGCTAATTAGGTTTATACTGCTTGCCAAATGAAAACTCATGGTTAAGTTGGAAATAATACTTTCCTTCAACTAATTAACTATTATTCTTGATTTAAGTCAAGTTCTGTCATCTTATTTGAAAAATAGAAAAAAAAAGTAAACCAAGAATGGTGTTATTTGCACTATTATTTATAATTTTGCAATAATTATTGAATTGAATGATGAGACAAGGACTAAATCGTATAGAGTAATAAGGTGCTAATTCATGGGTTTGTAGTATGTGAACAGGTCCTTAGACACACAATTCCTCTTATTATTTATACTTAATTTATAGTTCAATGTTATAATAGGTGTAAAACTTATTTATGAAAAAATGAAAACAATAGAAACAAAAAAACTAAATTATCTTAGGCCGACTATTTCGGTATGTAACATTTTGGAGGAAAGCTTTATTTTAGCTGCAAGCCCTGTTGTCCAGCCTGGTGGCGGTGGCGGTGGCGAAAATAAAGTAATAGATTTGCAGCCTGGAGGTGACGAAGAAGTCGTTTCAGAAGATTAAAAGAGTAAAAACAAAGAATAAAGATAATAATGAATAAGACATTTTTCTATCATGCACTCTCAGCCTTGTTTATAGGTGGTATGGCATTCTCTGCTGTATCTTGTGCAGATGATGATTTGGGAGAAAACGCTAATAATGGCAATAATGGAGCTGTTGTACGCTTTAATGTAAGTGATGTACAGGAAGATGCACTGGCTCGTGGAGGTGCACTGACACGTGGATCTATCACTCCGGGACTGACTAATAAGGAGCTTGAGGGGCAGAAGTTATTGGCAGAGGGTGACGGAAATCTTGATGCTTGCTTGATTGAAACAGTTATGGAGGGTGTTAACCCTGTGAAGGTTGAGCCAAGCACACGTGCTAATATTGTCACCAGTAGCACTCTTGGCAATTTCTCATCAACAGGTATTCGTGGTACTGTCGCCAATTCAATTGGTACAAATTGGTTTGAGAATAAGTCTACCACACCGCAGGGTAATATTAACCCTTCAATCCTTTGGTCATGGGGTCAGCGTTATGCCCGCTTCTACGCAGTTTACCCAGAAACTACGGATAACAATAATAATATAGTGGTTAAATCTCAACCAACAGCCACATCTGCGCCAACGATTGAGTTTACAGTCAATAAAGACGTTACTAAGCAGGTAGACCTTATGACTGCTTGTTCTGGTTTAGTAACATACACAACTCACAATCAGGCACCAGAAACCAACCTTTGGTTCCGTCATGCGTTGACAGCAATTCGTTTTGCTGTTGGTCAAGACCTCTCATACAACAAGACGATAAAGGAGATTTCTATTGATAATGTCTTGTTGAAGAGTAAGTACAGACTTCCTAACGACCGCATTAATCCTGTGGGTGCAGGATGGGATAACAATGGATATAGCCAACGTGGAAAAGTAACGCTTTCAGGATTAAGCTATAAGACAACTGAGAAGCCTAATAGCATTATTAGAAACCAGACCAGGTTTAATAATCCAGATGTAACAGACCTTAAACAGTTGACTGATGGTTACACCTTCTATATGATTCCACAGACACTTGATGGTAACAGTGTCAAGGCTGAGATTGTCTTTAGTGATGGTACAAAAATTCATGTGCCTCTCAAAGGTACATGGAGAGAAGGTACAACACACGTCTATAAACTGAGCGAGAAGAATTCTAATTGGGAATATGAACTTACAGGGGTAGATCCTAATATTGCAAGCTTCACAGATACACAGACGTCAGGTGGTTTTACCATACTGAGTCGTCGTCGTGTTGGAACAGAAATAGTTGCTGTGCCATGGGAAGTTGTAGGGTATAGTGAAGATGGAAAGAATTATAGTAACAATAAGCCAGCATGGCTGAAGAGCTTGAGTGCAGAGAGAGGTAATGGTAGCAAAGATCATCCAGAGCAGTTAACAGCAACACTTATTCCTGCTAAGACTGTCGACCTGCTTGCAGCACGTAATAACGAACTAAAGAAAAATCCTTTGGGTTCGGAGGCTACACCTTATAACCTCTCAAACAAGACAGGTGCGGCAGCTGTAGAGAACACTGCAAACTGCTATGTTATTTCTGCACCAGGATATTATATGATTCCGTTGGTGTATGGTAACGCTATTAAGGGTGGTGCTACTAACAGTAGTGCATATAAGATGACCGTACCAGGTAATGGTAATACCCTGACAGAGCTAAGAGACCAAGACGGTAATCCTATTACTGACCCTTGGATTGAAAAGACAAATAACGGAGCGAATAGAAGTATTGATAAGGCTTGGGTTCTATGGTCAGACGAGAGTAATCTTGTCAAAATAAAGGATAATGGACTTTATCGTGCTCCTGATGGCAACCTCTACATAAAGTTTCAAGTGCCAGAGGATGGTATCAAGAGTGGTAATGCAGTTATAGCTGTCAGAAAATCTATTCAGAAGTTTAGGGATGAAGAACGACTACAAGGACGTAAAAAAGTAACGGTTAGAGTTTATTATACAGAGTATCAAACCCTGTGGTCTTGGCATCTGTGGTTTGCACCAAAGGATGCACTTAAGGAGATTCCTGTTACCAACAAGCAAGGAACTATTTATGGATTTGCTAATGAAGCACTGGGATGGAAGCCTACATTATGGCAAGGTACTCCTTACCAAAGCCCTCGTTCTGTAAATGTAAAGATAAGGCAGACCATTGGTAAGAAGAAAGAAACAATCATCACGATTACACAGTTGCCTGGTACAACATCAAGGACAGGTTATACAACGCAGTATCAGTGGGGTCGTAAGGATGCTTTCCCAGGTAAGGTTGGGCAGCCTGCTGAAGGTACAATTAAATGGAATGCTGGAAGCGATATGTATATGCAAACTATCCTCCAGAACCCACAAAACTATTATACAGCAGGATATAATGCCGACGGCTCACTGAATGCAGGGACAAACTTTGCAAAGTACTATACACTCTATAACTTGTGGTCAATGAATAATACTTCAGCGTATGCCGAAAACCAAGCAAACAGTCAGACTGTTGTAAAGACTATTTACGATCCATGTCCTGTTGGTTTTAGTGTACCTGCTAATGATGCATTCACTGGATTTACAACGACTGGTGTACTCTCGAATAACATTAATCAGATAAATGCGGATGCTACAATTGAGGCAGAAACATATAAAAACAACTTCGGTCATAACTTCTGGACTAATAGCAGTAAGACTGAGACAATCTTCTTCCCTGCTGCAGGATATAGAGAAGCAAGAAACGGAAGCACATTGACAAAATACGGTGTGGCTGGTGAATACTGGACAGCTACCCCTAACGACAACAACAACGGTAATGTTTTAGGATTTGAGCATAATGTTGTTCATCCACTTTACCGCAACATTCGTGCGTTCGGTTTCTCAGTTCGACCAGTTGCAGAGAAATAAACAAAGGCTATAAAGCAGCGTAACGCTGCGTTTAATATAGTTAGCTTAAATAGGCTGTATCAAAAAAGGTTCAATCCTCTTTTGATGCAGCCTTTTTCGGTTATTCTATTTATCTCTTCGCATCCCTTTCAAGCGCAAGTAGCTATACGGAAAAAACATTACAAAAAGTTAATAAGAATGGCTCTAAAAAAGGATAAGAACAAGTTTTTTTATTGCTGTTGTAAGTTGTTTGTTATCAAGTTGTTGTGAGGGTACATTTCAAAAGGTGCTTAGTAAGGGTTCAAAAGGGCGTTAGTTAGCGTCTTAAAGGGCATCTTTTGCAAGTCAATTGGGCGTTAATAATGAAGCAATTTATGGTCTTTTGATTTCTACGATTTGAATTTTATTTACAGCATGAAGCGATGGGGGAGGGCAGTATAAGGTTATAAAGGGCAGAAAAGGAGGAAACAAAACGAAGAGAAAAGCGAATAGCATGAGTACAGAAGCTGTGTAGGAGCGAGGGTAAGAGTTAAAAAAAATACGATAGGAAGAATAATGAGCCTTTCCGTTTAGTGACTGATTTAGACTTACGGGTTGTGACAACGGCGCATTAAGGAATCACGAAAGGCAGGCTGCTGTGATATGATGGGCTACGAGTAGACTAATCTTGGGTATGGCGAACAAACTTATTCTTCACTTTACTTATTAAGGTATTCCACAGTCCCGACTTCGCTTTCATCAAACGAAGAGAAACGATCGTACTGACAACGCATAACAAACTGGCTACGCCCCATCGTATCCACGCATACTCGGAACGCACGCAAAGGAACACAAGGAGTCCGATAGAGAAATAAAGTATGGCATAACGCGTTACGGAGAGGGGTTGGCGATAGCCATAGCGGACATAAGCATAGACGTAGACACAAACGAAATTGAGAAAGCCTGCTGCTGCTATGCCCAATCCTGCACCGAAGAGTCCCCACTGACAAAAGCCAAGAAGTACGAGTGTGACAAGGAAGATGTCATACGAACCCTCTAAGAGTAGAAAGGATTTTGAGTCGCCCTTCGCCAAAGAGATATACTCTACCGGTAAACGGATTGCACGAATATACATCGCTAAGACCAACACTTGTGCCATGCTGAGGGCTGGAAGGAATTTATCGGAATAAAGGAAGAGTAGCAGTTGGGGCAGAAACAAGAGAAAGAAAGTTAGCAAAGGGGAAATGAGCAGGAGTGTCACCTCAATCTGTCGGTTGACTATCTGATTAAAAGTAAACTTCAAGTTGTTTGCTCCTGATAGGCGTGGAAAGTAGTCGGTCTCCATCGCTGAGAAGATCATTCCTGCATAAACCATTGTCATCATAAAGGCAGAATTATAGAAGCCCACGGTTGCTATGTCAGAAACATTATTGAGATAGCTACGTATAATCAAATCTGCGCCAGAGCTCAATATGCCTGCAAGGACGAAAGCTGTGCCGAGGCGAATCATACCCCAACCCTTGTTTAAGAGTGTTTTCTGGAAGGAAACGTGTGGAGGATAAAGTCGGTAAGAAACGATGACGGTAAGGAGAAGTTGTATCAACGCCATTAATACCAACGAAGGAACAATGGCTGCATTACCGAAGAAATAATAAAGGGGAACGGTGAATACTAAGGCACCCAATACGTTATACACCGAGATGGCTGCTAAGGCACGCAGCTTACGGACACCTTTGAGGATTGCTAATTCGCCTCCTACTAAGGCTGTCAATGCCACACAGGGAGAAAGAAGGATGAAATGAAGCGTGTGACCATCCCAAGAAAAGGTGTAACGGCTAAGCAACGGACTGAGCAAGAGACAGGTGAAGAGTCCTAACAAGGCTGCAAGCAAGCTCCATGAGCGTATGACGGCAATGTCGGCTATTAGCTTTTCCTCGTCTTTCTGGTTGTAATCCTCTGATATATTGCGCACAGCACTCATAGAGATACCAAAGTTCGTGGCGTCGCTGACGAGTCTCGTCGTAGAGTTAAAGAGGGAGAGAAGACCTACTCCCTGCGGTCCGAGCAACATCGCAACACACTTGTTGCGCACGATACCAATCAGCACATTCAGCACCTGTACACCACCAAAGAGGCTGATGTACTTCAAGATATGCAAATAGCTGTCAGTATTAGAGGCTTTTTTCATCACATTATCTAACGGATTTAAAAGTTTTTTATTATTTTTGCATCAAACAATTATTACATGAGACTATCTATTATCATCCCTATCTATAACGTTGAAGACACACTCCGACGCTGCTTGAAGAGTGTGTTGGCGCAGACGGATGAGAGGATGGAGGTGGTGCTCATTGATGATGGGTCGACGGATTCCTCTGGGAAGATAGCGGAAGAAATGACGGCTACTAAGGGGAATTGTAGGCTTATCCACCAAACTAACAAGGGGCTTTCGGCAGCAAGAAATGCAGGAATAGCGGTGGCAAAGGGCGATTATCTCACCTTTGTCGACTCTGATGATTTCGTTGTGGAGGGTACATACAATGTGCTGTTGGCTGTGTTGTCAGCACATCCCGACTATGATATCCTTGAATATCCTGCTCTGCTGTATTATGGAAGTAGGACGAAGCAACGCCTGCTGAGCTTCACGGATACAACGATCGGTTCTATCCGTGACTATTGGCTGGGCGGAGCTCATCTCCACAGCTACGCTTGTAATAAGCTTTTTCGGCGCAAACTCTTTACGGAGATACGCTTTCCAGAGGGCAAAGTGTTTGAAGATGTCTATACTTATCCTTACTTGTTACAGCGGGCAAGGGTAGTGGCTACAACGTCTGTGGGGCTATATTATTATTGTCAGAACGATAAAGGTATCACCGCTCAGGCAGGAGGAAAGGAATTAAACGACCTCTTAGAGGCGCATCTAAAACACCTCAATCTATGGGGAGAACTGACCCCTGCGTATTATCAGGCATTGGTTAATATTCAAATAGATGTCTATGAGGCTACTCATGCAGCCCCTATCCTGCCCGTTCTGCCCTATAAAGGCACCTTAAAACTCTTTATTCTCCACTTAATAGGATTAAAACGCTTATGTCAACTCACCCAGTTTATTCACAAAATAAGGAAGATAAGCCGCTCGTAAGTTTTATTATTACCTTCTACAACGAGCCTGTTGATATGCTGAAAGAGTGTGTCAATAGCATCTTGGCATTGAGTCTGAACGAGACGGAACGCCAGATTATCGTCGTGGATGATGGTGCGGAGTATTCGCCTATCAACGAATTGCTTGCCCTTTCATCGAGCATTGTCTACGTTAGGCAGCCTAATCAAGGACCGGGACAAGCGCGAAACACGGGTATAGCGTTGGCTGAGGGTCGATTTATTCAGTTTGTTGATGGCGACGACCTCTTGCTGACAAGTGCCTACGAACAGTGTCTTGACATCATCAGATACCGCGAAACAGATATGGTTCTGTTCCAGTCTTCTGATAAGAAAACCTCAAAACCACTTGCTGATGCTGAGGGTCCGATAAGTGGAACGGAGTATATGACACACAACAACCTACGTGGTTGCGTGTGGACCTTCCTTTTCCGTAAGGATATTTTGCACGATCTTCGTTTCACAAAGGGCATATTCCATGAGGACGAAGAGTTCGTTCCACAGATTATGTTGCGTGCTGAAAGCATTTATACAACCAACAACAAGGCTTATTACTATCGCAAACGGGAGAACTCAACGATGCACAAGCGTGACAAACGTTGGCACATCCGTCGCCTATCCGATGCCGAACAGGTTATCTATCGCTTGAAAGAGCGAGTAGACTATCTCCCTGTCAAAGAGCGTATCGCTATGGAACGACGCATCGCCCAGCTGACAATGGACCACATATACAACGTCATAAGGCTGACACATGACGAGACACATCTCGACCATGTGCTCCAACGTCTGTCCCAACGTGGGCTCTTCCCGCTGCCTGACAAGGATTATACGAGCAAGTATAAGTGGTTCAGAAGAATGACAAACAGCAGTTTCGGACGTAAGACATTGATAATGCTGTTGAGGCTCAACAAGGGATAAAAAGTAAATAGATACGATATATATCTGTCTTCTACAAACAAACTACTCCCTTACTAATTGGTTCTTGTAAACTATTTTCGCACCGTTCAAAACCAATACCTGCTCTTTTGGCTTCGAAAAGATGCCTAATTGACTTCGAAAAGATGCCCTTTTGGACTCTAACTAACGCCCTTTTGGAGTCCAATTAAGCACCTTTTAAAAACCACCTTTGCAACTACTTGACAACAAAACACTTACAAGGGTACTCAAACGGCTTGTTTTTAGTCCTTTTCTCCGCCTTTTCTTCGAGTATTTTGTCAATATATTTCTTTGCCTTTTGAGGTTAAATATGGTTCTTCCGAAATTTGGAGTGACAAACTAAAAGACTTATATATTAGGCACACGGAGTCACGGAGTGGACGGAGGTAATGCAATGTCACGGAGGTGCCGACGGTGCATAGAGCGACGGAGGTATAGCATACAGATTCTTGATAACTATTTTGGGATAAGTTCTTTGTATATAAATTGCTAATAGAATTGGCAAACAAGCTCCGTCGCTCTATGCACCGACGGTGCCTCCGTGACTTCCATTGCTTTGTTTTAATAATCCTCCGTCCTCTCCGTGCCTCCGTGTGACATTGCTTCAAACTCTAAACACAAGCGGCAAAACTTATCACTCCAAAATCCTGAAGACCCTTAAATATCACACGGAGACGCACAGAGTTTACGGAGATTTTTTTATTGAACCGTAGCCCACAGAGGCACCATCGCTGCGTGGAGCAACGGAGAAAACATCTCATAAAACTTGTATAAATGTAATTTATAAGTTACCTTTGCCATGAAATATAGAGAAGTAAGACCTATAAAGATTATTCTGAGGACTTCTTCAAACTACAAAGAAACGAAGAATATCAAAACGCTCGACCAGAAAAAAACATATACTATGGTTTGGTACTCCTAAACATGGCGCTTTAAAACGTGATAACGATGACAGTAACAAACTCGGTAATCATAATTATGAATTATGAATTGTGAATTATGAATTAAAAAAGTCACATGAATGTCCTTCTATTAGGTGAATATAGCAACGTACATAACACGCTGGCACGAGGCTTGCGTGAGCTTGGACATACGGTGACAGTGGTGTCAAATGGGGACTTTTGGAAGAATTACCCACGTGACATCGATGTTTCCAGACGACCAGGTAAGATGGGTGGTGTGCTTCTGATGGCTAAGATTTATGCCCTACTGCCCCGTCTACGAGGCTATGACATTGTGCAATTCATCAATCCGATGTTCTTTGAATTGAAGGCAGAACGGCTCTTGCCACTCTTTCAATATTTGAAAAAGCATAATAAAAAGGTTGTTCTCTGTGGCTTCGGAATGGATTATTATTGGGTAAACACTTGCTCAACGACGATGCCACTGCGTTATAGCGACTTCAATATCGGTAAGGAACTGCGCCAAAATAAGGAGGCGATAGTCGAGAGAAAGGATTGGATTGATACGGAAAAAGGTCGTCTGAACCAGCTGATGGCGGAACAATGTGACGCTATCGTGACAGGGCTCTATGAGTATTGGCGTTGTTACGAGCCGCATTTCCCGAAGAAAACAACCTTTATCCCTTTCCCTATCGTTGTAGGCGAAGCACCTATCATAGCCGATGAAACACCCGAAAAGCTGAACCTTTTTATTGGAATCAGTAAGAGTCGGTCGGTATATAAAGGGACTGATATCATGCTGAGAGCTGCTGAAACAGTGAAAGAACAATATCCCGACCGCCTCAACCTCACGGTTGTTAACGGTTTACCCTTTGATGAATATGTGCGAACGATGCTTGGTTCTGATGCTATCATGGACCAACTTTATAGCTATACACCCTCGATGAATCCGCTTGAAGCGATGGCACATGGCATTATCTGTATTGGTGGTGGTGAACCAGAGAACTATGAAATCATCAACGAAACCACACTTCGTCCTATTATTAACGTCCTCCCAACTTATGAAAGCTGTGTTAGAGAGCTTACTCACCTTGTCAATAATCTCTCTCTCATACCTCAACTTCGCCGCGATAGCTATGAATATGTACGCAAGCATCATGATTATATCAAGGTTGCACGACAGTATGAGAGGTGTTATCAAGGGTTATTAGGCTAATTGGGCTAATTAGGCTAATAAGGCTAATAAGGCCAATTAGGCTAATAAGGTCAATTGGCCCAATAGGGCTAATAACCCAATAATAATAAAAAAAGTGAAGCTTAAAGCTTCACTTTTTTCTTTTTCCCATGACTCTCGTTACTCATTCGGTCAAGAGCAGTAACGACATAGACGTATTTTGTGCTGCCGTCTTTATAATTAAGACGTAGCTTGTTGCCGTAAGGCATTCCCACAATCTTTGACGGATCATCGAGATTGATAGGCTCACCTGCATAGAAACGATAAACAACGTATCGATAAGGAGCATCCTGCCAGCCCTCTCCCTTTGGAGCCTTCCATGTCAGATAATAGTAGCCATCACTCTCCTGTCTTGCCTTCACCTTCTTTGGCTTCGATGGAGCCTCGTCGTCAATGAAGGGCATCAAAGGCTGCAAAGATGGATAACGCCAGTAGTTTGTGCGAAGAAGTGTACCATAGTTGCCGGGATTATCAACCACCGACTTGGCATACCATAACACCGTACCGTTCACGTTCTGACACTGCTGATGCAGGCGACGTTTCGCTGGAAGCTGATTTGAATTAGGGTTCTGTGGGTCAGCATACTTCACCGTACGAAGTACATCCTCGCCAATATAAAGCGGACGATTGCCTGCATAACGGTTCCACCAGCCGATGAGTTCCTTATAATCAGCCGCACGATTGCCTATCTCCCAATAAATCTGTGGCACACAATAGTCTATCCAACCATTGTTTACCCATTTTAGAACGTCAGCATAAAGGTCGTCATAGTTCTGCAAACCATTTGTACGACTACCATTTCGTGGGTCGTTCTTCTGATTGCGATAGATACCAAAAGGAGAAACACCAAACTTCACCCAAGGCTTACGACGATGGATAGACTCACCCAACTGCTTGATGAAAAGGTCTACATTATTACGTCTCCAATCGTTGATATTGGTGAAGCCACGTCTGTCACGTTGGAAGTAAGCCTGGTCAGGAAGGGTCTGTCCAGCAGCAGGATAAGGATAGAAATAATCATCAATATGTAAGCCATCAATATCATATCGACTTACGATATCATCCACTACTGCACAGATATAATTGCGATTCTCTTGTAGAGCAGGATTGAGGATATAAAGACCATCGTAAGAGAAGACGCGATTAGGATTGGTTACTGCAACATGATTCGTTGCCAACTGTGTGGTATTCTTAGTCTTAGCACGATAGGGATTAATCCACGCATGAAGCTCCATACCACGGTCGTGGCACTCTGTTATCATCCATTGCAATGGATCCCAATAAGGTGAAGGAGGTGTGCCCTGACGCCCTGTAAGGAACTTACTCCATGGTTCATACTTACTTGGATAGAGCGCATCACACTCTGCACGCACCTGAAAGATGATGGCATTCACACCATCTCTTTGTAGTTCGTCTAACTGATAACGCAACGTACGCTGCATCTCCTCTGTACCAATACCTTGGAACTGTCCGTTCACACACTGAATCCACGCACCGCGGAACTCTCGTTTCTTAGCTGGGACTTGTCCATACATGGCATTACCAGCTCCAATGAAAAGCACTGCGGCAATCAATAATCTCAATAGAGAATGAAGTTGTCTCATTATTTTAATTTAGTTATATGCAAAATAAACATAGCAGAACAACCCAGCACAACTGGCCCCTCCTCCATCCCCTCCCCCATAGGGAGGGGAGTGATTAGCGTGATACCCCTACTAGTTAGGAAAAGTTTTATGCGTGATTCAGCCCCTTTCTCAGTAAGAGAAAGCCTTTCTGTGATTCCCCGAGCAAACCGTTTCCAGCACTCCCCCTCTCCTTTCGGAGAGGGGGTTGGGGGGTGAGGCTTTGTTGGGGAGTGAGGCTTTTACCCCCTCTTCCCTGCCATCTTCCTAAACATTTGGCGGTGGAAGCGGCGTTCAGCCTCTAACACGCGCAGCAGTTTGGTGGCAGAAATCACCTTTAGCATTTCCTTATGATAACGCTGTTCTATCTGTTTTAATTGTATTTCATAGGCGTCAGCCTGATTAATCATCTTATTTGCCTCACGTTCTGATGATGGACTTGCATTATAAATAGCACGTAACTTATCGAAATAGCCACGCTGTTTACCTCTCATCTCATCATATACTGGGAAGAATCGTGCAGCCTCCTGCGCTGTCAACCCTGCCTCTTTCGTCATAAAACTATGCGATTCTGCCTTTATTCTGTTAAAATCAAACTTCCCCTGTGCATGTAGCAAAGACACACTGAAGAAGATGCAGAGCAATAAGATTATTCTTTTGTGTTTCATTCTTCCTTCTCTTACATTACTATTCACTTGCTAAATAAGCATACATATCCGACTCGTCTATCATGAAGTAATCTGCCGTTTTATCAAATTCGTCTTCTGATGATGCCGATGCCTCGTGCGCTCCCTGTGCTAAATGACTGCCTGCCAAAGACTGTTTTCCTTGCTCAGCATCAAACTCATGATAAGCAAGGAAGCCTACCAATACAACACCGATTGTCATCGCTGCCGCTGCCAATGGGCGGAGATAATGCACCATCGCACGGCGTGGCTTTACCGTCACGACTGTCTCTTTCTGCTCTTCAGCTGGTATCTGAGCCATCATACGGGAAGACAATTCAGAGAAGTAATTCTCTGGAACTGTGAAAGGCCGCTGTGTGCCGTATTCCTTTTGTAAGTGATTCGTTGATTCCATAAAGTTTTTTCTTTGATATAACTTAGACTGCAGAAAGGTCGAATGGTTTAATTATCAAGGTAAAATATTATTCATACCGCTTCACGTAGTCAGTAATCTTCTGTACAGCAATATGATAAGAGGCTTTCAGCGAACCCTCGCTTGTGCCTAATATCTCGCTCATCTCGGAGTATTTCATCTCGTCATAATAACGAAGTGTGAACACCGTGCGCTGCACATCGGGCAAAGTCGCAATGGCTTCCTGCAACACTGCCTGACTCTTATCGCCATCGAAGTAGTCGTCTGCCATCAAGCGATTGGCAACCGAGAGGTCGGCATCAGCACTGGACAGCGTAGTCGTCTTTTGACGACGAAGAAAGTCGAGCGACTCGTTGATAGCGATACGATAGAGCCAAGTGGACAATTTTGCTTTCCCTTGAAAGGTCGGAAGGCTTTTCCATGCTTTGAGAAACGTGTTTTGCAATACGTCATCGGCATCCTCATGGGTGAGGACAATACTACGAATTTTCCAATACAGTGATTGGCTGTACTGGTCAACAATCATGGGGAAAACCTTCTGTCTTCCTTCGGGACTCGCCAACTGGCGAATCACTTCAGCTTCATCGAGGGGAGTCACTACTCTTCTGGAAACGGCTTAGATTGTCAAGAACTAAACGGCGTCCTAACGGATAGATACCTTGCGGACTACGTTGCCCACTTTGATGATATAACATCCCTTCGGGAGGTTGAGCGTATAGTGCTTGTCGCTGCCGTCAACCTTCACGCTCATCACGCGTACACCCGTCACATTATAGACTGCCAACTGTTCGTCCTCAGCACCTACCACATGCAACACGTTACCAACAACTGAGATTGAAATTGTCTGTGTATCGAAGTCAATCAAGTCAATTGCTGCACGCGCCTGCACCGGAACGGTGAAGCCTACTGATAGCAGTAATGTGAAAAGAAAAGGAGTAAATATATTTTTTATCATAGACTGTACTTTTATGTTTTGTTACAAAGATAACAAATTAGGAATACATCTACTCCTTTTATTGCCTTAGGTTATTAAGATTTAATATTAATTAATACATAACAAGGAGAGATAATAAAGTTCTTCTGTTAGGAGTTTATGTCGCGGGTAAGTATCATGAGGATTGTGGTCTAATGATTGATTGGAATCAAATATGGTTCTTCCGGAATTTGGAGTGATAAAGATTTGTCCAAACTTAGTTCTCTGACG
>CAUVDL010000001.1:0-95790 GCA_963550695.1 uncultured Prevotella sp. | reverse complement strand
AAGGCTCTTTTTTGTTATTGGGTGTTGGGCGATGGGTGTTGAATATTAGCTGTTGTGTGTTGAATGTTAGGTGTTGATGATGTGTTGATAGGGGGAAGATGTTGTATTGGGTTGATAAGGCTAATAAGCCTAATAGGGCTAATACTTTTTGTTTATTATGGATTGGGCCTAATAGTGCTAATACTTTTGTTTATTACGGTTACTGGGTCTAATATATTAGCTTGCTAATTTGTATGGTTGCAGATAATTTCACGAAGTGTTAAAAATGACAGAAACTAAATGTACAACTAAAATTGATTATTCACTGGGGTTTTTATTACATTGAAAATTTAGTTTTTGTTTTTGAGAGGTAATAAAATGCTTAATTTGATGAAAGATTTTAAGATAATATTTTTATGTGTTTAATCGTTATAGTGATTAGATTATTATAATTTGTTTTTTAATTTATTGAATTATGATGGAAGGAAAGAATATAATAAATAATGAGTCTAATTTTGATGCTTATGATATTTTAGTGGGACAAGATGGAGGAATTGTTTTGGATGACTTTGACTCTCATAATGATGATATAGATTCTTTTGATAAAGGTAGTGATACTTTTAATATTAAAGAAGAAGTTCGTCGACAAAGAAGGGAGAAAGAAATCCGTGAATTAAAAGCATCGAAGGCTTATAAGTTTATTAGTACGGTAACAACTTTTGCAGATAAATATTTTTTAGATGCACTCTTGGGTTTAGTACCATCAGTAGGAGATCTTGTTTCATCAATTTTTGGTTTGCCGTTTATATACGTTACTTTATTTAAAGTTAAGTCTATTCCGCTCACATTGGCTGTTATCTATAACTATTTAGTTGATATTTTATTGGGAAGTATTCCTTTTTTTATAGGTGATGCGATAGATTTTTTCAGCAAAGCTCATGTAAAGAATTTAAATTTAATTACACGCTATGTGGAAGGAGATAAGAAAACAATCCGACAGGTGAGGTCGAAAGCATTACTAACAGCTTTTCTTATTATCATTTTTAGTGTAATTATTTATTTTGTCTTTAGGTTATTGATTGGTGTCACGGCATGGACGTGGACTTTAATAATCGACATGTTTAAATGGTTGATGGGACTATTCTAACTAATTAAGATCGTTTAGAAAGGATAACATCTGAAATTCAATTATAAAAGTAGACCCTACTAATGGGCATCTATTTGTCTTTAGTAGGGTCTACTTATACAGTCTTGAGAAACGTGATTATTTACAATAGAAGATTAAATCCTTAGGAATCTTCACCCATTTATTATTAACTACAATCTTCATCGTACTACCCTCAAGTCTCGTTAGTGTGTAGGTACCATTAGAATTATGCTTTAGTTCGGCTTTGAGGTCCTCACTTCCATAGTCATTTATGATGGTTAGGAGAGCCTTTTTTCCTTTTATGACAGCATCAGAAATAATCCACTTACGTGTATCACGCACTGCACCAAAGTAGCCTGGAACCTCTCCGAATATCTCTTGTCGAGGCACAGTAATGTTATTATGATAGAAGTCAATATCCATCCATACTTGGAACTCATCATTGACGAGATGTGCCTTGAAGATAGAGTCATTATTCTGTGCTATCTTACTGTTTTTTGAAGACGAAGTTTCTGTCTTCGTAGTGGATAAGTTGCTTTGAGCTAATATGTTGTTTGAGAAAGCCAATATGGCTATAATTGTCAGTACAATCTTTTGTTTCATGTCTATGAATGTTGGTTTATTGCAAAGTTAATGATTTTAATTAATTAATACTATACATTCCATAAAAATCTGTGAATTAAATTGTTGCTTTACTTATTTTATATTACCTTTGTGGCGATATATATCAAATATTTTAAAGGAGAAGATGTTATTTCCAGATTATATTTTTGAGACCAGCTGGGAAGTTTGTAACAAGGTCGGAGGAATTTATACAGTACTTTCTACTCGTGCAAAGACATTACAAGATAAGATAAAGGATCGTATCATTTTCCTTGGTCCTGACTGCTGGCAAGAGACACCATCCCCTTATTTCAAAGAGGATAAGAAGCTATTTGCTAATTGGCAGCAGAAAGCAGCTTCTGAGGGGTTATCAGTAAAGGTTGGCCGTTGGGATATCCCTGGTGAGCCAATCGCTATGCTCGTTGATTTTCAGTCATACTTTGCTCATAAGGAAGAATTTTATGGTAAGCTTTGGGAGTATTATCGTGTTGATAGTCTTCATGCTTATGGGGATTATGACGAATCAGCTATGTTTGCTTATGCTACGGCACTTGTCGTAGAGAGCTTCTATAAGTTTTATCTAAGCGATAAAGATAAAGTCGTTTTCCATGCAAATGAATGGCAGACAGGCTTTGCAGCACTCGTATTGCAGCATCGTCAGCCACAGATAGCATCTATCTTTACAACTCATGCAACAGGTATTGGTCGCAGCATTGCTGGCAATAACAAGCCTTTGTACGAATATCTCTGGGCATATAACGGTGACCAGATGGCTTCGGAGTTGAATATGGAGAGTAAGCATTCTATTGAGAAGCAGACTGCTCACCATGTTGATTGTTTCACGACAGTGAGCGATATAACTGCGACAGAGTGTAAAGAGTTGCTGGATAAACCAGTAGATTTGGTTCTTCCAAATGGTTTTGAAAACGACTTTGTACCAAAGGGTGCAACCTTCACAAAGAAGCGCAAGGCAGCGCGTAAGCGTTTGCTTGATGTTGCCAATACGTTGATAGGTGACGATATACAAGATGATGCGTTAATCGTATCAACCAGCGGACGTTATGAGTTCCGCAATAAAGGTATTGATGTGTTCATTGAATCAATGAACCGCTTGCGTTTTGATGAAAACTTGAAGAAGCAGGTTGTAGCCTTCATTGAGGTTCCAGGGTGGGTAGCAGGTCCACGTCAGGACCTTGTAGAGCGTCTCGATAGCGGCAAGCAGTTTGATACACCATTGGAGAAGCCTGTACTTACGCATTGGCTTCACAATATGGACAATGACAATGTGCTGAATATGCTCAGCTCTCTTGGTATGAACAATGCAAAGGAAGATAAAGTAAAGGTCATTCTTATACCTTGCTATCTGACAGGTGATGATGGCATTATGAATATGAACTATTATGATCTTGTATTGGGTAATGACCTCTGTGTTTATCCTTCATACTATGAGCCATGGGGGTATACACCATTGGAGGCAATAGCCTTTAAGGTTCCTTGTATTACAACCGACCTTGCAGGCTTCGGCTTGTGGGCAAATACAGAGAAGGGCAAGTATAGTGAGATAGAAGATGGTGTGAAGGTATTACATCGTACAGATTATAATTATTCAGAGGTTGCTGATGGTATCAAGGATACCATAGCCCGTTACTCTGGCTTTACGAAGACGGAGGTGAACAAGTGTCGTTCAAATGCTGAAAAGCTCTCTCGTAAAGCTCTTTGGAGTGAGTTTATCAAGTATTATGAGCAGGCTTACGACATAGCATTAAATAAAGCAGCTGCAAGAAACAACTGATAACTGCTTTAATAACGATATAAAGATATAACAGTCAAACGAAAAGAAGTTATGAAAATTAAATCAGATTATTCCAACGAACCTCAGTGGAAAGAGGTAACTGTAAAGTCAACTCTGCCAAAGGAATTGGCATGTCTTGATGAGCTTGCTCACAATATGTGGTGGGCATGGAATTACGAAGCACGCAACATGTTCAAAGCTCTTGATGAGGAACTCTATGAAGAGGTTGGACATAATCCTGTTCAGCTCCTTGAGCGTCTTAGCTATGACCGTAAGGAAGCTATCGTAAAGGACAAAAAGCTGATGAAGCAGGTGAATGATGTCTATAAGAAGTTCCGTACTTATATGGACGTTAAGCCTAATAAGAAGCGTGCTTCTGTAGCTTACTTCTGTATGGAGTTTGGTCTTAACCAGGCTTTGAAGATTTATTCTGGTGGTCTTGGTATATTGGCAGGTGATTACATTAAGGAGGCTTCTGACTCTAATGTAGACTTCTGTGCTGTAGGTTTCCTCTATCGCTTTGGTTACTTCACACAGAGCCTTTCTATGGATGGACAGCAGATTGCTAAGTATGATGCACAGAACTTCAACTCTCTTCCTATTGAGCGTGAACTTGATGAGAACGGAAATCAGGTTGTTGTTGATGTTCCTTACCGTAACTATATGGTACACGCACTTGTATGGCGTGTGAACGTTGGACGTATAAAGCTTTACTTGCTCGATACAGACAACGATATGAATTCAGAGTTCGACCGACCTATCACTCACTCTCTCTATGGTGGTGATTGGGAAAATCGTTTGAAGCAAGAGATTCTGCTTGGTATCGGTGGTATTCTTACTTTGAAGAAATTGGGTATCAAGAAGGATATCTATCACTGCAATGAAGGTCACGCAGCACTTTGCAACCTCCAGCGTCTTTGCGACTACATTGAGAGTGGCTTGACATTTAATCAGGCTATGGAGCTTGTACGTGCCTCATCACTTTATACCGTTCACACTCCTGTACCAGCAGGTCACGACTACTTCGACGAAGAGCTCTTCGGCAAGTATATGGGTGATTATCCTGCTAAACTCGGTATCTCTTGGGATGAGTTCATCGGTATGGGTCGTACCAATCCTGATGATCACAGCGAGCGTTTCTGTATGAGTACCTTCGCTTGTAACACCTGTCAGGAAATCAATGGTGTGTCAAAACTTCACGGTTGGGTAAGCCAGAAGATGTTTGCTCCATTGTGGAAGGGTTACTTCCCAGAGGAGAATGCTGTAGGTTATGTTACTAATGGTGTGCACCTCCCAACATGGACAGCAACAGAGTGGCGCAAAGTTTACGATAAATACTTTGATGAGAGTTTCATGGGTGACCAGAGCAATGAGTCTATCTGGCACGCTATCTATAATGTTCCTGATTCAGAAATCTGGGAGACACGTATGGCATTGAAGCAGAAACTTATCAAGTATATCCGTGATAAGTTCACCAAGCAGTGGCTCCGCAATCAGGGTGATCCTGCTAAGGTCGTATCTATTCTTGAGCGTATCAACCCTAACGCATTGATGATTGGTTTCTGTCGTCGCTTTGCAACTTACAAGCGTGCACACCTGCTCTTTACCGACCTTGAGCGTTTGGAGAAGATTGTAAACAACCCAGAGCGTCCAGTTCTGTTCTTCTTCTCAGGTAAGGCACACCCAGCTGATGGCGCTGGTCAGGGACTTATCAAGCGTATCTTCGAGATTTCACGTATGCCACAGTTCCTCGGTAAGATTATCTTCCTTGAGGATTACGATATGCAGTTGGCTCGTCGTCTCGTTTCTGGAGTTGATATCTGGATGAATACACCAACTCGTCCACTCGAGGCAAGTGGTACATCTGGTGAGAAAGCAGAGATGAACGGTGTTGTAAACCTCTCAGTACTTGATGGCTGGTGGGTTGAAGGCTACCGCGAGGGAGCTGGATGGGCATTGCCAGAGAAGCGTACCTATCAGAATCAGGGCTATCAGGATCAGCTCGATGCAGCAACTATCTACGGTCTGCTTGAGAACGAGATTGCACCTCTCTACTTCAATAAGGATGCTAAGAAGGGCTACTCGGAGGACTGGGTAAAGGTTGTGAAGAACTCTATCGCAACTATCGCTCCTCATTATACAATGAAGCGTCAGCTTGACGACTATTATGACAAGTTCTATGAGAGTCAGGCTAAGCGTTCTCATAAGCTTGAGGCTGATGATAATAAACTTGCTAAGGAGATTGCTCTTTGGAAGGAATCTGTAGCAGAGCGTTGGGACAGCATTTATGTTGTTTCTAAGAATGAAGATGCTCTGCAGGACATTTCTACAGGTCATAAGATTAAGGTTACTTACACAATCGACGAGCAGGGCTTGAACGATGCGGTAGGTCTTGAGTTGGTATTCTTAAAGAATGCACCTGTTGATGACGTAAACATCCACAAGGTAATCCCATTCAAGATGGTGAAGAATGAGGGTAATCACTATACCTTCGAGGCTACTTTCGATGCAACTGTAGCAGGTGCTTATAAGTACGCTGTTCGTATGTATCCTAAGAATGCTCTCCTGCCACACCGTCAGGACTTTGCTTATGTGAAGTGGATTGGATAAGAACAGTCTAAGGACTAATCAATAATAAAAAGCCATTCCTAAATGCTGTAAAGTATTGGGAATGGCTTTTTTGTGTTTCTATGCTATTGAATTATAACTGGGTCTAATCTAATTTACAATGGTAATATGCCATTTCCCTCTATATGTTTACCATTTGTTTACCGCCTTCTGCTTACGCTTTTTTATATATTTTGCGATAACGTGAACCGATGTTGATGATTTTCTTTTCATGTTCTAACTGTGCTGTAAGTTGGTAGGCGTAGGTGGTAGAAAGGTTCAGACGGCGACGGAGGTCGTTAACGGTGATTATAGGACTCTCTTCAAACAACTCTTTTAGTGCAGCGTTAACGTCTGATTTTATAGGAAGTATGGATGTGCCGTCTTTGTAGGTTTTGTTTTCAAAAATCATCTTTCCTAACGTTTCGTGAAAATCCTTATCGGGGCGGAATCTAATTTTGCGCACAGCAACATTACGGAGATGGTGACGATGCGTCTTAGGGTCTTCATGTATGTCGCCTTTAAGGGCAAGCGAGAAGAATCCAATGCCCGGTAGATGAACTGTATTCCCGCTTTTTAGCTCCTCTACTAATTCTGTTTTTAATGCCGAGATAGTACCGAGAATGTCGGCTGTTGTAAGCGTTGTTGCTTGTTGGATATGCTGACAGATTCTCTCTATTCCCGTGACATCTTTTTTGATAGATACGATTCTTAGTGCTTTACGTTGTGCGAGTTTACCGCTTGTTCTTAATAGTTTGTAATTTACAGTCATAGCTTTATGTTTATAATAAAGGGTTAATAATCATCTTTTTCGTGAGCCGTTAGTGTGTGAAAGGAGTCTCTGTAATCACATACTTTGGGCTTAAACAGATTTTTTTTCACGAAAGAAAGAAATTATTTACGTGAAAATAAATATTTCTTTTCATGAAGAAAAATATTTTTTTTTATGAAAATAATTCGTGATTCATGCTGCAAAGATACTGTTTCAATGGTTGCTTAACAAGTATAAGCTATGTAGTAATGTCTGTATTTGTGCTTTTTTGCGTGGGTGTAGATTTGAGATGGTTAGGTAAAAGGGTAAAAGAAAAACTCTCAGACCAGTGTGGTGTGTGGTTTGAGAGCTGTATTTTGAAGAAAAAATGGTTTATAGGTACAGAAAAATATTTTACCTTCGATAGTCTCCAGTCATTAATTCCTGTTGTAGAAAAGCGTATGTATAGCCGGAACTTTGATAATATAATCCTGTAGACTGGTCCTGAATACGGTTGTAAGTGTCAGAGTTATAGAGCATATCAATTGCTTCGGACATAGTATAATGTCTGTCTTTCATCAATAAGGCTATAAGTTCTGCACATACATCCTCTTTCATCATATCAATCTGTTCGTCTGTCAGTTTCATAATTTCTTTAGTTTTGATATTGCTAATTCAGTTCCGAAGTAATATTGAAATGTTATACCTTGTGAGTATTTCAGTTCGTTGACAAGTTGTTCTAAGTTTATCATCCCTGTTTTATATCGGCGGAGTTGAAAGGTTACTCCATCATCAGCGATAGGTCCATAAACAATATCAAAATTATGGCAAGGTTGCTCTGTATTGGTATCTCTGTTCTTTATTACAAACTCTGCCCATTCCTTACTGTACTCTTCAAAACGTAAGATTCTCAAACTATCGCAATCGAGTGTTGTCTCATCAAATTGATATTTATTGAGTGTAGGCTTTCCTTCAAGTAAGATTGATGTCCTTTGTTCTGCCATGCGTTGTGCCTGCTGCTTGTCAGCAGACAGATAGAAGCCTTTACCAAAGTCCTTGTATGGTTTGGACTTTGTAAGATCAATCTTGTCAATATCAATATTAGAACCGTGATAGAGAATCATAGGTTTTATTATTTTAGCGCACCGCCATTCCTCTGACAGATGATAGAAATGTCATGAATAGCATCCTCAAAGGACTGTGTGTGTAGGACATCATAAAAGGACATCAAGTAGTCTATTCCCTTAAAACGTTTAAGGTAATTATACGCCTGTCGCTGACCAAGATTAAACTTCTTGGCAAATTCTGCTATTAAAGCGACGATGTAGCGTATTTGATTTGCTTCCTCTCTTGACATACTTTGTTCATTATATTCACGACAAATATATGAATTATTTTCCGAAATACTACTATCTGTCTACGAAAAGTTTATAGCAATGCGGGTTAATTGGCTTGGTTGATAAGGTTCACCACCACCTTTACCATTATATCCTTTTCCTCTGTTTTGCTCTCGGCAATCATTAGGGTGAGGGCAACGAGGGTGTTGTCAGCAATTCGTTTGGTACCATCGGGACGATAGAGGATAGCGTTGTTGTTCATAAACCATAGGAATAGCGTGGCTGCAATGCGTTTATTGCCATCGCTGAACGAGTGGTTCTTGGTGACAAGATAGAGTAGCATAGCCGCTTTCTCCTCTACACTCGGATAAAGTTCCGTACCATCGAAGGTTTGATAGATTTGTCCAATAGAACTTCTGAATGAGTCATCTTTCTCATTACCAAAGAGAACAGAGCCGCCAAACTTCTGTCGAAGCATATCTATCTCGTGCATTGCATTCTCGTATGTGGCGTGGAATGGTTCTTCTTTGGTGGTCTTGGCGATGTGAAGTCGCTGGTAATCATAGTTGTCGAGCGTGTCGAGTGCGTAGGTATAGTCTACAACGACGTCAAAGAGCGCGTTACTTTCATCTGTTGTCTTTGTGGGTTGTTGCTGGATAGCCCTACCTAAGACTTGTATGAGTTGGCGCAGTTCTGCAATCTGATGTTTACGAATGTTCTCGTTGATAGCATAGCCTTTGACAAGATACTGTTTGAGAACAGAGTTTGCCCATTGGCGGAAACGAGTAGCATTCTTGCTATTCACGCGATAACCTACAGAAAGGATAGCATCTAAGTTATAATATTTCGTATTGTAACTTTGTCTACCATCGTTACCCATGTGTTCCAAAATGGAACATGTGCTTTCTTCGGTTAATTCCTCTGAAGTATAAATATTCTTTAAGTGCTTTGATATGGCTGGTCTCTTTGTACCAAATAGTTCAGCTATTTGTTTCTGTGTTAACCATACGGTTTCCTTTTCCAACTTTACGTCAAGCTGTGTCTTACCATCTTCACTTTGATAGATGATAATTTTGTCGTTTAAGGTTTCAGTCATATTGTTTAGGTTTATAGTTGTTTATAGTTGTTTAGTATAGAAGGGCTTATCTTAATCCCTCGTCAGTTTACGGCTCATATAGCGCACAGGATACCACACGGAAAGCCAGCCAACAAGAATAACTGTGAGGAAGATAGTGATGATGTCTTCGGGATGAACGCTGATAGGATAGGCATTAACAACGAAGTTGCCTGCCTGATCGCCGAGCTGTACAAGGCCATAAGTCTGCTGTAGCCAGCAGAGTAATAAACCGAGTGCAATACCGATGATAGCACCCGCTGCAGATATCATTCTACCTTCAAAGAGGAAGATACGACGTATCTGACCATCCGTTGCACCGAGGTTACGTAGGGTAATAACATCATTCTTCTTGTCAATGATGAGCATCGATAGCGAACCAATGATGTTAAAGCATGCTACCATAAGTATGAATGTGAGGAAGACGTAGGCGAAGAGTTTCTCAATACGCATGATATTAAATGTGTCGGCTTGCTGCTCATAGCGGTCTAATACCTTGTATTTATCACCGAGAAGAGTTTGTATTTCGCCCTTGGCTTTGTCGATGTCGACACCCGGTTTCATGCGTAATTCAAGTGATGTAATCTCTCCCTGTCGGTTGAAGATACGGCGTGCAAAGTCGAGAGAGGTGATGATATAGCCCTTGTCATACTTCATCTGCTTCACTTGAAACAATACTCCCGGTGATATCAATGAGTCTTTTACAAAGGCATTTGTGGGATTAGAAGCATCATACTGTCCTTCACGTTGGGGCGCATAGATGTGTAAGTAGTCTGGCCATGCAACCCCAGTGCCGAGGTCTTGGGCCAATCTAATACCAAGAACACCATATTGCAGATTGGCTGTATGAAGTCTAAAATCGCCCTCACCATATAGAATATTGCTGATATGTGTCAGCGAGTCGAAGTTATCTTCCACACCCTTCACGTTCACCATGGCTTGTTTGTCGTGATAGATCGCTAATGCTTGGTCTTCTACACATTCTGTAGCCACTTCTACTGAAGGTAGTTTTTTTACCTTTAAAAGTAAAGGATCGTTCGCTGACATAGCCTTACCCTTTGCTGCTTCAATCTTTATTTGTGGATCAAAGTTGGTAAAAAAAGATGCAACAAGGTCTGAGAATCCATTAAATCCGCTCAATACAACTACCAATGCCATTGTTGCTACAGATACACCGAGTACGGAGATAAGGCTGATAACGTTAATAGCATGTGTACTCTTCTTTGAGAAGAGATAACGGCGGGCAATGTAAAAAGGGAAGTTCATGATGGGTGTTGAGTGTTAGGTGTTGAGTGTTGAATGTTGGGTGATGAGGGATAGGGTGTTGGGTGTTGATGGCGTGTAGGGCGTTAATACACTTTGTAGAAATCATTAACACCCAACATTCAACACCCATCACCCATCACTTACTTCTTTAATAACTCGTCAATGCGCTCCAAATAGTCGAGAGAGTCGTCAATGAAGAAGCGTAGCTCAGGGATGATGCGCAGCTGATTATGCACACGCTGTCCTAAGTCATAGCGGATAGTTTTCTCATTGGCATTGATATTTTTCAGTATTTCTTCGCCCTTTTCTGATGGGAAGATACTGAGGTAAGCGGTACAGATACTGAGGTCTGGGCTTACCTTTACACGCGTTACACTAACCAGAACACCATGCATCATACGTGTCTGTGTCTGGAAAATACTTGCTAACTCCTTTTGAAGAAGTCGTGATATGCGGTTTTGTCTTGTTTCTTGCATTGTCTAATCTATTTTTGTTTTATCCTGCAAAGGTACTGAAAGTTTGAAAAACCCACAAACTTTTATGTTGAAGTGTGGGGAATGGGTGATGGATGTTGGGTGTTAGGTGGTGATGATATGCGGATGTTTGGTGATGGGTGATAGGTGTTGGGTGGTGATGATATGTGGATGTTTGGTGATGGGTGATAGGTGTTGGGTGGTGATGATATGTGGATGTTTGGTGATGGGTGATAGGTGTTGGGTGGTGATGATATGCGGATGTTTGGTGATGGGTGATAGGTGTTGGGTGGTGATGATATGTGGGTGTTTGGTGATGGGTGATAGGTGTTAGGTGGTGATGATATGTGGATGTTTGGCGATGAAAGCTGGGCTTTTTGTGTTTGGTGTTGATGCTCCGCACATGTTGTGCGAACGCCCCGCACATATTGTGCGGATGGTAAGCACCAGTGGTGTTGAGAGCTAAATAGATTGCTATATGCTGTGAGTATGGAAGCAACTACTGGATAATAAACTCGTTATAGTTATCCCTTTTCGGTAATCACTCCCCTCTCCTCTTGGAGAGGGGTTGGGGGTGAGGCTTTTTTGTGTAGCTTTTATTTCTTCCTAATCAGTGTCAAACCATCGCGTAGTGGGAGGATAACCTTCTCAACTCGGTCGTCTTTGGCAATGAAATCATTGAAATGTCGGATGCCAATCGTCTGATGATCGTGGTCGTAGGCAGGGTCAATGACGTGCCAGTCCCATAGTGTGTTGTCAGCGAGAATATAGCCACCAGAACGGATAATGGGCAGCAACTTCTCATATACCTCCGTATAATTGCGTTTGTCACCATCAACGAAAGCCATATCAAATAGAATCCCTAACTTCGGAGCCTCTTCTGCCGCATCACCGATACGAAAGTCAATCTTATCTGCAACAGGTGACCCTTCAATCCAAGGACGAGTGAAATCTTCCATCTCATCATTGATTTCAAAGGTATAGAGTTTGCCATCTTCCTCCAATCCCTCTGCCATACAGATAGCCGAGTATCCACTGAAAGTACCCACCTCGAGGATATTTTTAGGGCGTATCATCTGTACAAGCATCTTCAAGAGACGTCCTTGCAGATGTCCGCTTGCCATACGTCCGTGAATGGTATGGATGTTTGTGGCACGATAAAGGCGATAAAGATAATCGCCTTCTGGGTCGATATGTGAGGCAAGATAGGCATCGCAGCCCGCTTCGTCAGTGAGAGACGTATAGGTGTTGGTTGTTGGCATGGGTGATAATGGGGATGATGAGTGTTGAAAGGTTATAGGAGCGACAAAGCTTCCATAGCCAATCTGTAGCTGTTAAGACCAAAGCCTTGGATCGTACCCTTGCAGGCTGGGGCAATCATTGAGTGGCGACGGAATGCCTCACGGTCGTTAACATTACTGATATGTACCTCAATCACTGGTGTTTGCAAAGAACGGATGCAATCCAAAAGCGCAATACTTGTATGCGTATAAGCACCCGCATTAAGGATGATACCATCATACGAGAATCCAGTCTCCTGCAGTTTGTTGATGAGTTCGCCCTCAACATTACTCTGGTAATAGTCGATGGTGCTGTTAGGATAGCTTTCACGCAGTTGTGAAAGGAAGGTGTCCATAGACAGACTACCATATATTTCAGGTTCACGCACTCCTAAGAGGTTCAAGTTAGGACCATTAATAATGATTACTTTCATATCTCTTTCTTCTCAAATATCGTTTTTTGATGTATCTTTGCATGTTAATAGCAGTATGCAAAAATAAGAAATTAAATGGAAACAGACAAGAATTCAAAGGATATTGTCAGCCGTTACCGTCGTTATCTGAAGTTAGAGAAAGGTTACTCGGTGAATACGCTCGATGCTTATATGCGTGATGTGGATAAGCTCTTGCGTTATCTTGCTGTAGAACAGGTTAATGTGTTGGATGTGAAGTTGGAAGATTTAGAACACTTTGCAGCCTTTATTTCTGATCTTGGCATTGGTCCTCGTTCGTTGGCACGCATTCTTAGTGGTGTGCGCCAGTTCTATCGTTTCCTTGTTATCGATGGTTATTTGGAAGTAGACCCGACAGAGTTGTTAGAGTCACCAAAGCAACCTGACCACTTACCAGAGGTTCTTTCCACTGCCGAAGTTGATCTCTTAGAGCAGGCGATAGACCTGTCAAAATGGGAAGGACACCGCAACCGTGCTATTATTGAGGTCTTGTTCTCTTGTGGACTGCGTGTGTCAGAACTCACCAACTTAAAACTTTCCAATCTATATATCGAAGAACAGTATATCCGAGTGATGGGTAAAGGTTCGAAGGAACGTTTGGTTCCTATCTCACCGCGTGCCTTAGATGAGCTAAACTATTGGTTTGCCGATCGTAATGTGATGAAGATTAAACCCGGAGAGGAGGATTATGTTTTCCTAAATCGTCGTGGACAGCACCTGACGCGTACGATGATTCTTATCATGATAAAGCGATATGCGGTTGAAGCTGGTATCAAGAAAACAATTTCTCCACACACCCTTCGTCACTCCTTTGCCACCTCCTTGCTCGAAGGTGGTGCCGACTTGCGTGCTATTCAGGCAATGTTAGGACACGAAAGTATCGGAACAACAGAGATTTATACGCATATTGACACTTCCACACTACGACAGGAAATACTTGAACATCATCCTCGTAATATCCAGTACAATGAGCGTCAGCAAATGGATTTGTTGACAGAATAATCTTTATTGATACTTTGTTAAGATATAAAAAATAAAAAAATCGGATTGCGTAACAGATTTTTATGTATCTTTGCGCCATAAAACTAATATTAAAATAACAAACAACGTTTAAGATGAAAATCAAACATTTATTCTTAATCGTCTTACTCTTTGTCACTGGAATGGTCTCTGCGCAGCAGATGGGACCTATCCCTGTGAATAAGAATGTAAGACAAGGTAAGCTCAGCAATGGCTTAACTTACTACATCCTTCACAATGAATGGCCAGAGCATGTAGCCAATTTTTACATTGCACAGCGTGTTGGTTCTATTCAAGAGAACGACAATCAGCGTGGTTTGGCTCACTTCCTTGAGCACATGGCATTCAATGGTTCAGAGCATTTCCCTGACTCTACGCTCCTCGAATTCACCCGTTCACTTGGTGTTGAGTTCGGTAGCAACTTGAATGCTTACACCAGTATCGACCAGACTGTCTATCGTATCTGCGACGTGCCAACAGCTCGTCAGACAGCACTCGACTCTTGTCTGTTGATTCTTAAGGACTGGTCAAACGGCTTGACACTTGCTGACAAGGAGATTGACAAGGAACGTGGCGTTATTCATCAGGAGTGGCAGTTGCGCCGTACACCGGTGATGCGAATCTATGATGACGTTTTGCCTAAGTTCTATCCTAACTCAAAGTATGGTCATCGTATGCCAATCGGTTTGATGAGCATTGTTGACAAGTTCCCTTATCAGGACCTCCGCGACTACTATAAGAAGTGGTATCGTCCAGACAATCAGTGTATCATCGTTGTTGGTGATATCGATGTAGACCATACAGAGAACGAGATTAAGAAGCTTTGGGCTAACGCTACTGTTCCTGCAAATGCTGCACAGGTAGTAGAAGAGGCTGTGCCAGACACTAAGGATGCTATCTACGTGTTCGGTAAGGATAAGGAGATGCCTTACAGCCAGGTAGGTTTCTGCATGAAGCATGACGCCTTCCCTGATGCACAGAAGGGTGATATGTACTACTATGTAGATTCTTATGCAAAGAACATCATCACTATGATGCTCAATCAGCGACTCGCTGAATTGGCACAGAAAGCAGACTGTCCTTTCACAGGTGCTTATTCAGAGGATGGCGATTACATGCTTTCAAAACCAAAGGCTGCCTTCAGTATGGCTGCAGATGCTAAGGAAGGTAAGGACCTCCAAGCACTTGCAGCTATCTATCGTGAGGCACAGCGCGTTCGTCTTTATGGTTTTACAGCAGGCGAATACGACCGTATGAAGGCTGAATACCTCTCTCAGTTGGAGTCAGCTTACGTCAATCGTAACAAGGTGAAGAACGCACAGTATGGTGATGAGCTTCGTGATCACTATCTTGCTAACGAGCCAATCCCAAGCAAGGAGGATGATTATCAGATTATGAAGCAGTTGGTTGAGATGCCTGCATTGAATGTTGATGTTATCAATAAGTATGCACAGGAACTCATCACTGATAAGGATAGTAACTTCGTTGCTTATATCTTCGCACAAGAGAAGGCTGGTGCAACTTACCCAACAGAGGCTCAGATGGCACAGACTATCAATGCTGTACGTGCAGAGAAGATTGAGGCATACGTTGACAACGTAAAGCAGGAACCACTGCTCGACGAGAAGAAGCTCCCTAAGGCTGGTAAGATTGTTGGCGAGAAGGAGAATAAGGTGCTTGGTTATAAGGAGTTGACACTGAGCAATGGCGCACGTGTTATTCTAAAGAAGACCGACTTCAAAGACAATGAAATTCAGTTCCAAGCTTCAGCGAAGGGCGGAAAGGGCCTCTATGGTAAGGCTGATTTCAGTAACTTACAATTCTTTGATGCTGTCCTCGGTTATAGTGGTTTAGGTGATTTCTCACGTCAGGAATTACAGAAGGCACTCTCTGGTAAGCAGGCTTCTATGGGTTGCAGTATGTCAAGCTACTATCAGTCATTAGCTGGTTCATGTGTTCCAAAGGACATCGAGACAATGATGCAGTTGCTTTACCTCAACTTTACCAATATTGCAAAGGATGAGGCTTCTTACAAAGCGATGATGGCACAGATGGAGTTAGCACTGAAAAACAAAGACCTCTCACCTGAGAGTGTGTTCGGTGATTCGATCAGCAACACTATCTATGGTCATGAAGCACGTTTCGCTCCAACGACATTGAATACATTGAAGAACATAAGCTACGATCGTATCTTGCAGATTTGGAAAGAGCGTTTTGCTAATCCTGGTCAGTTTGTTTACTACTTCGTTGGTAACTTTGATGAGGCTACACTTCGTCCATTGATTGAGAAGTATATTGCATGTCTGCCAAAGGGCAAGGCTGAGAACTGGAAGGAAGTTCCAAGCTATGTGAATGGTAAGGTTGCAAACAAGTTCACTCGTAAGTCAGAGACACCAAAGGCAATTGCTTTTGAGTTCTGGCATGCGCCAATGGCTTATACCCTTGAGGGCGATATTCTTACTGATGCAGCAGCTCAGGTTCTCTCTATGGTTTATCTGAAGAGTATTCGTGAAGATGCCAGTGCAGCTTACTCTGTAGGCGCAGGTGGTAAGTTACGTCGTTTTGGTAACAAGGCTGTGGCTATCGTTCAGAGCTATTGTCCAATGGATCCAGAGAAGGCTGACCTCGCTGTTAAGCTTCTTGCTGAGGGCATGAAGGACAACACTGTTAAGATGGATGCTGATAAGGTTCAGAAAGTGAAGGATTTGATGCTGAAGAATGCAGACCTTGCTGCTAAGAACAACGGCTATTGGATGGGTATTCTCGATGATTATATCTGGTCAGGTGTAGACTTCCATACCAACTATAAGAAGACCGTTGAGGCTATCACCCCAGCTAAGCTTGCAGCTCATTTGAAGCAGATTGTGGCAGCTGGTAACCATGCCGAGGTGGTGATGACACCTGCAAAATAATACGTATTCTGTGTATGAAAAAGGACTCTCATGGGTCCTTTTTCTTTCAACAAACTACCAACTGCGAATTATTTTCATGAAAATAAATATTTTTTGTCGTGAAAATAAATATTTCTTTTCATGTAAATAAATCTTTTTCTTCATGAAAATAATTCGCAGAAGATATGGAGTAAGACTCCTGAAAAGACTCGAAAGGGGATATTAAGTGGCTTTACATCTTATGTAATTGGCGCTTAATATCGCCTTTCATTGTTTTGTTTTTCTTTTAGATAATATCAGTAGTCATTCATTAACTCAAATCATTGAATATCATACAAACGAGTGTTCTTGGTATCTATTGCTTGTCATTATATACGAACAGTATTTGCTGAGTAAATTAGACAATGGTAAATCCCCTCTTTCGTATCGTTCTGCATCAAGCTTTATAATTCTATTGCATTAATACGATGCTAATTTATATCTGTGCGACGATTATGGCTTATATCGTCGCAAATTATGCGACAATAAAACTAAAATAGCTCTGAAATACCTATTAACTTCTCAAATAAAGCAAATTTTGAAGGGTAACCTTAGATTGTATTTTTATCATCATCCATCATTTAACACCTAATATCTACTGTTCATTATCACCCATCATTCATCACCCACCACTCACTATCTATCACCCAATAAAGTATAAATCTTACTTATTTATTTTGTTATCCCGCTAAGTTGCAGTAACTTTGCACTCTTAAACAGAGAGTTAGTAGTAAATACAAACATAAAAAGTAGATAAATATATGGCATATTTGTTTTCATCGGAATCAGTATCTGAGGGACACCCAGATAAGGTTGCCGATCAGATAAGTGACGCATTGCTCGACCAGTTCTTGGCATACGATGAGGATGCACGTTGCGCTATAGAAACCTTTAACACTACGGGACAAGTAGTGATTATGGGTGAGGTAAGGTCTAAGGAATATGTTGACCTTCAGACAATTGCCCGCAAGACAATTAATAAAATCGGTTATACAAAGGCTGAATATCAGTTTGACGGTAATAGCTGTGGTATTCTCTCTGCTATTCATGAGCAGAGTGATGATATCAACCGTGGTGTTGACAATGGTGATACTGAGAACCAAGGAGCTGGCGATCAGGGTATGATGTTTGGTTATGCTTGTAACGAAACAGACAATTATATGCCTGTGACACTCGACTTGGCACACCTCCTTATGACCACATTGGCTGACATCCGCAAGGAAGGTAAGCAGATGACTTATCTCCGTCCAGACTCAAAGAGTCAGGTGACAGTGGAGTATAGCGATGACAATATCCCACAGCGTATTGACACTATCGTCGTTTCAACACAGCATGACGACTTTATCAAGCCTGCTGACGACTCACGGGAGGCACAGCTAAAGGCGGATAAGGAGATGGTTGAGCAGATTCATAAGGACGTTCTTGAAATCTTGATGCCACGCGTAAAGGCACAGATAACATCGGAGAAAGTACTTGCCTTGTTCAACGATAATATCAAGTATCTTGTTAATCCAACAGGTAAGTTCGTGATTGGTGGTCCTCATGGAGATACTGGTCTGACAGGTCGTAAGATTATCGTTGATACTTATGGTGGTAAGGGTGGTCACGGTGGTGGTGCCTTCTCTGGTAAGGATTCAAGTAAGGTAGACCGTTCTGCAGCCTATGCAACACGCTATATCGCAAAGAATATGGTGGCAGCTGGTGTGAGTGACGAGATTCTTGTACAGTTGGCTTACGCCATTGGTGTTGCTGAGCCTGTTAGTGTTTATGTGAATACTTATGGTCGTTCACACGTGAAGGCTACTGATGGTGAGATAGCTGAGATGGTGAAGAAGTTGTTTGATCTTCGTCCAAAGGCTATTGAGAAGACGCTGAAGCTTCGTCAGCCAATGTATTTAGAGACAGCTGCTTATGGTCATATGGGACGCCAGAATGAGGTTATTAAGAAGACCTTTGAAAGCCGTTATCATGAGAAAAAGACAGTTGATATTGAACTTTTCACTTGGGAAAAGCTCGATCGAGTAGAGGATATTAAAAAGACATTCGGACTCTAATAGATAATGCCGACAACTGATTCCATTGTTCGCCCTTCTCTATTGTTAAAGTCAACATTGGCAGCAGAGAAGAAGGCGAATGTCGATTCTGTGGGTAAGGCGGGTCAGAAAACTGACTCGTCTATCTTGTTGCGCCCTAAAACACAGAAAAAGTTTCAGTTGACGAACTTCAAGTTTGCAGAAGAAGGCTACTTTAAAGGGAATAAGTTTTTTAAGTTAGAACGTGGAAACAATTATGCTGATGGTGTTTCGGGCGTCCTTGCTCCTTATGCTGTAAGCAATGATAATGTTATTGCTGCAATGCTCTTAGGTTGTTTTGTGATGGCAATGGTAGCCTTTTCTCTATCGAGGAATTTCATAGAACGCCAGATAAAGAGTTTCTTCCGTGTTAGTCGTAGTAAAGAATTAGCTCTTGAGACAAATGAAGAGGTGCGTTTTCAAACGATCTTGATAGCACAAACCTCTTTGTTGGGGAGTATTCTCTATTATTTCTTTGTGCGTGATTTAGGGGGCGGTAGGCTTTCAAATGACACACAACTTGGAGTGATAGGATGTTTTTTTGGCGTTTTTGTCGCTTATTTCCTATTCAAGTATTTGGTCTATGGATTCGTAAACTGGGTGTTCTTTGATAGGAAAAAAAATGGACAATGGCGGCGAACACAGGTCTTCCTTTCTTCTCTGGAAGGAGTCTTGTTGTTCCCGATAGTACTCTTGCTGGTTTACTTCTCTTTGTCACTCCATGCAGCATTGATTTATACACTAATTGTTATGTTAATCGTCAAAATGCTTGCTTTTTATAAGAGTTACAGCATCTTTTTTAAGAGAATGGGGGCCAGTCTGCAAATAATTTTGTACTTTTGTGCGCTCGAATTGATGCCGTTGATGGTATTGTGGGGCGTTTTGTTCATTACAAATAACTATTTGATAATAAACTTTTAGGACACGATGATAAAAAAGATCTTGGTTTCACAGCCAAAGCCGTCAAGCGAAAAGTCGCCATATTACGACATAGCGGAAGACTTAGGAGTGGAACTGGTTTTCAGACCATTTTTTAAAGTGGAAGGACTCTCAGCGAAAGAGTTCCGTCAGCAGAAGATAAACCTGTTGGATTATACCGCTGTGGTATTTACTTCTCGTCATGCTGTAGACAATTATTTTAATCTCGCTAAGGAAATGCGTGTAACGATCCCTGAGGATATGAAGTATTTCTGTGTGATTGAAACGATTGCTCTTTATATCCAGAAGTATGTGCAGTACCGCAAACGTAAGGTGTTCTTTGGTAATACGGGAAAGATTGATAGTCTTATTCCTACAATGACTAAGCACAAGACTGAGAAGTACCTTGTTCCGCAGAGTTCTGTACATACGGAGGCTTTGAGCGAGTTGTTGGATGCAAATAAGCTCAAGCATAAGGAATGTGTGATGTATCGCACAGTTAGCAATGGGTTAACAGAGGAAGAAGTTAAGAACTTTGATTATGATATGCTTGTCTTCTTTAGCCCAACAGGTGTAAAAGCTTTGAAGGAGAATATCCCTAACTTTAAGCAAGGGGATATTAAGATAGCAGCCTTTGGGCCTGCTACATCGAAGGAAGTTGAGGCACAGGGGCTGAGACTTGACCTTCAAGCACCATCTAAGGAGTATCCTTCTATGACTGGTGCGTTGCGTGCTTTCTTAGAGAAAGAGAAGAAGAATAAATAATATAACGGCTTCTGCCTCATCTGAAAGGATGGGGAAGAAGCCGACATCAGTACTGGACATACGGTAAATATAAGCTGATAAGGAATGGAAAAGCATGATGAAAGACTGAGAAAAGAAGAACGTCTATGCAGCAAGAAGTTCATAGATACGCTCTTTGGGACAGGTGGAAGTCATGCGATGACAGCATACCCTTTGAAGGCTGTTTACAGACTAATTGACAGTAAGACGGAGACTTCTGTATCGAAAGAAACGGTCATGGAGTCGAAAGTACAGGTGTTAGTTAGTGTTCCGAAAAAGCATTTCAAACGTGCCGTAAAGCGTAATAGAGTGAAACGTCAGGTGCGCGAGGCTTATCGAAAGCACAAGAGTTATGTCACTCTTCGTGTGAACGAGCTAACAGATAAGCAGTTGTTGATAGCTTTTATATGGCTTTCAAACGAATTGATAGATTCTGTTACAATTGAACAGCGGGTTTCTAACTTGCTTCAAAGAATAGGAGAACGGGTATGATGGATGAGAAGGAGAGAAACGAGAGGGCATCAAATGAACAGCAATCTCAAAATGTTTTAGCCAAACTATGGCGTCTTTTCACACGTGGTTTATCGTGGCTATTGCTACTTCCGATACTCTTTTATCGCCAGTTCATATCTCCTTTTACGCCACCTTCTTGTCGCTTTACTCCTACTTGTTCGGAGTATGGTAGACAAGCTATCCTAAAGCATGGCCCGTTTAAGGGATTAGCTCTAACAATTTGGCGTATATTAAGATGCAACCCATGGGGTGGCAGTGGCTATGACCCAGTACCCTAATGATGCTCACAATAGAATATTAATACAGAGTTGAGGCTTATGAGGAAAGGGTGCAATGCCTTAAAGTCTTTAATTCCTTGACTCTTTAAAGTATAAAAGATATAGATGAAGAACTTTGTAGAAGAACTCCGTTGGCGTGGTATGCTGGCTCAAATGATGCCAGGTACTGAGGAAATGCTTCAGAAAGAAATGGTTTCAGCTTACTTGGGTACTGATCCAACAGCTGACTCATTGCATATTGGACACCTTTGTGGTATCATGATGTTGCGCCATTTGCAGCGTTGTGGACACAAACCTTACCTCCTTGTGGGTGGTGCTACAGGTATGATTGGCGACCCTTCAGGTAAGAGTCAGGAGCGTAACCTCCTTGATACAGAAACACTTTACCATAACCAAGAGGCTATCAAGAAGCAGGTTAGTAAGTTCCTCGACTTTGATGGCAACGAGCCTAACAAGGCTGAGATGGTTAACAACTATGACTGGATGAAGGACTTTACCTTCCTTGACTTCGCTCGTTTGGTTGGTAAGCATATTACTGTCAACTACATGATGGCTAAGGATAGTGTAAAGAAGCGCTTGAGTGGTGAGACTCGTGATGGACTTAGCTTTACAGAGTTTACCTATCAGCTTCTGCAGGGTTACGACTTCCTCTATCTCTATGAGAAGTTTGGTGTTAAGTTGCAGTTGGGTGGTAATGACCAGTGGGGTAATATGACGACTGGTACAGAGCTTATCCGTCGTACAATTAGTAACGAGACTGAGGCATATTGCCTTACTTGTCCACTGATTACAAAGGCGGATGGTAAGAAGTTTGGTAAGACTGAAAGCGGTAATATCTGGCTCGATCGCAACCGAACAACACCGTATGCCTTCTATCAGTTCTGGTTGAATGTCAGTGATGATGATGCCGAGAAGTATATTAAGATCTTCACCTCTTTGGAGAAGGATGTCATCGATAGTCTTATTGAAGAACATCGTCAAGACCCAGGTCGTCGTACGCTTCAGTATCGTCTTGCAGAGGAAGTTACCCGTATGGTTCATTCACAGGAAGACCTTGATATGGCGATTGCAGCCTCTAACATTCTCTTTGGTAAGAGTACAAAGGAAAACTTGTTGCAGTTAGATGAGCAGACCTTTACCGATGTCTTCAAGGATGTTCCACATTATGAAGTTTCAAAGGACGTACTTGGACAGCCTGCAGTTGATGTCTTCAATCAGGAAGGTATGCAGATCTTCCCAAGTAAGAGTGAGATGCGTAAGCTCGTTAAGGGCGGTGGTGTAGCACTCAACAAGGAAAAACTTGCAGCCTTTGATCAGCCTGTAACAGCCGAGGATCTTATTGATGGTAAGTATCTCCTCGTACAGAAGGGTAAGAAGAACTACTCTTTGATTATTGTAAAGTAAGTTTTTACAAACTACAATACATAACTATGAAAAGCCTTACTACGCTCATTGTGGCGCTGCAAGGCTTTTTAATTAACCACATAGAAGGTACCCAACTTAGGATATTACAGGGTTTTAATTAAACGATTATGAAAAAGCTTTTCTTACTTTTACAACTGACAGTACTTCTGGTTTTCACATCTTGTCACGGTGATGACCCACTACCAGATCCTACACCACAGCCTCCTGCTGAGACTGAGAATACTATCTTTGTTTATATGCCGTGGTCGGGTAATCTCCGTAATCTCTATGTTTACTTCCAGAATAATCTGACAGACATCAAGCATGCGGTTGAGTCTCAGGGAGGATTAGGTGATAGACATCTGATCGTATTCATCTCTGAGTCACCTTCAAAAGGTTCGCTGATAAATGTCAAGTATCAGCAGGGGCATTGTGTGGATGACACAGTAGCTGTATTCAATAATACGCTTGCCAGCCAACAGTTGAACTCTGCTAACTGGATAACCACATTGCTGAAACGTGTGCAGGTTTATGCACCGGCTCGCAGCTATTCAATGATAGTGGGCTGTCATGGTATGGGTTGGATTCCCGGCAACTCTGGGACGCGCAGCCGTTACACCACTTCCGCTTTCAGAAGACGTGATGTAGAACGCCTCCCTTTGACCCGTTGGTTTGGTGGTGAAACTTACAAAACAGATATTTCGACATTGGATAAGGGTATTGAGCAGTCAGGTATCGGCAAGATGCAGTATATTCTTTTCGATGACTGCTATATGTCAACCGTTGAGGTGGCTTATGAGCTTCGTCATAGTGCAAAGCATATCATTGCCTGTCCTACGGAGATTATGGCGCCCGGTATGCCTTACGAGTTTCTTTGGACAGAACTCTCGAAGAGCAGTCCTGACTATGCCCGTATCTGTGACACCTTCTATAATTTCTATAGTAGCTATTCCTATCCTTACGGAACAATCAGTGTCATAGATTGTTCTCAGGCAGAGGGAATGGTGAATGTAATGAAGGATATCAACCGTTCTGGTAATCTTGTAAGCGTATCTGAGAATAATGTGCAGATAATGGATGGTTATCAGCCTGCTATGTTCTTCGATATGGGTGATTATGTACGCAAGATAGCGCAGAATGAGCCAGTTCTGTTAGCCCGCTTTGAGCATCAGCTTAATCTCCTTGTGCCATACAAGCGCAATACACAGTCATTCTTTACAGAGGTAAGAAATCCAGGTGTTGGTGATGTCCTGCCAATCAATACTTATTCAGGCATTACCATCTCTGACCTTTCAAGTAACACGATAGTAACAAACTCTTTTGCTCGCAGCCCTTACTACAAGGCTACGCATTAAGGAGGAGCAGGCTTGGACAAGACAGCGAGGATAGCCAAAGCATAGTACGGCTATATTTGTTGTACAGCTGCCGCAGTCATCCTCGCCTCTATAAAAAAGTATAGTCTCCGGACTTTCACTAAATATAAAGCACAGACGCATCAAATGAACGGGTATCTTTCACGCAGGTGTACATCATCAGCTCTGAAAGTTGTTCGTTCATTTTTTGTATCTTTTCTTCAACTCCTTCTGCTCCTTGTTGCAGCAATGGTTTGAGGATTCCTCTACCCACAGCTACGGCATCAGCACCTAATGCAAGTGCTTTGTAAGCATCGTAGCCTGTATCAATACCACAGTCAACGAAGATTGCGATGCCGCTTTCCTCTAATGCTGCCTTAATCTTTGGTAGAACCATCAGCGGAGCAATACCGAAAGGAATACGTCCGTGGTGATGAGAGATAACGATAGCAGCACAACCAGCCTCCTTACACTTCAAAGCATCCTGCACAGAGAGTACGCCTTTGGCAACGAATGGAACCTTGCCAGCAGCCTTCACGTACTCTTTGAGGTCTGAAAGCATGACAGGACCGAGTGGAATACCATCTACAACATCATACCGCCCATCTGTTCCAGGAACGTGGTCAATGTCTACACCGACAGCTATTGCACCATGTTTGATAGCAAACTGAATCTCATCAAGGATGATACTATGGTCAGCAAATGGCTTAATGATTCTCACTGTTCGTGCTCCTTCGGCTGCAATCTCAGCATATTCCTCGTTAGGTTCCATACCTACCCAGTTGACTGTATTCAACTTTTTGGCAGCACGCGCATACTCTAACATTGGTTTCTTGCCGTCTTTCAGCACTTTATTAAGATGCGAGAAGGCAGGCATCATAATCGGTGAATCGAACTCTTCATCGAAGATAACTGTCTTCAAAGATGGCTCAATGGCATCAATAACACGCATCTCAACATGGATAGAATCCAAGTAATTGCGGTTAAAAACATTTGCATCATCTGCTTTGCCACTTGTTACGGGTATCATTCCCGCTGGTCCTGGCCACGGACTTTTTACGTTATCGTTCATGTTCTTTTAATTTAGGAGTTAAGGAGTGAAAGGGAGTTGAAAGGAGTTAAGACAAATGTTTTGATGTCTCAAATCTGATGTTTGGATTTATATTATACTATTGTCTTAACTCCCTTTCACTCCTCAACTCCTTAACTCCTTTGTATTATACTATTGTCTTAACTCCCTTTCACTCCTTAACTCCTTAACTCCTAAATCATTCTCTCCTTAAAAATTATATCAATAATAATGTTATCAACGTATATACTACCATTGCCACCACGATGAAGATAGAGATGAAAGCCGACATAAAGCTTTCGTCATCCTCATCCTTGCAAAGGCTTTCTATCTGTAGCGGTACGGGGAACCCTGTTGGACAAGCAAAGTAAAGCAGTACGCCAACAAGGAATATCTTCACTGCCATCAATTCTGGGAACAGCAAGAAGAAGGCTCCTACGATAGCCCCACACAGCACAAGGCGCACCACTGTCAATGCCAAAAGTGGCTTAATCTGTGCTGCATGTAGGTGGAAACCATAGCCGAGCGTGAAGAGGATAATACTCGCAATAGGTGTCATTGCCATATCCATCGTACCGTCATAAATTCTGTGAAGTTCGTTCTCCATCAGCCATTGGTACAAGCCCGACATATTAACGAGAATACCCATGATAACGGCAACGATGAAAGGGGCTGTAATAATTCGTTTTGCCATAGGCAAGAAAGCTACATCTTTTGATGTCTGGCGGGTGACGAGTGCTGGCACAAGTCCAAAGTTGATAAGGATACCAGCAACGTCAAAGGTAATGATATTCACTGCGTGTTCTGCTCCTACAAGTGCGATGTAAAGGGGTAGAGCAACGCTACCTCCCTCACAAGTCATCAGTAGGAAGGGTGCCAAACGAGCATAACGATCGCTGATGGGCTTTGCTATGCTCTTACCTATCACGTAGACAAGAATCCAAGCGGCATCCAAAAAGAGAATCTCATAAATGAAATTCGTCGACAATTCTGCTTTCACAAGTACGTGAAAGACGAGCAGCGGGAAAAGAATATTAAATACTAATGACTTTGCTCCTTCGTTCTGTCCTGCTGTTACCCAACCTCTTTTGTGGCTCAACCAGCCGAGGAACATCATAAAGAAGACAGGGAAGAGGATTTCTATTGCTTTCATTTATTTGCTGAATTTATCTAATTTGTATTTGTTACAAAGTACAAATATAGATAAAAAGCATGATATTGGCAAATGAATAGGAGAATTTAAATAAGCAGCCTCACCCCCGACCCTTACCAAACGAAAGGGGAGCCTCACCCCCAACCCCTCTCCGAAAGGAGAGGGGAGTGATTACCGAAAAGGGTAATCGTAATTCGAGGTTGGTATGAGTTGTTTCTATTTTATTGACATATGGTAGGGTATTTTATTCTCCGCACTATTGGTGTTTGCCGTTCGCACCATTGGTGCTTAGCATCCGCACCAATGGTGCGGACCAATAACACGATGTGAAATAATAGCTTAGAATGATAATAAAAGGATGTTATTGGAATACAAAACTGGCACAGCAGGAAGATGCTGTGCCAGTTGTTGGGGATAAAAAGATGTTATCTTTTAATGGTTTTCTTTACAAATGATTTTGTGGATTAGCGTATTGTAACCGTAAAGACCTTTGTTTCATGAGGTTGTAAGGTTCCTTGCCAAGCCTTACGTTGACGTGTTGTCTTGTGCTCCCATACGTCTCTGAAATTGTATTCCTTCGCATTGCCGAGGATAGAAAGTGGCAACTGAACACGCTGAGGAGTATCAGAAGGATTCATGATGGCAATAGCTTGACGGTTTCCACTTAGGTTTCTGAGGTAGACACGGCATGCACCAGGGAAGTCAACTCTATGGGCTGCCTCACCAAGCGCATCTTGATTGATAGCAATAATCTCCTTATTGAGGAGGATGCGACGTGTTTCAGCGTTCTCGTTCAAGATGTCGTGGCTTACTGCTAATGGCGAAGCAAACATACACCACATAGACATCTGTGTCTGATATTCTGTATAAGTGCAACCTACACCACCTAAATCGCTTGATGGACCACCCTTTCCGTCGAGTCCAACAACGAGCATATCCATGTCGAGCCAGTAGCCTGGTCCTGCGTATTTATAAAGTGGTTCGGTAATGTTGATGATATCAATGATACCCATACCTCCCTGCTTCACGATGTCTTTCCACATATCACGTACGTCAAAGCTTACACGCCAGAGCGAACCACCTGCCTGACGAGCCCACATCTCTGGGTTCAGCTGTCCCCATTCGCAGACACCCAAGGCTATCTTACGACCTGAATTCTGTAGTGCATCAGCCATCTTCTTATAGCGTTTATGGGCAACGGCACTGTCAGAAGGTGCGTGGCAGTAGTCGTATTTTAGATAGTCAATCCCCCATTGTGCAAAGGTTTTGGCGTCTTGTTCCTCAAACCCGTAGCTGGCAGTGTAGCCTGCACAAGTGAGCTGAGCAGCATCAGAGTAGATTCCGAGTAGTAAACCCTTTGAGTGAACATAGTCTGCGAGCGCCTTTATTCCGCTTGGGAACTTCTTAGGGTCAGGTATGATGTTATTGCGTTTGTCGCGTCCTCCCTGCCATGCATCATCAATGAAGATGTATTTATATCCAGCTTCAGCATAGCCATCAGCCGCCATCTTGTCGGCAATTTGTCGGATAAGCTGTTCGTTGATGTCCTCCTTATATTTGTTCCAGGTCATAAAACCCATTGGAGGAGTCAGTGCTAATGAGTCACGATTGGTTGCCATTGTGCTCAGTGAGGTAAGCAAAAGGGCTGCAAAAAGCAATAGTGCTTTGCGGAGTTTAGAAAGGTTTTGGATCATTATTATTATAGTTTAGGAATTAGCTAATACTGAAAAATCCGCAGACTCATAAAGAATCCGCGGATTTTCTGTGTTGTCCCAGGCGGATTCGAACCACCACTGACAGAACCAAAAACTGTAGTGCTACCATTACACCATAGGACAATTGCGGGTGCAAAGATAGTGTTTTTTAGTTTAATGCCCAAATTTTGCTGTATAATTTTGCGCATCTACTGTGTTTGCGCAGCAAATATACGCAAATTACTCCCATTTTATCTGATATTTCTTCTATACTGCTTGGTGTTGATAAGATAAAATATTATCTTTGCAACATACTATAAATCGGAACTTTCTATCACTTTGTATTATACAAGTTTATGAAACCTATATCGTCAGTTATCGTTTTTTTACTACTCGTCTGCTCGGCAGTTTGGGCAAGTGTTGACAGCTATCACTGTGCGGAAACATCTATTGTACAGGACATGAATCAGGCTTTATCGAAGACGCTTGCAGGGAAACGCGAGGCGTGGATTACGCCCGATACAATACAAAGCTATCGACAATATTTACAGATAGATGACCTCAAAAGTCGTTCGTTTGTGTCATACGCGTTGGGTGATGATAGTCATTCGCTGCGCAGTAGACAGATAAAATGGCAGTCGGATGGCCATTCGCTTTTATTTCAGAGCTATGCTGATTGTTCCTTTGCTACGGTATGGGGATTATCCGACCAGCGTCTATCGCTTTCATTTCTATTGTTATCATTGGTTTGGATGGTTACATCTATCGTGTATTTTCGTCGTCATCGTGAGGGTCGTTTCGTTTTAGGTAGGATGGTATATGCCGCTTCTGATCATAGTTTTCGTGACTGGCATGGAGAGAAGATAGCCTTTACACCGATGCAACAGCAGCTCATGGAACTGTTTATCAATGCACCAGATCGTAAGCTGTCGAAGGCTGATATCTGCGAAGCACTTTGGCCAAAGAAACCCGATGCAAGCGAAACTCTCTACACACTTATCCGTCGCCTGAAACCAATTGTCAGTGAACGTTGTGGATTAAAGATTGTGGCTGACAGGGGTGATGGATATCGATTGGAATAATCCAAAGTTCTTCAGTCCTGCTAATATTTCTTTAATAGGAAAGCCATATATAAAGGAAGCGTGAGAACTCCATCTTTTTCTCCTATATTATAATCCCCTAACTTTATAGCTTGATGTACGTGATACTTGTCGGGATGCTGTAATATAGTCTTGGTACTCTTCGTATTTCCTGTAGATGCTTTTTACTTCAACAAGTACACATTCTATCTTTCTGCGTAGTATATTCTTTTTCTTTAGTTTGTGATAGATTGCTTACTCCCAAACAAGTTTATTATTTTTTTATTCCAGTTTTATCTTGCTTAGATGATAAACTTATAAAGCTTTCACTTTTTCAAGTGACCTTTTATTGAGGATGTGCACTTTTTTGAACGACTTTTTATAAATAGTGCACATTTTTTCTAACGACATGTGCTGCAAATATAAATGATTCTTTTGAAAAACACAAATATTCTTCTCTAATTTAATACTACATTTATAAGCGTATAAGAGCTTAATGTATGTTCTCGAATTATATAGAAGTTTATTGCTTTAAAAATATGATTATTTACAGATCAAAGTAAATGTCAGGTAATTGTCAGTGTCTATTTTTGCCCTGATAGATGGTGAATTCTATCTTTGTAACAAAAAACAAAGACTATGAGAAAAGGTTTATGGCTACTGCTGTTATGCTTTCTTGCATTGCCAGTTGGTGCACAGAATGAGAAAGAAAGCGACAAGACGGCAAAGAGTGTTGAGATGAAAGAGGTGACAGTTGAGGCTGCACGAGTGACGAAAAAGCTTGATGGTCTGCTGATTGTACCGTCTGATGCACAGAGAGAAGCGGCAACGGATGGTTATAGTCTGCTTGGAAAGCTGTCTCTTCCACGTATCAGAGTAGACGAGGTGATGCGTACCATTGTGCCTTTAACGAACAATGGAACTGTTCAACTTAGGCTGAACGGAACTTTGGCAAGTAAAGAAGACCTACTTTCACTGGACCCAAAACTTGTAAAAAACATCGATTTCATCGATAATCCTGGAGTTAGATATGGTGACGGAATAGGCTATGTTATTGACATTCGGACAAAGCGTAACACCACTGGTTACGTGCTTGGAGCAGATTTATCGAACTCTGTTACGACTGTGAATGGCAGTAATACGCTCTATGCAAAGTATAATCATAAGAATTCGGAACTGGCTTTAACCTTTACTTCCCTTTATAAAGACCAGCATGGTTTTCGGTCTTCAGAAACGGCTGACTATACTTTGAACAATGGAAGTCATTATCTTGTTTCACGCAATCAGACTGCTGGCAGGAGTCGTCGTTTTGGTAATCAGTTTGAGATAAAGTACAGTCTTGCAGACTCGGCTACGTATGTTTTCCAAGCGAATCTGTCAATGGGGGGAGGCAATACGCCAGGTAATTATGCTGATTTTGTGTATCGGGACGGAACGGTAGAGCAGACTTATCGGACGATTAATGTGTCAAGTGATTTCTCTCCGAGTCTTGATCTTTATTTCTTTCATCAGCTTGGTAAGCATCAAAGCGTTACAGCTAATGTCGTTGGTTCGGGTATTTATACGGACAAACGGGGATATAATGGAGAAGGAAGAAGCTATGGCTATGATGTTGATGGGCGTACTTGGTCGCTGGAGAGTGAAGCTATTTATGAGAATAAACTCAAGCCTTTCACCCTTTCTGCTGGTTTGGAGCACTCGCTGTCGTTTACGAATAATGAATATACAGGCGATGTCTCTGCGTTTAACAAGGTGCGGAGAGGAGAACTTTATCTGTTCTCTGAGGTGAAAGGACAATGGAAGCAATTAGGCTATTCGGCAGGTGTAGGTGTTGCTAATAAGACCTATTCGCAGGAAGATTACAACTTTGACTATTGGACTTTCCGCCCAAAGTTGACGTTGAGCTATGAGATTTTGACAGGATTAACTGCATGTTACACCTTTGAGACCTATCGTCGTGTGTCCTCATACGCTATGGTGAGCGATGCAAGAATCAGGGAAAACAGTCGGGAATGGAAGGTTGGAAATCCTAATCTGCAACCTTCAAGAGTCATTAAGAATATCATAGATGTCAGTTATAATGGCAGGCGTGTGAGCGGTGGTATGAATATGGAGTACCGACGTGACCTTGGGAGCAATATGAGTGTGTATGAACGTACGGCGACAGATGAATTCCTTTATTCACAACAGAATATCGGTAATATCATGATGATTGTTGTTCAGAATTATCTTAGGTATGATGTAGTACCAGAACATCTGTCTGTTATGCTTTTTGGAGGAATTAATCGCTGCTTCAATGTTAGCAATCTGTATCGCCATTATCTTACAAGTTACAACTATGGTGGTAACATTCAGGCATATTTAGGACGCTGGACATTGACGGGATATGCTGATAATGGCTGGCGGTTTGTTGAAGGAGAGCATGAAGGCCGTAATGGTCCGGCAGTCTATTTAGGTGCCAGTTACAGATGGAAGAGGTGTAATGTCTCGCTCTTTTTACAGCATCCTTTCCAGCAACACCCCGCTATACAGCGTGGTAAAGTACTGAATGAAAACCTCCATAAAGAGTATATTTATCGTAGCAGAGACTTAGGAAATATGATAACTCTTAGGTTTAGTTGGAAGTTGTCAAAGGGTAAGAGCTATAAGGAGATTGAGAAGAAAGTGCAGCATGAAGGGAATAAACAGACGGGAATCATGTAGCGGATAGCTGTACTGCAATTAATCTTAGTCATTTATGGGATAAGGTCTACGATAAAGTATAAAGAAAAATGTTTTGTAATTGTCCTTATCTATCGTCTCATGGTGTAACTTAATAACTTTATTGTTTATGTATTATGGTAAGGAAAACCTTCTTTTCTATCCTTAGATATAGCATTACAAAGGGCAGAAAAGAAGGTTTTTCTCTACTTTTTATATTGTTATTAGTGTGTAAAAAGCCTGATGCCTCCGAATTCTTTTCATGAAGAAAAATATTTTTTTTCATGAAAATAAATATTTCTTGTCGTGAAAATAAATATTTCTTTTCATGAAAGTAATTTGAATAGAGGACTTGTTGGGGTAGTAGATTAAGGCTTGGAGGGGCTGGATTAAGCTATGATTTGAGGTCGTTAGAGGCTATTATAAAACAAAAAAGGCAAGCAAATAGCCTGCCTTTTATTTTATGTAATATTTTTACATATTATTTGTTTACTGCGTCTGCCAACTCAGCACCAGCCTTGAACTTAGCAACCTTCTTTGCAGCGATCTTAATCTTCTCCTTTGATCTTGGGTTAATACCCTCGTGAGCTGGGCGCTCAGTTGTAGAGAAAGTACCAAAACCTACGAGTTGTACCTTATCACCAGCAGCAAGTGCTTCCTTAATAGCCTCTGTAGTAGCATCCAAAGCTTTCTTAGCGACAGCCTTACTTACCTCTGCATTAGCTGCAATCTTCTCGATCAATTCTGTTTTGTTCATAATTTTGATTTATTTATTGATTAATTTTGTGAGTGATATACAAGATTATGTTGCAAATATACTTGTTTCCTTTTATAAAACAAATAAATTCATGGGAAAAGTGTAGAAATTTATAAAAAAAAGTCTTTATCTTGCTTATTTTCTGCTTAATAACGAGAGATTTTCGTAATTTTGCATTGTTTAAATGATATATTGTAAAGAATAAGACATAACGTAAATGCGAAATATACCTGTTGTAACAAAGAATCTTCTTATTATCAATATTCTGGTGTTTATAGCCACATATGTTTTAAGAGGATTGAATATTGATTTGAATGATATTCTTGGCTTACATTTCTTTTTAGCCTCTGACTTCCGTATCTGGCAGTTCTTCACTTATATGTTCATGCATGGAGGGTTCACACATATCCTGATGAACATGTTTATGCTGTGGATGTTTGGTATGGTTGTTGAGAATGTGTGGGGTCCTAAGAAGTTCCTTTTTTATTACATTGTATGTGGCGTTGGTGCTGGACTTTGTCAAGAGTTGGCTCAATATGGTACGTATCTCGTAGAGGGATTGGCTCATTTTGATTCCGTAAGAGTTGGTACAACAGTTCTTTCTATGGATGTTTATCTGAATATGATGAACACTGTTGGTGCCTCTGGTGCCATCTATGGCGTGCTACTTGCTTTTGGAATGCTATTCCCAGAAGAGCGTATGTTCATTATTCCTATTCCTATTCCTATAAAAGCTAAGTGGATTGTTATGGGCTCAATTGTGGTAGAATTGTTCTCTGCGATAGGTACAAGCAATGACGGAGTGGCGCATTTGGCACACTTAGGCGGTATGCTCTTTGGTTTTATTCTTATCCGTTATTGGAAGAAACATCCGTATTCAGGCTATGGTGATTTCGGTATGAACAGAGGGCATCAGTTCTTTGATCGGATGAAGAATACGTGGGAACAACGTGGAGGGCGTGATACTCGTAATGCAACGAATGACAACAGTGAGTCTTGGTCGAATACTTCTCAGAGCAATAATACTAATAATAGAAGTGATTGGGATTACAATGCCCATAAGAAACAACAGCAAGAAGAGGTTGACCGCATCCTCGATAAGATTCGTAAGAGTGGTTATGATAGTCTGACAAAAGACGAGAAACAAAAGCTCTTTGATAGTAGTAAAAGTTAAGTCATTGGTTGATTGATAAATAAATGAGTTGTTGATTATAACGAATGTGTTATTATTCAGCAACTTGTTAGAGTATGAGAGGATTGGGACTTGTTAAAACTTCAAGTTTATCTGTTTGTTATATAACCACTTGGTAACTATTTATTTTATTCGTAAAGATAAAAAATGCAGGGGTAGGGACCGCCTGAACACTTTGAATTAAGATGTTTAGTAAATTTAAGACGCTTACATATAGGATGTTATTGATAGGCAATATCATTGTTATTCTGCTGATGTTGTTTGTCGGAAATATAGGTAGGTTTAATCCTGTTGATTATCCCTTGTTGGCTAATTTAGGGTTGGGCTTTCCAATACTCCTTGTGTTCAATTTGATATTTCTTGTAGTTTGGTGCTTTCTTCGATTGCGTACAATCTGGCTGCCATTGCTGGGTTTCCTGCTTTGTTATGGTCCTATTCGTACGTATTCACCGTTCAATCTCCCTGAAGATAAGCCACATGGATCGATAAAAGTGCTGTCGTATAATGTCTATATGTTCTCTTCATGGAGTGAGCCTGATGCTAAGAAGAATCCAATCGTGGATTATATCGTTAAGAGTAAGGCCGATATTGTCTGTTTGCAAGAGGCGCAAGCGACATTAGATGGCAAAGATCATATCTATTCTACACTGAAAGAACATTATCCATACTTTAAGTTGATGATAAAAAAACACCCCGGTGCTGATTACATGGTATTGCTGAGTAAGTATCCTGTTCTTTGGCAAGATACTATCCCATACGGCTCAAGTAGTAATCAGAGTGTGGCTTATATGCTTGATATTAAAGGGAATAAAACACTTGTTGTGAATAATCATTTTGAGAGTAATGGACTGAGTTCAGGCGACAAAGAAGGGTTTAAGACACTTGTAAAAGGTGAATTGAAGACAGGTGAAGCAAAAAGACAATCAGTTCATTTAATCACTAAGTTAGGCGAAGTCTCGGCACGAAGAGCACCGCAAGCGGAGACTGTTGCACATTATGTTAAGAAATATCTTGATAAGAAAGTGCCTGTTATTCTCTGTGGAGACTTCAATGACAACCCATTGAGTTATACCCATCGAGTAATGGCAAAAGAGCTGAATGACTGCTTTGTTGAGAGTGGAAACGGCCCCGGAATCAGCTATCATAAAAGTGGAATGTACTTCCGTATAGACCATATCTTTTGTTCCGACGATTTCGAGTCTTATGGGGCTAAGGTCGACAATAGTGTGACCACTTCCGACCATTATCCCATCTATTGTTGGCTTAAATACCGCCCAAAACCTTAAAAAACACACATTTATAAGGTAGAAATTTCCCAAAGTGTGAAAATTTGCTTATCTTTGCACGTCTATCAAGTGTAGCGAAACAATAATTAAAAACAATCAAATAAAATGCAAAACAAAGGATTAGTAATTTGCGTAGCCATTCTCTTGACGCTCGCAAGTATCTTCTACCTGTCATTTTCAGTAGCGACGAGCTACTATGATGGTCAGGCTGCAAAGATTAAGGACCCTATTGCGCAACAGGATTATAAGGATTCTGTAAAGTATTTGGGTATCTACTCTTACCAGAAATGCCTTGAAACACAGATCGGTCTTGGTCTTGACTTGAAGGGCGGTATGAATGTTGTACTTGAGATTTCAGTACCTGATGTTGTTGATTTCTTGGCAGATCACAAGCAGGATGCTGCTTTTCAGAAGGCTTTAGAAACGGCAAAGAAGGAAGAAATGACCAGTCCAAAGGACTTTATCTCTCTCTTCGTCGATGCTTTCCACAAGGAAGCTCCAGGTCATAAGCTTGCAGAGATTTTTGCTACACAGCAGCTTAAAGGCAAGGTTAGCACACAAAGTTCCGATGCAGAAGTCGAAAAAGCACTTCGTGAAGAAGTTTCTGCAGCCATCGATAACTCATACAATGTCGTAACAAACCGTATCGACCAGTATGGTGTTGTGCAGCCAAATATTCAGAAATTGGAAGGTCAGGAAGGTCGACTCATGGTTGAAATGCCTGGTATTCGTGAGCCAGAGCGTATGCGTAAGCTCCTCCAAGGTTCTGCTAACCTTGAGTTCTGGGAGACTTATAGCAACCAGGAAATCGCTCCTTATCTTACTCAACTTGATCAGCGTTTGGCTAATACTGATACAAAGACAGATACAGCTGCTACTGATTCAACTAAGAAGGTACAGGCAAAGGCTGCCACAGCTAAACATTTAGTACTTGATAGAAGCGATGCAGCTAAGGATGGAGACGCTCAGATGGCAGCATTGAAGAAGATGCACCCATTGCTCTCTATGTTACAAACTATTCCTGGTGAAGCACTTAGTCTTGTAGGTTATGCAAGCGTACGTGATACAGCTGCAGTCAATAAGATTATCTATGGTCAGCTTGCTAAGCAGATTTTGCCAAGCGACTTGAAGCTTCTTTGGAGTGCTAAGCCAGAAGACGGACTTAATAAGAAGAATGTATATGGCCTTTATGCTCTGAAGGTTACAACTTCTGATGGTCGTGCTCCACTTGAGGGTGACGTTGTTACAGATGCTAAAGATCAGTTTGACCAGCATGGTCGTCCTGAGGTTAGCATGACAATGAACTCTGAAGGTGCTCGTGAGTGGGCTGCTTTAACAAAGGCAAATGTAGGTAAGGCAATCGCAATCGTACTCGATGGCGTTGTTTACTCAGCTCCACGCGTTAACGGTGAGATTACTGGTGGCCAGTCATCTATCTCTGGTAACTTCACTATTGAGGATACTAAGGACTTGGCTAATACATTGAAGTCTGGTCGTATGCCTGCTCCTGCAAAGATTGTACAGGAAGAGGTAGTAGGTCCTACACTTGGTGCTCAGTCTATTGAGCAGGGTCTTATCTCATTTGCTATCGCTTTCGTACTCTTGATGCTTTACATGATTGTCATGTACAACTTCATTCCTGGTATGATGGCTAACCTTGCTTTGATAGCCAACCTCTTCTTCACGTTGGGTGTCTTAGCGTCCTTCCAGTCAGCATTGACTATGCCAGGTATTGCCGGTATCGTGTTGACCTTGGGTACAGCTGTGGATGCTAACGTGCTTATCTATGAGCGTATCAAGGAGGAGTTGAAACTCGGTAAGGGCATGAAGCAGGCGTTGAAGGAAGGTTATGGTAATGCCTTCTCAGCTATCTTCGACTCTAACTTGACATCACTCATCACTGGTGTAATTCTTCTTGTAACTGGTACAGGTCCTATCCGTGGTTTCGCTACAACTTGGATCATTGGTATCGTTATCTCATTCTTCACAGCAGTATTCCTCACACGTCTTGTATTCGAGAATCGTGTTGGTAAGGATAAGTGGTTGAACTTGACCTTCACAACAGCGTTCTCAAAGAACTTCATGCAGGATAAGAACTATCACTTCCTCAGTATGTATAAGAAAACCTTTACAGTTTGGGGTGTTGCTGTCTTGGTATGTATTGTAAGTTTCGCTGTTCGTGGCTTGAGTCGTAGTATTGACTTTACTGGTGGTCGCAACTATGTAGTCACTTTGAATAAGCCTACTCATGTAGAGGATGTTCGTAAGGTGATGACGGGTGCCTTTGTAAATACAGTTGGTGAGAATGCTGGTAAGCCTGCAACGACAACTGTTATTGCATTGGGTACAGATGGTAAAACTGTTCGTATATCAACAAACTATAATATTGATTCAAACAACCCAGCTGAGGATGACAAGGCAGAGACAATTCTTTACAATGCATTGAAGAAGGGTGGCTTTGTTAGTCAAGCAAGTGTAGCAAACTTCAAGAACCCAGATATCCGTGAAGGTGGCTCTATTATTCAGAGTGCAAAGGTGGGTCCTTCAATCGCAAAGAACATTACTTATAATGCTATCATGAGCGTGTTGTTGGCTATCTTCTTCATCTTCTTGTATATTCTCTTGCGTTTCCGCAACATTGGATTCTCTGTTGGTTCAATCGTTGGACTTGTTCTTGACACGACAATCGTTATCGGTTGCTTCTCATTATGCTATGGTTGGATAGGCTTCTCACTTGAGATTGACCAGACCTTCATCGGTGCTATCTTGACCGTAATCGGTTATGATATCAACGATACCGTGGTTGTTTACGACCGTATCCGTGAGAATTTGGGTAAGCACAAGCATAATCTTGCAAAGGCTGATATCCAGAAGATCTTCAATGATTCTATCAACCAGACCCTCTCACGTACTATTAACACCTCAGTATCAACATTGATTGTACTCGTATCTATCTTTGTTCTTGGTGGTGAGAGTATCCGTAGCTTTGCTTTCGCAATGATTATCGGTATCATCATCGGTACTTTGAGTTCAATCTTCATCGCATCTCCTGTTGCTTACCTCGTATTGGGTAAGAAGATTGAGAAGCGTTCGCAGGAACTTGCAGAGGCACCAGTTGAGGCTTAATCATTAGATAGTCAAAACTAAGGTTTTACACCTTATTATATATAACAGCCCGTTACCAACAATAGTAGCGGGCTGTTTTCGTATTTCTAATGGGACTGAGTGGCGGGGGTAGTTGGGTGTAAACGATAGTTGACAAGATTATTGCTTTACTTTTTATGGTTGTTAGCTTACAAATTATTTACATGAAAATAAATGTTTTTTTTCGTGAAGATAAATATTTCTTTTCATGAAAATAATTTCTTTTCTTCATGAGAATAATTCGCAGAGGATAGGGTGTTATAGTCGTAAAAGCCATGAAAGGTAGTGTTAAGTGGCTTTGCTATTTGTGCTCTTAACGGTTATTTTCGCCTTCCATTGTTGATAATCTTCTATAAATATAACCATTATTCTTATTGGTGTTTATCATCCGCACGATGTGTGTTTACCATCCGCACGATGTGTGCGGGGCGTCCGCACCACATGTGTGCAGCGTCAAGACCACGACAGAAAAGGGAAAGCAAGACTTATTATGTTGATTTATTGGTTTTTATTTTGCCGTTCATGTGGTTTGCACTACCTTTGTAGCCTAATTAAAAAAGATAGCATGAGCAAGAAACATATACTTCTTATAAATGATATTGCGGGATATGGGAAAGTTGCAACAGCAGCAATGCTCCCAATCTTGTCTTATTTAGGGCATCCTGTTTATAATCTCCCCACGGCATTGGTATCCAATACGCTCGACTATGGTAAGTTCAATATTCTTGAAACAACAGACTATATTAAGGGTGTTTTCCCAGTATGGAAGGAACTCGGCTTTAGTTTTGATGCTATTGCAACGGGCTTTATCGCCTCTGAGCGACAAGCTAAATTGGTAGCTGACTACTGCCGCGAACAGGCAGAACGGGGCACGACAATTTTCGTTGATCCTATTATGGGTGATGAAGGTAAACTCTATAATGGTGTTACGGCTGCAACTATCAACTCTATGCGTGAGATGATTAGCGTTGCCGATCTTACTTTCCCGAATTACACAGAAGCGTGCTATCTTACATCAAGTAAGTATGATGAGAAGGGAGTAAACTTTGAGGAAGCCAAGAGATTGCTTGATGGGCTGCGATTAATAGGCACGAAGTCTGCCATGATAACATCTATCCTTGTCGATGGAACCCCTTCGGTAGTAGGCTATAACCACGTGACAGATAAGTATTTCTCACTTCCTTATACAGAGATTCCTGTTCATTTCCCAGGCACAGGCGACATTTTCTCAGCTATTCTCATTGGTCATTTGTTGGATGGCGAACTGCTCATTCCGAGTACGCAGAAGGCTATTGATGGTGTTTATAAGCTGATAGATCTTAATAAAGACAACTTGGATAAGAATAGAGGAATTCCTTTGGAGAAGTATCTTCAGGTATTGTAATAATAAGATATGAACTGGATTGACGGACTATTTAACATTCCTTCTGCGCTACAAGCAGTTGTGGTTCTCTCACTGGTATGTACGGTGGGCTTGGGATTAGGTAAGATTAAGATAGCAGGTATCTCTCTTGGTATAGCCTTTGTATTCTTCTTTGGTATTGCAGCAGGTAGCTTTGGGCTGCAAATAGACGAGCAGATGCTCAATTACTGTGAGACTTTTGGATTAGTAATCTTTGTTTACACGCTCGGTCTGAGCGTAGGTCCAACCTTCTTTGGCTCTTTCCGACATGAGGGAACTTTATTCAATCTGTGGGGATTAGGAGTTATTTTCTTGGGTACTATTATGTCGGTTATTCTTTCTTATGCGATGAATGTACCGATGTCAGATATGGTTGGTATTCTTTGTGGTGCTACAACGAATACGCCAGCATTGGGTGCTGCACAGCAGGCATTGCAACATGCGGGACATAGTGGCGGTCCAGCAGCATTGGCAACAGCCGTCACTTATCCGTTAGGTGTGGTTGGTGTTATCTTTGCCATGATATTTCTTCGTAAGTTTTTTGTGAAGCCTTCCGATTTAGTAGTTCATTCTGGTGTTGAAGATGATCATACTTATATAGGCCAGTTTGTTGTTCTCAACCCAGCTGTTAATGGTAAGTCTATAGCTGAAATAGCTCAAGGAACACATCGTAAGTTTATTATTTCACGTATTTGGCGTGGTGATGATGTCATTGTCCCAATGAGCTCAACGGTGCTGCAAGCCAATGATAATTTGCTTGTAGCTACTAAGCGCGAAGAAGTTTCAGCCATGGAAATTCTCTTTGGGAAAATGGTTAATCGCGACTTGAATAAGGAACAAGTTGATTGGAATCATCTTGATGCAAAGGTAGAAAGTCGTGTTATTATTTTGTCAAACGGAGTGTTAAATGGTAAAAGGCTTGGTCAACTTCATTTGCGTGATGCTTATAATGTTAATGTGAGTCGTATTCTTCGTGGTGATATAAAGCTACTTGCAACGCAAGATCTTGTTGTGCGTTATGGTGATCGTCTTACTTTGGTGGGTCAGCCTGAGGCCATTGACCATGCAGAGAAGTTCTTAGGTAATTCTGTTAAAACCCTCAATGAGCCTAATCTTGCTGTTATCTTCCTTGGCATGATTCTTGGTTTAGCATTAGGAACTATTCCTATTAATCTGCCTGGCATGGAATCACCAATACGATTGGGTATTGCTGGTGGTCCTATTATTATGGGTATATTGGCTGGAGCCTTTGGACCTCGTTTGCATTTCATAGCTTATACGACGCGTAGTGCCTCACTTATGCTTCGTAAGTTAGGCTTATCACTCTATCTTGCATGCTTAGGATTGGATGCAGGTAAGGACTTTCTTGCTACTGTAGTACGTCCGGAAGGTTTGCTGTGGATAGGCTTGGGCTTTGTTCTTACTGTTGTTCCTGTGATTATTGTGGGCCTGATAGCTTTACGATTAAAGAAGTTTGACTTTGGAACTATCTGTGGTATCCTTTGCGGTTCAATGGCTAATCCAATGGCATTGGGCTACGCCAACGATACGGTAAAAGGTGAAACGAGTAACATTAGTTATGCTTCGGTTTATCCTTTGGGTATGTTTGCCAGGGTTATCATTGCACAGATATTAGTCATGTTCTTCGTCTGATAGATCCTTAGTGTCGTAATGGTTATCAGCTTATCTCAGTTATCAGTAGGCTATTCGCTTTCTCATCCAGTTATCTCTGACATCAGCTTAGAGTTACGGAGTGGGCAGTTCGTATGCCTGATAGGGGAGAATGGAATTGGTAAATCAACTCTTCTGAAGACGCTTACAGGCTTTCTTCCTAAGTTGAAAGGTAGTCTTCTGTTGAATAATCATGATATAGAGTCCTGTTCTCAGCGAGAACTTGCACGGCAGGTGAGTATTGTTTTGACACAAAAACCAGATGTGCAGAACCTCACGATAGAGGAAATAATAGGCTTGGGAAGGTCGCCTTATACTGGTTTCTTTGGTCGGTTACGTGCAAAAGACCGTAAGGTTGTCGATGATGCAATCGCTACGATGGGTATTGAAAAGCTGAGAGGGAGAATGATTCAGACCCTTTCTGATGGCGAAAGGCAGAAGGTAATGATTGCGAAAGCCCTTGCTCAAGAGACACCAGTCATCTTACTTGATGAGCCAACAGCCTTCCTCGACTTCCCTTCTAAGGCTGAAACCTTTGTGTCTTTACAGCGAATGGCACATGAAAGGGACAAGCTTATCCTCCTTTCAACTCATGACTTAGAACTTGCTGTACGCTTTGCCGATAGCTTGTTGGAGGTGAAAGCGGGGACGTTAAAGGCTGTGTCAGCAGCGGAAGTGAAGGCTTCTATAAGTGCAATCATAGACGGTTAAAACTTGCTTTTGCCGTTGTTTCAATAGCTTCTTCAATCCTATATGTAATAAATAAAACATTAAAATAAATAGAACAAACTTATGAAAAAGAATGTATGGATAGCTTCTATCGTCCTTGTGCTTGCTTTAGTCTTGAATAGCTGTGGTACCCAACAGAAGGCGACAGCGACTGTTGCGACACCTGTTGTTCAAGAACCTGTTGTCGCAGTCGAGCCTTTGAAGGAGGTTATCAGTATTGCCGATGCTTTGGATATGTATCAGAATCCAGATAAGGTCGATGCTATTACGAAGAAGTATGGCTACAAATTGAAGGCTAATTATGAGGTTTATCGATTGGATAAGTTCTCTAAGATGTACTATAAGAATTGTGCTCTTGCGAAGCTCCTTACCGCTGATAAGTATGAGGATTATCCAAAGCCAATGCGCAAAGGTGTGTCAAGTTACGTAGCATTTAAGGATGGAGCGATTATCATTGCAGTGTTCAATCAGCCTGCATACGACAACCTTGTGGCTCAGGTAAAGGCTGCTGGTTTCACCTTGGATATGCCAGGTAGTGAGGATATTTACACCAAGGGTAATCGTACTATTGCTTGTTATAAGGATGGAAAGAGCGTGAGAATCCAGTAAAGAGTTCTCTGCTTTTATCGCTTTTCCTGCTTAAAAGCATAAAATACAACCCTCTCATTGCTTCTCTTTTACCATAAACCATGGTCTTAGAGAAGGATGAGAGGGTTTTTCTTTATACCTTTTTTGTCGTTTTGTTTGCTTTTCTCAGTTGTAAAGACTATATTTGTTGTCTTAATACTTTGAAAGTCTAACTAAATGAAAAATCTACTACTGACCTGTCTTTTAGGGCTTTTTAGCCTCACCTCTACGGCACAACAAACCTATGAATGGGAGGATTTGTTTGAAGAGCTCTATGCAAGTAACGAAGAAAACGTGGATGCTAAGGAGGAAACCTTTGAACTATTAGCCGACCTTTCAGAACATCCACTTAACCTCAATACGGCAAGTAGAGAAGAACTTGCACGTATTCCGTTTTTAACAGCAGAACAAATTGAGGACATACAAGCATACGTTTATCAATATCATGGTATGCAGTCATTGGGTGAGTTGGCTATGATTGAGTCCTTAGATGCCCTCCGTCGCCAGCTTCTTCCTTATTTTGTCTATGTCTCTCCAGTAGAAGAACAACATCAGTTTCCCACACTTAAATCAATTATACAAGGTGGAAAGCATACTTTCTTATTGACTTCTCACATCCCTTTTATTCGACGAGAAGGCGACCGCAAAGGCTATCTTGGCTATCCATATAGCCATTCTTTCCGCTATTCCTTCCGTTATGGCGATTATGTTCAGGCTGGATTGGTAGGTGCACAAGATGCAGGTGAACCTTTCTTTGCGTATGGTAATCCTCTTGGGTATGACCATTACAGCTTTTATTTGCTATTAAGAAAGATGGGACGGTTGAAGACTTTGGTTGTAGGACGGTATAAGGTGAACTTCGGACAAGGACTCATTATCAACAATTCTTTTGGCTTTGGGAAACTTGCCATGCTCTCAACGTTAGGCAGACAATCAACAGGTGTTCGCGCACATTCCTCTCGTTCGGCAGCTAACTTTTTACAAGGAACTGCTGCAACGATAGAAATTACAAAGCATCTTGACTTAACTACCTTTCTTTCTTACCGCAGTATAGATGCTACAATTACTGATAGTGGAACGATTAAGACGATTCTTAAGACGGGTTATCATCGTACTGTGCGTGAGATGAACAGCAAAGATGCAGCCTCGCAGTTTGCTGCAGGAACCCATTTAGCTTGGTCTTCTTGTGCTTTTCATGTGGGATTATCAGGCGTTTATTCTTGTTTCAACAAGGAGTTAACGCCCAATACAACTTTATATTACCGTCATTATGCTCCCTCAGGGACTAACTTTTGGAACGTAAGTGCAGACTATAGCTATCAGCATCCACGTTGGTCGTTGGCAGGTGAGACGGCAATGGATAGCAAAGGAAGCATTGCAATGGTGAATAACCTTTCCTATCTGCCTACTTCTAAGCTCTCTTTACTTGCCGTCCAGCGTTATTATGGCTATCAATACACAGCACTCTTCGCACGTAGTTTTGGTGATAATGGGACGGTTCAGAATGAAAGTGGATTACTTGTTGGTGCTAATTGGAATGTAAAACGGGGTTTGTCGCTCATGGCTTATACTGATTTTGCTTATTTCTCACACCCTCGTTTTGGCGCACATACAGTTAGTAAGGCATGGGATAACCTACTGATGCTTACCTATAGCCGTCAACGTTGGGCGCTCTTGGCTCGCTATCGCTTTCGAATACGTGAGAAAGATAATGTAGAAAAGACGACTCTTGTCAACGAAGTAACGCAACGTGGTCGCCTTTCTTTGGCTTATTCGGCAGAGTCTTGGAGCTGTAAAAGCCAGTTGGATGTCGTTGCAAGCAATTATCTCAAGCGTAGTTTCGGTTATATGGTGAGTGAGTCAGGGGCTTGGAAACCGCTTTCGTGGCTCACGCTGAATGGTATGATTGGTTATTTCCAAACGACAGATTTCGCTTCACGTATCTATGTTTACGAACGTGGTCCACTCTATTCTTTTAGCTTTCCTGCCTTCTTTGGTAAGGGTATGCATTATAGTCTGTTTGCTCGGGCAGACCTATCGAGCCGTCTTATGATAATTCTTCGCAGTTCAACCACGCATTATTTCGACCGTGACCATATATCCTCAGGACTTCAACAAGTCAACTCCTCAACGCTAAGTGGACTCGATATTCAATTGCGTTGGCGGTTTTAGGTGCTGATACTTGATGTAGTTACGATTTATGGGGACGATAGTGCAGGGTGTTATTCACCAAAAGCGTCATAGTTTCCCATTCGTAAGAGCATTGGGAAATGGCGTCGGTAACGATAAAGAGAGAAGTCACCTTCGTCGTCAAACGGCGTAAAATCGAATTGATGTGTGGCTTGATACTTTGCAGTAGAATTGTATTCGTCAACGTAGATGTTCGTCAAACAGGGTTGTCCATCAGACATATTGATAAGGAGTTGATAGTCATATTTGTATCCTTGTCCACCCTCATAACTCAGTTCTATACCCACTTTTCCTGTCCTAATCCCCTCAAAACTTAGCATTGTATCCGCCTCCGTGTTACGGATAACATTGCTATAAACCCATCGTCTTCCCTTGTATTCAATGATAAGAAGACGGTCGGTAAAAATCGAATCTGTGATGCTGTCTATGCTTGTCGTCATCGTTATTGGAGACAAAATAGCGGCATTCATCCCCCTGAAAGATGCTTCACCCGTCTTCACATAGAAGTTAGATATCTTAAACCCTTTCCATGTATAAAAGCCCTTCCAGCGGTTTGGTGTAGGACAACTAAGCGTTATGGTGTTATTCGTAAAGCTTGTCAGGTGCTGAATAGGCTTCCCATAATATTCCATAACCGTATCAGCATCGACATCATATCCGTCCTCTATCAGTGGATTATCAGCCTTTTTACTTGTCTTTGTGGTATCGGCAGAAAGGTTGCAAGCCATGCAACTAACAGCAAACAGCGTAAATAATAAAAAGTAGAAAACCTTTCTTCTCATATTCCTAACCCTCTTTTGTTTTATTATTAACTATCGATTCTATTCTTTCCTACGGTTGCAAAAGTAATTAAAAGTACTGATATAAACAAGTAATAACTATGCTTGCCGAATTATTTACATGAAAATAAATATTTTGTGTCGTGAAAATAAATATTTATCTTCATGAAAATAAATTCTTCTTATCATGAAAATAATTCGTAGGAGAGGATTGTTGTGCTATTGATCTACCTTCTTTTTGATTAGTAAACACATACACTTTGGTGATAATAAAAGCTGTTTTCTGTCGTTTGTTATACTTTTTTTATCTATATTTGCAGATGAAAGCAATACTATATACGACATGAAACAAGTCAGTAAGATAACTCTTTGTTTGCTCTGTGTGGCAATGGCGTTGACAGGTTGCCGTGATAAGGTACAGTCAAAAGCCGATACTGCCAACCATCAAGCCGCAGTAAGGCAGTCAATGAAGCGTATATCAAAGGTGGAAAAACAAGGAGATATGCATCAGTATGATGTTGCTGATCGGCAGCGAATAACTGATTTTATTCCCAAAGGTTATAAACTATTTGAAAAGATATCGGGTGACTTGAACAAAGATGGGCTTGAAGACTGTGTGTTAATCATCAAGGCAACACGCAAGGATGGCTTCGTAAAAAACAGTTTTGATAAAGTGGTAGATCGTAATCGTAGGGGTATTATCATACTGTTTACTGAGAAAGATGGTTATAAACTTGCGTCGAAGAATTACAATTGCTTCTCATCAGAGAATGAAGATGGAGGTAATTATTTTTCTCCAGAGTTGGGTGTAATCATAAAGGATAGTAAGCTATATTTACATTATTACCATGGTAGATATGGTTATTGGGAGTATTGTTTTCGTTATCAGAACCCAGATTTTATGCTTATAGGCTATGAAGCGTCTCATGATCGTGGACCAGTAGTCTTATTTAAAACGAGCATTAACTTTCTTACAGGCGTCGAATATGATGATGAGAATATTAATGCTTACAACTTTAATGCTGATTCTGATGATGACTCAGAAATAGATGAAGTATTCAAGAGAACTGTTGTTAAGTTGAAGAAAAAGCCATTAATGAAACTCTCGGAAATAGAAGACTTCGACGAACTCAAGTATTAACTGCTATCTGAGACGAAAGGATTATGAATAAAAGAGTTTGTATATTATCGTTTTGTTCTTAGTTTTTGAAAAGGTCCCTTATATCGCTTTTGGTAAATAAAGCGAGTTGAACATGTAGCTTTTAAGGGCAGTGTAGAGTTATCAAATGCTTGCCTTTAAAACGTATAAAGTGTAAGAATCGGCTTAAAATACCATTCTTTTTACTCGTTTTTAGGTTCGCTTTCAACGTTAAGTGGACTTGATATTCAATTGCGTTGGCAGTTTTAATTGTTGAAAGGTGATGTGAGTATGACTGATAAATGCATGAGTGTAGGGCGTTATTCACCAAAGGCTTCATAGTTTCCCATCCGTAAGAGCATTGGGAAATGGCGTCGGTAACGATAAAGAGAGAAGTCACCTTCGTCGTCAAACGGCGTAAAATCGAATTGATGTGTGGCTTGATACTTTGCAGTAGAATTGTATTCGTCAACGTAGATGTTCGTCAAACAGGGTTGTCCATCAGACATATTGATAAGGATTTGATAGTCATATTTGTATCCTTGTCCAGCCTCATAACTCAGTTCTATACCCTCTTTTCCCGTCGTAATCTCCTCAAAATTTAGCATTGCATACATCTCCGTGTTACGGATAACATTGCTATAAACCCATCTTTTTCCCTTGTATTCAATGGCAAGAAGACGGTCGGTAAAAATCGAATCTGTGATGCTGTCTATGCTTGTCGTCATCGTTATCGGAGACAAAATAGCGGCATTCATTCCCTTGAAAGATGCTTCACCCGTCTTCACATAGAAGTTAGATATCTTAAACCCTTTCCATGTATAAAAGCCCTTCCAGCGGTTTGGTGTAGGACAACTAAGCGTTATGGTGTTATTCGTAAAGCTTGTCAGGTGCTGAATAGGCTTCCCATAATATTCCATAACCGTATCAGCATCGACATCATATCCGTCCTCTATCAGTGGATTATCAGCCTTTTTACTTGTCTTTGTGGTATCGGCAGAAAGGTTGCAAGCCATGCAACTAACAGCAAACAGCGTAAATAATAAAAAGTAGAAAACCTTTCTTCTCATATTCCTAACCCTCTTTCGTTTTATTATTAACCATCGATTCTATTCTTTCCTATGGTTGCAAAAGTAATTAAAAGTAGCGATATAAACAAGTCGAGACCATGCATGCCGAATTATTTACGCAGAAGGATAGTTCAAGGAGATATTTGTTGGTAAGGTGTACAAGTTTCTATTTTTTGGTAAGACCTCTTATTTCTCTGTCAAAATCAGAGTCTATTTTTTGTGTCTTATTGAATATATCATATTCATTTTCAGCCTTTTCTTTAGCTTGTAATGCTGAAATATGACCTTTGTCAGGCAGGATTTTATATTGACGGAAAGTAAGGAAAGCATCAACACTCTTAGCGAAATCAGACATCTTGAATGTATTCTCTCGTTCAACTAAATCCTCAATATAATCAAAGAATCCTGTGACAGCTCTCTCTAATTGTCTTATTTGAATCTCAGATAAGTAGTTTTTGGCTATTGTAACATCTGATTTCAATATTCGACCATTTGGAGAGTTTTTCCAAGTTGTTAGTCCCATGTGTTCTTGATTGTGGTCAGCTTTTGTGTAGATAATCTCTGCTGCAGTCTGCCCTGTGATTGCATAGTGGAAACGATTTTGTATCATGGAGTAAAACTCTCGAGTTGTTGGTGCTTGTTTGTCATAGTCTGTGCTACATTCTGCATAGATATCTGTTATCTGTTGCCAAATACGTCGTTCGCTTGCGCGGATAGAACGAACACGTTCTAAAAGTTCTTTGAAGTAGTCTTTTCCGAAAACATCCTTTCCTTGTTTGAGGCGTTCATCATCTAATATAAACCCTTTATGGATATATTCTTTTAATATGCCAGTTGCCCATTTGCGGAAATTAGTTGCCTTAATAGAATTTACACGATAACCAACAGAGATGATTGCGTCAAGATTATAGAATGTCAATTCTCTATTAACGTTACGTTTTCCTTCTTTTTGAACTACCGAGAATTTCTCGGTAGTTGATATTTCGCTTAATTCTCCTTCCTTGAAAATATTTCTCAGGTGTAGCCCTACATTATCTACAGTACAATCAAAAAGCTGTGATATAGCTTTTTGTGTCATCCATAAAGTTTCATCCTTGACAAGTACTTGTACGTTTTCACCACCTTCAGGACTATTGTATAGTAGGAATTGTATTTCGTTGTTCATTTATTTATACGCTGCTAATGGTTATATTTTTCTATTACAAAAATAAGAATTTGAGGTTAAAAAAACAAGTATTCAGTATTATTCTTTTAGATATTAAATCACAATTTGAATTATAAGAGGGTATTGTATAAAGAATTTTAAGTTTTGCGTATAAGCCTCGAGCGTTTGCCTTTAAAACATATAAAGTGCAAGAATCGGCTCAAAATACTATTCTTTTTACTTGTTTTTAGGCTTACGATGAGCCGATAATTGGCTTTTTATTGCTATATTTGCACCGATTAAGGTTTGTAAGTCATGAATGAATCAAGAGATATATTACAATATCTGCATTATCATCCACTCTCTTCTCGTGGTGATATTACTGCAGGAACGGCTTTCAAAGGTAGTGATGCGACTTTGAAACGTATGATAGCAGCTGGCATTAAGGCAGGAGACATCGTGGCAGAAGGAAAAGCACGTGCTACTCGTTATAGGCTTTCTCCCCAAGCCCAGTTGCTGATGCCACTCAATCTTGATACTTATTTCGCGCTTGAAGTGGATGAACGACAAGTGCAAAGCAGTTATAATTTTGAGCTAATTAATGGTCTACTTGTAGAAACAAGACTTTTCTCTGACAAAGAGCAGTCACACCTTGATGCATTACAAGAAGAATTTCGGCAGCATGTCAGTGAGTTGACTGATAATGAGTATCGTAAGGAGATGGAGCGATTAGGAATTGATCTTAGTTGGAAATCTTCACAAATAGAAGGTAACACATATACTTTGCTTGAAACAGAACGTTTGCTCCGTGAGAGTAAGACAGCTGAAGGTAAGACGAGAGAAGAGGCTGTGATGCTACTCAATCATAAGGATGCTTTGAGCTTTGTCCTTGACAACTCAGACTATCTAAAGGAACTAACGGTTAGTCATATAGAGGATATTCACCAATTACTAACAAAGGATCTCTCTATAGATAAAGGTCTTCGTCGTCATCGTGTGGGCATTACAGGTACTAATTACCACCCTTTAGATAATGAATTCCAAATCCGTGAGGCTATGAGAGATGCCTGTGAACTAATCAATAGTAAGTCTAATATCTTTGAGAAAGCCTTACTCACACTCATACTTCTGTCTTATATTCAACCCTTCTCAGATGGGAATAAGCGCACAGCACGTATTACGAGTAATGCAATACTTATTGCTAATGACTATTGTCCACTTAGTTTTCGTTCTGTAGACTCAATAGACTACAAGAAAGCTATGCTCATCTTTTATGAGCAAAATAACCTTTATGCTTTTAAGCAAATATTCATGGAACAGTTTGAGTTTGCCGTAAAGGAGTATTTCTAATATGTAATATGTATGTGTCTTTGGACTTTCAATTACTGTCTATGAGATGTAAAGGTGAGAAGGAGAGCAGAGTTTAGTTTGAAAGTGAGAGATTTCTTTTCTTCAAACCATGATGTAAACAAAAAGAGTCAACGAACTTAGCGTATTATTCTAAGGTATTGAAACTTAATAAAAAAGGCAATTATAAAGTGTGGAGATTCACACATTATAATTGCCTTTTTAGATTATTTGAAGAAAAATCTTAGCTTTGCTTTATCCCACCTGACTACCCGGTTTCACCTCACCCATAGTTGTTGTGACAGTGAGTGAGCCATCGAAGTTGACAGCTGAGAGAATCATTCCCTGACTTTCGATGCCCATCATCTTGCGAGGAGCAAAGTTAGCAACGAAGAGAACGTCCTTACCAGTGAGCTGCTCTGGCTCGTAGTAGGCTGCAATACCACTAAGAATCGTGCGCTCAACACCCGAACCATCGTCGATAGTGAACTGCAAGAGCTTCTTACTCTTCTTCACCTTCTCGCACTTGATGATATGTCCTACACGGATATCAAGCTTCTCGAAGTCTTCGAAAGGAATGTCCTTCTTGATAGGCTCAGCCTTGTAAGAAGCCGCTTCGTTAGCCTTCTTAGTTTCTTCCAATTTACGCAACTGAGCCTCGATAGCCTCATCCTCAATCTTTTCGAAGAGCAGTTCTGGTTCTGCCAACTGTTTACCAGCTGGGAGAAGGTCGGTAGAACCAAGTTCACTCCAGTCATACTCCGTCATGTTAATCATCTCGCGAAGCTTCTTGCTGCTGAATGGCAAGAATGGTTCGAAGGCAATACTGAGGTTGGCAACGAGTTGAAGCGAGATGTAGAGAATGGTCTTAACACGCTTAGGGTCGGTCTTCCAGAGCTTCCAAGGTTCTGTCTCTGCAATGTATTTGTTACCGATACGGGCAAGGTTCATAGCCTCTTTCTGTGCCTCACGGAACTTAAAGATGTCGAGGTAAGCCTCTACCTTAGCCTTAACGTCCTTGAACTCTTGGATTGTTTGGCGGTCAATCTCTTCCAATTCTCCACAAGCAGGAACCACACCGTTCCAATACTTCTTCGTCAATTGCAGTGCACGGTTCACGAAGTTACCGTAAACAGCAACGAGTTCAGAGTTGTTACGCTCCTGGAAGTCTTTCCAAGTGAAGTTGTTATCTTTGGTTTCTGGTGCATTAGCTGTCAGTACATAGCGCAGTACATCCTGCTTTCCTTCGAAGTCGCGGAGGTATTCGTGGAGCCATACCGCCCAGTTCTTACTTGTAGAAATCTTATCATCTTCAAGGTTAAGGAACTCATTTGATGGTACGTTATCAGGCAAAATATAATCGCCATGAGCCTTTAACATGGTTGGGAAGATAAGACAGTGGAACACGATGTTGTCCTTTCCAATGAAGTGAACAATACGTGTCTCTGGGTCTTGCCACCATTTTTGCCAGTTACCAAAGTGCTCTGGATCCTTTTCGCAAAGTTCCTTTGTGTTTGAAATATAGCCGATAGGCGCATCAAACCATACGTAGAGAACCTTGCCCTCGGCTCCCTCTACTGGTACAGGAATACCCCAATCAAGGTCGCGGGTCATAGCACGTGGCTGGAGATCCATGTCTAACCAGCTCTTACACTGACCATAAACGTTTGGTCGCCATTCCTTATGATCTTCCAAAATCCACTGCTTCAGCCACTCCTGATAGTCATTCAAAGGCAAGTACCAGTTCTTAGTACGCTTGATAATAGGCTGTGAACCAGAGATTGTTGAGTGTGGATTCTTCAACTCCATAGGGCTAAGGTCGCTGCCACACTTCTCACATTGATCGCCATAAGCATTCGGGTTGCCACAGTGAGGACACTCACCCATGATATAACGGTCGGCAAGGAACTGGTGAGCTTCTTCATCATAGTACTGCTCACTCTCCTTCTCGACAAGTTTACCATCGTCATATAGCTTACGGAAGAAATCTGATGCAAACTTGTGGTGAGTCTCACTTGTTGTGCGACTATAGATGTCAAAAGAGATACCGAACTCCTCAAAAGAGTCCTTTATCAACTTATGATAACGATCGCATACGTCCTGTGGGGTGATTCCTTCCTTCTTTGCACGGATTGTGATAGGCACTCCATGCTCGTCACTACCACCAATGAAAGCCACTTCACGCTTCTTTAATCGGAGATAACGAACGTAGATATCGGCTGGAACATATACACCAGCAAGGTGTCCTATATGTACACCACCATTCGCGTATGGTAATGCTGCGGTGACAGTGGTGCGCTTAAATTTCTTTTCTTCCATATCTGTTTGATTATTTATTATCTACTGCAAAGTTACAGTAAATAAGATAAATGACAAAAGAAATATAGATAAAAGCCTAAAGAGGATTATGGAGTTATCATGATTTTGTTTACCTTTGCATCTGTTTTAAGATTTTATAATAATGACACGGGATAACAATTGTAGTAATTCTGCACGCCATAAACTAAGTTTGATAGGCGTTATTGTGACCTTAGGTATTGTTTTTGGAGATATAGGTACATCTCCTTTGTATGTGATGAAGGCTATCGTGAGGGCTGGAAACCCTGTTAATGCTGAATATATCATAGGTGCAGTGTCGTGTATTATATGGACATTAACTCTCCAGACAACGATTAAGTATGTCTTAATAGCCCTTCGTGCGGACAATAAAGGAGAGGGCGGAATACTTGCATTGTATGCTTTAATACGTCGACATAGTCGTAAGTGGTTTTATTTTTTAGCGATTATAGGTGCCAGTACGCTGATAGCTGATGGTGTAATAACACCTTCTATTACAGTACTTTCTGCTATTGAAGGATTGAAGGTTTATGAACCAGAGACTCCAGTTGTGCCTATTGCCCTTTGTATTGTCACTGTTTTGTTCTTTATTCAGCAATTCGGAACAAATATGATAGGCAAGTTGTTTGGTCCGTTAATGCTTGTATGGTTTTCGATGTTGGGTGTGTTAGGTGCCATGCATGTTGGTGACTATATACCTATCTTACAGTCTTTTAATCCCTTACATGCTATTCATTTGCTTACAAGTAATCCTGAGTGGTTCTTAATTTTGGGTGCAGTGTTCCTCTGTACGACGGGTGCTGAGGCCTTATATTCCGACTTAGGGCATTGTGGAATTAATAATATCCGCACGAGTTGGGCCTTTGTTAAGGTCATGTTAATCCTCAACTATCTTGGTCAAGGGGCTTGGATAATTGCGCATGCTAATAGTCTTCCTGCAGGAACGAACCCTTTTTATGCCATCATGCCCCACGGCATGCTCTTTTTCGGTATCGTCATGGCAACGATAGCAGCCATCATTGCGAGTCAAGCATTGATTAGTGGGTCGTTTACTATCTTCAGTGAAGCAATGAACTTGAAGTTTTGGCCACGTCAGAAGATTAAGTATCCGACAGATGTTAAGGGACAACTTTATATCCCATTTGTCAATATGTCGCTCTTCATCTTATGTGTGATTGTGATACTGTTCTTTCAGAGTTCGGAACGAATGGAGGCTGCTTACGGTCTTTCTATCACGATAACCATGCTCATGACCACCTTCCTCTTGAGCGCTTATCTTACTATTCGTCGGGTAAATCGTTGGTTCACACTTTTATTCCTCATAGTCTTTGTAGGTTTGGAGAGTATCTTCTTCGTTGCAAACATGGCAAAGTTTATGAATGGAGGTTGGGTTACCATGTTCCTTGCCAGTGTGATGATAGCCATTATGTACGTATGGTATAATGCTACAACCATTCGTAATTCACAGATACAGATACTTGATGTTCGCGAATCATTCAGTATTATTTCCGATATCAAGAGCGATGAGTCAATCCCTAAGTATGCGACAAACATAGTCTATCTAACCAAACTTGGGGGTAAATACGACATCGAACAGAAGATTCTCTATTCAATCATTAACAAGCATCCAATGCGTGCTGACCATTATTTCCTGCTGCATATTGACTATCAAGACAGTCCTTCAACGCTGGAATATGACGTTACCACGCTCGTTCCCGATACTCTTTATCGTATCAACCTACGATTAGGATTCCGCATTCACCCACTTGTCAATCGTTATTTCAGGCAGATAATAGAGGATATGGTGGCTAAGAATGAGTTCTCTCTTGCGTCGTCTTATCCGTCATTAGTTAAGCATAATGTGATGGGAAACTTCGTCTTTGTTCTTATAAATAGAATTTATTCTACCCTCACTTCCTTCTCTTTTAAGGAGCGTCTTATCATGGATGCCTATGAATGGATTGATCATTTGAAACTGAATATGACTCGTTCTTTAGGACTAAACACGAGCAATGTCTTGATAGAGAATGTACCACTCACGGTAAAGTCACATGCTAAAAAGGCTGGAAATGGTATACCAAGGGTTGAAAGAATAGAAGAAGAGGATGAGTAGACGGCTTCGATACTTATAAAGGAGTATCGAAATTCATCCGCTTCTGAGTGATAGGATGCGTGAATTCAAGGTGTGTTGCATGTAGCCATAGGCGTTCAGACCGTTGCCCATAGAGGTTGTCGCCAATGATAGGGGAGCCCAATCCATCTGAATGAGCACAATGAACGCGCAGTTGGTGGGTACGACCAGTTAATGGATAGAGTTCAATCTTCACCGCTTCCAATGCTTCTTTACCGTATGTTGTCTTACCGATAAAACGATACTCGGTGATAGCTGGTTTTCCATTAGTTCTATCAACACGCTGTCGAGGACGGTCGTCTGGGTCGGGAGAAAGCGGGAGGTCTATTCGTCCCTCTGTTGGTAAATGTTTGTCAAGGATAGAGAGAGGAAGCAAGGCAACATACTTCTTCTTTACAGTTCGCTCTATAAACTGTGCTTGCAAAGCCTTATGAACCTCATAGGTACGTGCAACAACGAGCAAACCACTTGTTGCCATGTCTAATCGATGTACCATGAACGCATCACTCTTACCCTTCCATCGCTCCTTTAAGATACTATAAACCGATGGCTGACAGTTCTTTCCAGGTACAGAAAGTAAGCCCGATGGCTTGGAAACAACTGCAAGATAGTTGTCTTCATAAAGGATGTTTAGATTTTCAGAAAGAGTTGCTTGGATTTTATTATCAACTTCATTATGCCCATAGCCCTCAACGTCAATACCTTCCAACATCCACTCCAAGATAGGTTTGCACTTTCCATTGCAAGCAGGATAATAGTTCCCATGCTGTCTAATCTCGGTCTTTGGCGATGGTCCCCACCAGAACATAGCCATGCTAATAGGCTTATAACCATGAATAAAGGCATATTGTAAGAGTTTGGGTTCACAGCATTCACCAGCACCAGAGGGCGGAAGTAGCGAAGCTGCAAGGTACTCTTTTGCAGCACGCTCAGTAGTGTTAGCACTTGTTATATGGGCAGCCTTCGTACGTGCAGGACTGTTTTTCAGATAATAATCACGGAAGATATCGAGTAAGTTCTTACGCTCTCCGCGTGCATTGAGCAGTGAGAACTGAGAGAAGAGCCAACGTTGAAGGCGATCAGACTTCATTTTTCGCTCTCGTTTCCAAGCTGTTATCCTTTCCTGATAGCTGTTTACGATGGTCTGTGCAGCGGTAATTTGCTCTGCATAAGCCTTTTTCTTACGTTGCAATTCGGCTTTAAGAAACTGGCTCTGGCGTGTCATTTCGTTTCGTTCTGCCTCTGAAATAAAAGCCTCTTTACGTCGTTTGTCACGTAAAAACTTGGCTCCTTGCATCACTTTCCGAGCTTCTTCGATAGCCTTTTCTGCCTCCTGCTGAATTACTTTTAGGCTATTCAATGCCTGTTGGTAGGCTGTTGAGGCTTTTAGTTGGGCAATCTGTTGATTTAATTGGCTAATCTCTGCCTCGTGAATCTTGAAGTAACCATCAGGTTGAAGGTAGTCGAAAACAGCTGGAACAAAGTCTTCTCCTTCGTCAGTTATCTGTCCGGAATAAGCTTGTAGATAGCCAATCTCACTTTCTCGCTCCACAATTAGAACGCCATACATCTTTCCTTCGGTAGGTTCAATAGGAAGGTTTGCCTGCAACTGCTTGACTGCTGCACGGCAAAGAGCATCCGGTTCGTAATCAAAAGGATTATTAAACCGAGCGGGTAGGGGCTGTTCTGATAGGATAGGATGAAACCTCATGGTGCAAAGGTAAGGAATAGTTGACGAGTAAACAAGTTTACGAGTGAACAAGTTGTTTGTTTTGAAGTTGACGAGTAGACAAGTTTACGTGTGAACAAGTTGCTTGTACTTAATTGGGTTTGAAGCTTGGTGGAGGAAAAGAAAAGCAAGAATAAACGTAAAAGCCACGTTTATCTCTGAGAAAAACATTACTTTTGTCGTTATGAAAAAATACATACTTGTATTTCTGATGCTGATATGCTGTGGTTTATCTATGATGGCACAGCAAGAGAACGAAGGAGGGAAGACCCGCCCAAAGGTGGGACTTGTGCTTGGTGGCGGTGGTGCGAAAGGTGCCGCAGCCATAGGAATACTAAAAGAGTTGGAGCGAGCTAAGATTCCTGTTGACTATATCGCTGGAACAAGTATAGGAGCGATTATTGGCGGATTATATGCGCAGGGCTATCGTGCAGATGACCTCGAAAACCTTTTCCGTTCGCAGAATTGGCTGGCACTCTTGGCAGATAGAGACACAACGTTGGTTGGAAAAGTCTATAAAGAAGAAAATGGAATAATCTATGTATTCGGCTTTCCTGTGCGTAGAAAAACCGATGCTAATAATAAGGTGGGGTTTGGAATGTTGCATGGCGACCATGTCTATAATTTCCTTGACTCACTCATCAGCCGTTCTCCCGTACAACGTGGTGTCGTCAAACAAGCTATTCCCTTCTCATGTGTAGCCTTTGACATTCGTCGTCAACAAGAAGTGGTGCTTGATACAGGCTCTTTGGCGCGTAATATGCGTGCCAGCATGGCTATCCCCGGTGCGTTCAAACCTGTGCAGATAGACACGCTGATGCTGGTGGATGGCGGTATGGGAAATAATCTTCCTGTGGATGTTGTACGAAAGATGGGGGCAGATATCGTTATTGCCGTTGACCTTCAACAGCGCAAACGTGATGATTATCGTTCGCCTTTCGCCTTTTTGAAGGGAATGGGAGGTTTCTTAGATTGGTTGGCGGAACGTCCTGATATAAAGAAATATAACGTCAATCGTACGAAAGCCGACCTCTATATTAATCCCGATTTAGGTACTTATGGTGTTACCGACTTCAATGTAAAGGCGATAAGAGATATCCTTAAAATAGGTAAGGATACGGGTATTCTGTATCGAAAGCAGTTGGATACGTTCATGAAAGAGCATCAACGCTGAATTATTTTCATGAAAATAAATATTTTTTTTCATGAAAGTAAATATTTCTTTTCACGTAAATAAATCTTTTTGTTCATGAAAATAACTTGCAACAATGCTGTTTTAAGGCTTTCAAAACAGCATTGTTAGACTTGAAAAATCGTATTTTTAAAAGGCTTAAAGTTGTCCTTTCTTCGTCCCACAGCTATCTTGTATGCGCTCATAAAACTGTCCAAGAATGTTGAGCATATCATCAGGCAAATAGCTGATAGCCTTTTCAATCATCCATTCTGGTACCTGATAATAGGCTTCTGCAACCGAACCAGCGATGCAAGCCTTCGTGTCTGTATCGCCATCACATAGTACAGCGAGGCGGATGGTCTCCTCAAAACTATTGGCATCCATGAAACAACGCAGTGCCATCGGTACGGTTTCCTGACAGGTTCCATCAAAGTGTCCTTCAGAACCAATCTTCTTAATATCCCGCATAGGTGGCAGTTTATATCCAAAAAACTTCTCAACTTTCCGCTTCAAATCTGACTTAGAGAACCGCATCAAGCGCAGCCAACAAATCGCTTCAGCAATACATTGTGCGCCCTTAATGCCTTCGGGGTGGTTATGACTTACGATAGCACTCTTCTTGGCTTCCTCTATTACGTCCTCCCATTCATCAAAGAGCCAGCCAATAGGGCTGACACGCATGGCAGAGCCATTGCCACATGAATCCGTAGGCTGCGGATTGTCGGAGTTAATCCATTGATAAAATCGCTTACCATATCCGCCCATTGGGTCTGGATAACGGCGACACCAGTCGAGCAGACTCTCCTGATAGTCACGTTCATTCAGCACCGCATCGGCAATAGCGATGGTGCAAATCGTATCATCTGTGTAAGAACAATCGGGTGTAAAAAGCTCAAACCCTTGTTGTGGAGCTGCTCCGAATTCGAAGAGTGAGCCAACAATATCTCCTATAATAGCACCAATCATGAAGTTTCTTTTTAATTTCTCCGTTATGCAAAGATATAAAAAATAATATTGTTCTTTGTTTTTCAGTCAATTAATTTTGTATATCTCGTTGGGATCAGAAACGTAAGCAAGGCATTTGGTCTCTATATTATTCAAGATTTTTAGATTCTATAAAAAATAGAAACTATTATGATTCCCAAGAATATAGAGCTACCTACACTTATAGGAATATATGGGTAGTGCTTTGCTTGAAACTGTATTTTGTTTTTTGTTTTTAAGATATAAAAGACCGTAGAAGCAATTATGAAGGCAAGTAAAATACCCATTAATAGGTCGCCTAAATAATGGACGCCTAAGTACATCCTGCTATAACATACGACGAGTCCCCATAGGGAAAGGAAGCATGTGAGCCAGACATTTCTTAATAAATATGCCATAAAGAATACTAGTCCCCACGTATTGCTTGCATGATTAGAGGGGAAACCACATCTTCCTCCTCTATATCCATCAACAATATGCACCATGTGGGATATAGGGTTGTCTAAATTGCTGGGTCGCAATCGGCACACCCACGGACGAATAACCTGTGAGGTAAAGCAGTCTGTAAAGAAGAAAATGATTCCCATTGCTAAGAGAATTTTAAGAACCACTTTGTAGGGATAATTCTTTAGCAGTACGAAAAGCAGAGAAGCATACATGGGAATCCATATCATTTTCCCACTTATAAACCACATTACACTGTCGAAATAGTTGTTATGAAGGCTATTCACCGTCAGGAACACCGTTGAATCGGCTGTTTGTAATATGGAATATATATCTGTTAATACAGTAGTCATCGGCGCGCTATATCGTTATAAAGTTCTTGAAGATAGGCTTTTCCTTGCAGCTCCATAGATGAGTGAGAGTGACAGCCTTGGTTAAGCATAATCTTACCTGAAACATTATCATAAATCATTTGTTGACTTTGAGTAGCCATACCCCATAAGTCAGGGAACGTAAAGAAGGCAAAATGAGGTGCCTTATAGTCAAGCATATCTTTACTAAAAGTGAATTTATTATGTGAAATTTTCAATTGTCCTAATAAAGTTGCTGCTAAATCTTGCTGCGATCCATAATTCTCTACGATGTAAGGGGCTTTCACGGCTCCACCTAACCATATCATAGGAATATGATAACGTTCTAACTTAAACTCGCTTATGCCTGCTGGATAACCACCCAAATGGTCAGGAATAAGGATTATTAATGAGCGCTCCCAACGTTCACTATGTTTCAGATAATCAATAAAGCGACCTAAGTGATAATCGGTATAGGCAAAAGCATTTAATACTTTGTCATTCAATTTGTGGAAATCTACATCGAAGGGTTCATGTGAACTACTGGTTTGAATCACTCGGAACATTGGCTTTCCTGGTTTCTCCTGCAAGTCATTTCTTACTTTTTCAAATACTAAGTGGTCGGGTACTCCCCACTTACTCAATCGGTCTTTTAATGGAAAATCAACATCAGAGACGTGGTCTATAAATCCCATTCCCGTGAGATAACTCTTTAAATTAGTAAAATTAATGTCGCCTCCATAATAGTATTTTAATCCATAGCCATGATGACTTAATGCCTCTGCGATAGATGGTAAATGGCTTGTCTTACGCGGGAATTTCATCAAGCTTGTTGTGGGTTGTGCTGGATAACCACTAAGTATGGCAAGTGTGCCACGATCTGTTCGGAAACTGTTGGCATAGAAGTGATTAAAAAAGACTCCTTCCTTAGCGTATTGGTTCATATAAGGAACAGTCTGAGTTTTCATTAGTTCTTGAGAAAAACTCTCTAAAATAATGATATAAACATCAGGACGTTTTACCGTTATAAGTTGCAGAATGCTATCACTTTTTGTATAAAGTAATGGCTTGACAATCTTAGTAGCATCTTCTTCACTCATGAATCGATATTGTGAAGCAAAGTCAACCTGCTTTGAAAGACTCTCTATAAGACTGAACATAGGATTCACTGCTGCATGATTCAAATGCATATCTTTGCTAAAATAGGCTTCTCCTGTATTCATTGTAGAGGTTTTTATGCCTCCGCGTATGGGTAGAATCAATAAAGCTAATAAAACTATTTGAAGCAGCGTTTGGCTTATGCGTTTCTTTCTCCTTTCTGCTATTCTGTCAAAGATACGTGCTATATACTGCATAGATAGGTAAACTCCTATGGCAATTAATGTTGTAACGATAACTCCTCCTATTACCATAAGGACACTGACGCTGGCAAATGCACTCGCTGGAGATGAGAAGAAATAATAAAGAGGGGTGGAGTCAAGAGGGAAGTCCCAATAGTGATAAAGCACAAGGTTGAGGCATAAAGTTATCGCATAAATAGCTGAAGCAAGTGCATTATAGCCCTTGTGAAGCCACTTGATAATGCGTCCTTGGTACCAAATCTCTATCAAAATTAAGATACCTGGCATAATAGAGAGATAGCCTGCTATTGATAAATCAAGAGGAAGACCATGGTACATCACTTGCCAAAAATCAGTGAAGTTTAACTCCTTAAATAGATTCTTATGGAAAAGTAAGAAACAAGGTTTCTGTAGAATACACCATAAGCTCCATAAAAAATAGACTATAACTAAACGAAATGATTTGGTAAGTTTCATTGCTTTATGTATTTTGCAAGTATTTTGCAAGTTTGCTGTTTGGTTGCTGTTATGAATATATGACTAATAAAAAGTTATATTAGTATCTTGTTGTATTGCAAAAACTAAAAGACCGGATACCTCTACGAGCGGATTTAATATTACCGAATGGGCTTAATTAATCAGTTCCTCTTTATAAAATTTCTCTTTCTTTTAGCAGCCTATATATACTTGTTTTGTTTATGATAGGTGATTCTTTTATATGTATCAAGGTGAAAAAATGAGAAAACTTTATTTTTGTTAGAACTTAAGTCAATTAATTTTTAGAACCTCCCCGATGAAGAAGGTTGTCAGGTTCTTCCCACTTGAAGAGTGGCGAGAAAGGTGTTTGTACTCCGACCGGGAATCGAACCCGGATCAAAGGTTTAGGAAACCTACGTTCTATCCATTGAACTATCAGAGCGAGTTTTTAAGTTTTGCTTTGCCGCTGACAAGCGAAGATGCAATAACTCTTGTTTGCAAAGATAGGAAAAAAATGTTATATATATTGTTAAACGACAGTTTTTTTACCTTTTCATTGTTGTTTCATCTTGTGATTTGTTGCTAAAAAAGGGTCTTCTGGATTTTGGAGTGATAAGGTTTGCCACTTGTGTTTAGAGTTTTAAGCAATGTCACACGGAGGCACGGAGGGGACGGAGGATTATTAAAACAAAGCAACGGAAGTCACAGAGGCACCGTCGGTGCAGGGAGCGACGGAGCTTGTTTGCCAATTCTATTAGCAATTTAGATACAAAACGTTTATCCCAAAAGAGTTATCAATAATCTGTAGGCTACACCTCCGCCGCTCTTTGTGCCGTCGGCACCTCCGTGACATTGCGTTACCTCCGTCCCCTCCGTGACTCCGTGTGCCTATTATATAAGACTTTTAGTTTATCACTCCATATTTCGGAAGAACCCTAAAAAAGAGTTCTTCTGTTAAATGTATAGATTGAAAATAGAATAAAAGCTCATACTCTAACATGGCGGGATTACTCCCAAATAGATGGTCTTACAAAAGCGAATAGAATATAAGATTAAATGCTAATTGATATGATGTCTATTCGTCTTCTACAAACAATTCATTCTCATATTACTGGGATTTGTAAACTCTTTTTGTGCGACTCAAAACTAATACATGCTCTTTTGGCTTCTAAAAGACGCCTAATAGACTTGCTATAGGTGCCCTTTAAGCCCCTTACTAATGCCCTTTTGAAGTCCAATAAAGCACCTTTTCTTGTACTACTTTATAACTGATTGATTCCCTGTTGGTTACAAATCTGCTTTTTATAGGTGTTTTTGTTGTTATTTATAGAGGGCTTGTTGGCGTTTTTGCAATGTTTTTTCAAACCTCATTCTACATTTTTTCGAGATATTAAAATGAAAACGTTTTTAGTATCTTTTCCCTAAAAAAAGGCTGTATCAAGTGGCATTGTGTGCTACTTGATACAGCCAGTCTTATTGTTGTAAAAGTAGGATTCTCCTTGCTTTTATGCTCCGTGGAAGAGATACTCCTTCTGAATGTCTTGTGTCATCAGTGTAAAGAGTTTCTCTTGTAGACGGTCGGCAAGGTCGAGTGCACTGTTAAGAATCTTATCAGAGAACGCCTGTAACAGGTCTTGTGCATGGAGAGGTTGTGTCTTATAGATGTGTAGATACTCTTCTTCCATCTCACGTTGACGCTGATCGGTCTCAGCTTCAAAGTTTGCGTAAGCCTCCTTGATGATAGGAGCATACTTGTTATAGTTGGTCATACCCAAAACCATTATCTTGCGGAACTTCCAATAAGCTGAGTCAGCACTTGACTCACCATTACCCTTTGTGTAGGCCTCTGGATAAGAAGTAATACCCTGATAGAGTGGGAGGAACACACCGAGGTCTGCCATTCCCATAGCAACATAATTCACACAACCGATAGCCTGTGGCAGCTCTGGGCGTACCTGCAAGAGGTGGGTCTGTGTGGTACGGAAGATAGAGACAGGACGGTAAGGCTCCTTTGGATTGCTATTGAGATATGGGTCGTGCTCCGTATTGTCGTAGTGGAAGCGGAATGCCGTGCGAAGTTCGGTCAGTGTGACCTTATGAGCAGCTTTTGCAAAGACAGGGAAGGTGTTCTTTGTTACGTCATTCTTAATCTCTGGAGAGAAGAACTGCTGCAAACCCCATACACGTGGGTAGTTATAAGTGGTGTCGAGTTTGATATCACGTGCGTAAGCCTCGTGGAAGTCGAAGGCACCTTGTGCCGGATTGTAGAGCCCGTGTTTCTCTGCAAACTCAATCAAGTCGGCTGATGCGAGATAATTCTCCTTATCATTCGGATCGTAGGTGCGGAAACGACTCTGGTTACCAGTTACGAAGTACTGTTCCTTTGGCATACGGCAAGCCAACCAACGATGGCCGCAAGCTGTCTCCAAGTACCAAATCTCCTTGCTATCTACAAAGCCAATACCGAAGCCTTCAGCAATACCATATTTCTCGATGAGCATACCCAATCGCTCAACACCTTCGCGGGCGGTGTGGATGTAAGGTAGGGTAATGTTGAAAACAGAGTTTTCTGCCACACCATTCTCTACCAATGGGTCGTGTTTCAACACCTCGTCATTGCTGAAGATACTCTCCGTAGCACTCATTCCCACACCTGCCGTGTTGAAACCAGCACTACCCCAATGGCCGTGAAGATTATACGGAGAAAGGGCAGAATAGCCCAAAGCCTTCTCTGGAAGTTCGCAACGGAAAGGACTATCCTTTGCAACGAACTCGCGTGGACCATTGTCCGTATCTTCAAAAATCTCGTAGTTCTTAGCTTCCATAGCGTTCCAGTCTTCTGAACGCGCTACTATCATAGAACCATCAGCAGTCTGTTCTTGACCAATGATGATGGTTGTACACTCTGAAGGAAGTTTGTGCTCAATTTGCACTTTGTTTGTTTTCATAAGCTTAAAAGTCTTAGTTCTTATTGTTAATTACTGATGACAAAAATAGTAAATATTCATGGAAGTGGTGTAAGAAGTTAGGATAAAAATGATAAATAAGGTTTGTAATAGTGCAAAATACCCATATATAGTTATAACTATGGAGTCTTTTATAGAGTTCAAGGTTGGAATATAGAGAGAAAAGTGTTATTTTTGCAGCGTGTGGTATATAATAATAGTGTTTGCTGATAGGCAATAAAAACGTGATTATGAAGAATGTTAAGTCCCTTTTCTTTTTGTTGAGTTTTTGCATGATACTTCTCTCTTGTACCGATAAGAAGCCTGTTAGTCAGGTGCAGGAGTCGTCTGTACAGCAGGAAGATAGTGTTTTTGTAAAGAAGGTTGATAGTGTTAAGGTTGCAAAGAAGACACCAATAAAGTATAAGATTCTTGTTCCTTTTAATTATCGTTTATGTAATCCAGATACGATAATCAACCAGAATTGGGTTGAATTATATAAAGAAGGGAATGATTATTATGTTGGTAAAGCTCGGTATAGTATTGAGATGAGAGAGGATGCGTGCTCGAGTACCATTCCAACATACCTATCAGAAAAACGAAACACGATATTGTTTGTCAATCAGCTGCCAATAAAGAAAGGGAAAGTTAAGGTTGCTGATGTTGCATTTTCAGATAGTACTTATCTGGAACCAGGCTCTGTAAGGAATTTTACTTTTGCTGGGAAGCATTATAAGTTAACGGCAACGGCGCAAGGAGAAAGCATATTAAAGAACTATACATTATTGCTGAATGGAGAACGAATTGTTAGAGAGGCAAGGGTTGATGCAGCAAGTTTTGCACTTCTGTTTGCAGGTGACTTGGATGGAGATGGGAAGTTAGACCTTGTTCTTTCCTTACCAACAGATTATGAGGAGCTCCGTGTTGCCTTGTTCTTATCATCTTGTGCGTCCCCTGGTTTGCAAATGGGTAAAGCCGCAGAGATAGAGGATGACTTCAGTTGTTAAGGGCTTTCAGTTTTTTATTCGTTGTATAATGGATATTAGATAAAAAGTGTTATATTTGTAACGTGTTTGAAACAGAGATAAAAAGATATGATGAGTTGGTAGCAGAGTATCAGGAGAAGATAGTGCTGCCAATGGGAAAGAAAGAGTTTAGAGAGTATTCTGAAATCCTTTTTTCCTGCCATAGCTGTGGTATTGAGGGTTCTTCTTTCTCAGTGGATGATACACGTTGTCTGTTTGAGGAACAGTTGGGTTATCATCCTGTTGGGAAGTCGTTGTTGGAGTGTCAGGAGATGGCAGATCATTTTGCTGCATACGAATGGATGCACAATCATTTAGACCACCCTTTTGATGTCGGACTATTGAAGACTATCAATAGGTTGGTAACACTTCGTACGCTCACTTATAAGCAGGCTGATGCTGTACCTGGTGAGTTTACAACGGTTGATATGGCTGCTGGTGATACGGTCTTTGGCGAGCATGAAGGACTGGTGGCGCAGGTGCCGCGACTGATGGCATCAACTGCAGAGATGATGGAACGTGGGGAACTTCACCCTATGGTTCTGTCTGCTCGGTTCCATGGTTTCTTTGAATACTTGCACCCATTCCGTGATGGGAATGGGAGAACTGGTAGGTTATTATCAAACTTTATCTTGTTACGTCATAATTGTCCCGAATTGATTATACAAAAAGAAGATTGTCAGGAATATATTACTGCTTTGCGAACAATACGGACGGAAGGAACAGACGAGCATCTTGTTGCTTTCTTTTTTAAGGCAGCTACAAAGCAGATGGAATTTTCTTTGGAACAGAAGATGCACAATAGTCGCAAGATGTTCTTCTTTTAGGGTTCTCCTTTCTTTTATTATCTGTATATAAAGTGTGAGCCTGTTTGTCTATAATCTCATTTTTAATCATTTACAAACAACTCGTTAACTTGTCAACTTGTTAACCCGTCAACTATAAAAAGATATGCTTCAGGAAAGTCCAATACAACTCTTACAACGTCAGCGTTTACTGCTCCAAATGGAGTATTATGCCGAGAAAGAAGCCTTTAGAAAGCAGACTGAGGCTGCTGGTATGCAACGGAAAGTGAAGCGAGGGGATGCATGGTTTCCGTTAAGAGTGGGCAAACGGTTTTATAATGGACTCAACCAACTGTGCATTGAGGTGTTTCGTACACAGGATGGGGATATAGAGCATAACTTTGAATGTGGTCGTCCGCTCCTTTTCTTTAAGTTTATTGAGACGGAGAAGGGGACTCCCAATAAGGCTGTTCAGCTGAAATACTATGGCTTTACAGGTACAGTATCGTATGTGGAAGGCGACAGAATGGTTGTTGCTGTCCCTGACTCTGCACCCTTATTAGACCTTCAATCAGCATCCGAGCAGATTGGTTGCCAATTAGGTTTTGATGAAACGAGCTATCAAATGATGTTCGATGCGTTAGACCGGACCATGAAAGCAAAGGGAAATAGATTGGCTTATCTTCGCGACTTGTTCTATTCACGACAAAAGGTAGAGAAATTCTCCTTTGCTCCTATTCGATTACCTTGGCTGAATCCAACACAAGAAAGGGCTGTCAACGAGGTGTTATGGGCAAAGGATGTGGCGGTAGTTCATGGTCCACCGGGAACAGGTAAGACAACAACATTAGTCGAAGCTATCAACGAAACACTGATGCGAGAGAGTCAGGTGATGGTCTGTGCGCAGAGTAATATGGCTGTTGACTGGATTTGTGAGAAGCTTGTCGACCGTGGTATCAATGTTCTTCGCATTGGTAATCCTACTCGAGTGAATGATAAGATGCTTGGTTTCACATACGAACGAAAGTTTGAAGCGCATCCTGACTACCCTCAGTTATGGTCGATTCGGAAGGCTATTCGTGAATTGAGGAATAATAGAAAGAAAGGTTCTGAAAGCTATCATCAGAAGATGGATAGGCTGAAGAGCCGTGCCACTGAGCTTGAAATACGTATCAATGCAGAACTGTTTGGAGAGGCACGTGTCGTTGCTTCCACCCTTGTTGGAGCTAACAGTAGGATAATGGAAGGTCAGAAGTTTACGACTTTGTTTATCGATGAGGCTGCACAAGCCCTTGAAGCGGCCTGCTGGATAGCCATTCGTAGGGCATCGAGAGTCATCTTTGCGGGTGATCATTGTCAACTCCCACCGACTGTAAAAAGCATAGCTGCCTTGCGTGGAGGCTTGGGTAAGACCTTGATGGAACGCATCGTAGAGAATAAACCAGAGGTTGTTACGTTGTTGAAGGTGCAGTATCGTATGAATGAAGAGATTATGCGCTTCTCATCCGATTGGTTCTATGGCGGACAGGTGGAAACCGCTCCGCAGATTAAATACCGTGGTATTCTTGATTATGACAATCCAATGGTATGGATTGATACGTCAGATGAAGCGGTCGTTTCATCGTATGATTTGACGGAAAGTAACGCTAATTCAGTTCCTTCTCAGTTAAATAACGAAAAGGAAAACGTCTTCCATGAACAGTTTGTTGGTTCTTCTTTTGGACGTATTAATAAAGGAGAAGCAGAGTTAACACTCAAAACTTTGAAGGATTATTTCACAAAGATCGGCAAGCATAGAGTGTTGGATGAACGGATAGACGTGGGAGTCATCTCTCCTTATCGTGCCCAAGTGCAGTATCTCCGTAGCTTGATTAAGAAGCGAGAGTTCTTCAAGCCCTATCGAAGTCTTATCAGTGTGAACACTGTTGATGGCTTCCAAGGACAGGAACGTGACGTGATACTCATTTCTCTTGTTCGTTCCAATGATGATGGTCAGATAGGTTTTCTACGTGACTTACGTCGTATGAACGTGGCTATAACACGTGCCAGAATGAAGTTGATAATCCTTGGTAATGTCCAAACAATGACCCAACATGAGTTCTATAAGAAGCTGTGGGAAAGTCTTCCACAGTCCTGAAAGTATCTGTTCTATTAGCCTAATTAGTCATATAAGCCTAATTAGGCTAATTCTTTATAAGCCTAATCCTAAAATATTTTTTGTTTAATTACACACAGAAAAGTGGATTTATATCAATTTTTTATTTACTTTTGTGTCATAAAAGGAAATCTACTATGTTACAACGAGATTATTTTATTCGCTTAATAGAGGAATTCAATGCTGCTATTTCGCGCTTTCTTACGAAGAAAGAAGACGACATGAAGCGTGATAATGAGTTGAAAGACCTTTACAGACAGTACGTTGGAGAGTATGACGATTTGCGTAATCTCTCTGTTGACGAGCTGTTGAGATATGCCAGGGAGCAGTGGGATGAGGCTGAGCGAATAGATAAAATCAATATGATTGCAGAGTTGCTATATGCTGAAGCAAGCTATAAAGGGCAACCTTTGCGACAAATGCTGTTGGAAAAAGCATACGCTTTATTTAATTATGTTGAAGCGAATGGCTCTACATTCTCTATCGACCGACATCAAAAGATGGAGGCTATGCGACAAGAGTTAGATAACGCACTCTCGTAGACAAATTAATGCCAGAGAGTGAAAAAAACAAAGTAAAAGCTTTTATTAGGTCATAATATCAGGCTAAACCTAAACCAAATCATTATGCTTGAGAAGAACATTAGAGAACAGATTATCGAGTTGATACACCAACAGGTAGTTCCTGCCGTTGGTTGTACAGAGCCAATGGCTGTAGCATTGTGTACTGCACGTGCTACAGAGTTGTTAGGTAAGAAACCAGAACATATTAGCGTGTTGCTCTCTGCTAATATTCTGAAGAATGCGATGGGAGTCGGTATTCCTGGTACGGGAATGATAGGCTTGCCTATTGCTATTGCCCTTGGTGCTTTGGTGGGTAAGTCAGAATATCAGTTGGAGGTTATTAAGGATCTCACACCAGAGACTTTGGAGGCTGGTAAAACGTTTATTAGTGAGAATCGGATTGATGTCAAACTGAAGGACGGAATTACGGAGAAACTATACATAGAAATCACTTGTGAGGCTGAGGGACGTCGTGCCACAGCCATCATCATGGGTACCCATACGAATATTGTTTATGAGGAGAAGGAAGGCACAGTCCTGCTTGATAAGATGCAACCCTGCGCAGCAACGGTTGAAGCAGCATCCCTTTGTCTGAACCTCAATAAGGTATGGGAGTTTGCAACAACTACTCCTATCGATGAGATTGAGTTTATCCTTGAAGCGAAACGTTATAATCTTCGTGCTGCTGCTGAGGCTTTGAAGGGAAATTATGGACATTGTTTAGGAAAGATAATGGACCGTCCTTTGAGTCGTGGAATCTTTGGTAATAGCATTTTCTCACATGTCATTGCCAAGACTGCTTCTGCCTGTGATGCTCGTATGGGTGGTGCTTTGATTCCAGTGATGAGCAATAGCGGTTCGGGAAATCAGGGTATCTGTGCAACCAATCCTGTAGCAGTCTTTGCCAAGGAGAATGAGAATACACGTGAGGAACTTACCCGCGCACTCATCTTGAGTCATCTCACAGCCATCTATATCAAGCAGAGTCTTGGTGCACTCTCAGCCCTTTGCGGTTGTGTTGTGGCAAGTATTGGTTCCAGCTGTGGTATTACTTATCTGATGGGAGGTGATTATATCAATGTTTGTCATTCAGTAAAGAACATGATAGCCAACCTTACGGGTATGATTTGCGATGGCGCGAAGCCAAGTTGTTCACTGAAGATTTCATCGGGTGTGTCAACAGCTATCCTTTCTGCAACGCTTTCCATGGAGGGCAAGCACGTAACGTCTGCAGAGGGAATTATTGATGAAGACGTTGATAAGTCTATCCGAAACCTTACAAGCATTGGTAAGGAAGCGATGTGTATTACCGATGATATGGTATTAAATATTATGACACATAAGTGCAATTAAAAAGACTATAGCATCCCAACATCATCTTTATTGCCGAATTATTTTCATGAAAAGAAATATTTTTTGTCGTGAAAATAAATATTTATCTTCATGAAAATAATTTCTTTTTTTCATGAAGATAAATTGTTTTTAGCCGTTTTGTAGTATCGAATGGATGTCATTTCATCCTACGCTCGTTCGTAGGTTACAATCGTATTAACATACTTCTCTACTTTTACAACACGTATGTTTTCTGGGAGTTTTGGTGCTTCTACACCTTCATTAACCGTGAAAGGTGCCGATTCTATGCGTATTTCGTCCCATAGCCCTGCATCTAAAAAACTCTGTAAGGTTTTTGCACCACCTTCCACAATGAGGCTTTGCTTCTTTTCGGTATAGAGATGCGACAGCACTTCAACAGGTGTTGCGTATTCTCCCTCCTTTGTCGGCTGACTTGTCAGCACTAATTTCTCTGGATTTGGACCGCTCCATTCCCTCACCGTCAGCTGTGGCTGTTCTAATTCCTCCGTTGTTTTACCAACGAGTATTGCATCGTTTTCTGCCCTCATCTTATGTACTAACATCTTTGTGAAGGGTGTAGAGATAATCAACGGCTGATAGTCTTTACTCGGCAAGTTGCCAATGTAAGCCACAGCAGAGTTATTAGTACAAGTAGTTACACCATCTTTATTGTCATTTATGACACTTGTTTCATCAGGGGTAGCTCGGTAATTACTCCCCTCCCTATGGGGGAGGGGTATGGGGGAGGGGCTGGTTGTTGTGTTGAATGGCGTGTTTGTTAGTCTACTTTCTGTCTGTGCCCACTTCAATATCACGTAAGGTCGTTTATGTGTATTGTAAGTAACAAACCGTTTGTTCAGTTCCAAGCACTCTTTTTCCAATACACCCACGGTCACTTCTATCCCTGCTTCGCGAATCTTCTTTACCCCACGTCCTTGCACTTCAGCAAAAGGATCGATGCAACCACAGACGACACGGCGCACACCCTTACTGATAATCAAGTCGGCACAAGGAGGTGTTTTTCCATAATGAGAGCAAGGCTCAAGGCTGACATACACCGTTGCTTCACGTAGCAAAGACTCGTCCTCTTTCCTTACAGATGCAAAAGCGTTCACCTCTGCGTGCCCTTTGCCACAACGTACGTGGTACCCCTCACCAATAATCCTACCCTCCTTGCTCACAATGACTGCTCCAACCATTGGGTTAGGCTTAGCAAGCAGCTGTCCATTGCGTGCTAATTGTAGGCAGCGACGCATATATTTTTCGTCAGTTTCTTCTTGTTTCATTTCATTAAAATTCCTATCTTTGCAGCTATGACATACCAAGATTTATGGCACAGACTCACTCCCTTGTATGATGATGGTGAGGCACAAGCTATCGTTCGGCTTGTGTTAGAGGTGCAGTTTGGCATTACGCTGACCGATATATATACGGGCAAAGTTAATGAATTATCCCGAGAAGCGGAGGAGGAATTAGAGAAAATCATCTCTCGCTTGGAGCGTTCAGAGCCTGTACAGTATGTTTTAGGACGTGAAACCTTTTGTGGGCGCACATTCCATGTGGCTCCCGGAGTATTGATTCCACGTCCAGAAACTGAGGTGCTGTGCCGTTGGATAGAGGAGGATTACAACCGACCTTATTGTGCCTTGCAACCTCCTATGCCCCTGCAGGTGTTGGATGTAGGAACAGGCAGCGGCTGTATTGCTGTTACGTTGGCTGCTAATCTGCGCAACTCGGCTGTTACGGCGTGGGATATATCGGGCGATGCACTGCTCATTGCACGTGAGAATGTACATCAATATCTGGTTCGTGTGGAGCTAAAAATGGAGGATGCGCTTCATCCTTCATCCTCAGCAATGCAACAGAAGTTTGATGTTATTGTCAGCAACCCGCCTTACATCTGCGACAAAGAACGGACAGAGATAGAGGAGAATGTGCTTGCGTATGAACCAGAAACAGCCCTCTTCGTTCCTGATGATGACCCACTACGCTTCTATCGTGCAATAGCTGAATATGGCGTGCAGGCTTTGTCGGCTGATGGTGTGCTTTATTTTGAAACCAATCCATTGTATATTAATGACGTGAAGAAGATGTTAAACGCATTAGGTTATAAGCAGATAGAACTGAGAGAAGACCAGTTTGGTAAGCTTCGCTTCACTAAAGCCATCCGACCATGATACAGAAACGACCGATATTAGAGCCGCAAGCCCTGAAAAAACTTGCCGACTTATGTGCGAAAGGAGAGCATTGCTCTGGCGAGATGTTAGAGAAGATGCGTAAGTGGGGGCTGTCAGAAGATGCGCAAGCACGTATTATGGAGAAGTTAATAACACTGCATTACATTGATGATAGCCGTTATACAGAGTCTTTTGTACATGATAAAATCCGCTACAACAAGTGGGGACGACGCAAGATTGAGCAGGCTTTGTGGATGAAAAAGGTCGATAGTGCTGTCTCATCGCCCATCCTCGATGCTGTGGAAGACGAAGAGTATCTTGATATCTTGCGCCCATTGTTAGCAAGTAAGTATCGTACTATCAAGGCAGAGAGCGACTATGAGCGTTCAATGAAGCTGATAAAGTTTGCCATGGGGCGTGGTTTTACGATGGATTTAATCCGTAGGTGTATAGACGAAGGAGTTGTAGCTGCGGACGATGATGTTGACTTTGTAGACGATGAAACAGACGATTAGTTTGTTGGCTCGCCTGATAGACACCCTTGCCCCTCGTTCTTGTACGGTTTGTGGTAGGCGTCTGACCGTTACGGAGGAGGTGATGTGTGCTTGTTGTAATCACTCTCTTCCTCGCACGGGCTATGCAAAATCAGGTTATGACAATAAGCTTGTGCGGCTCTTCTGGGGTAGGATTCCCATAGAGAAAGGTGCTGCTTTCTTCTTTTATAAAGCTCATTCTGATACCAGTCGTTTACTTTATCAATTAAAGTATGGCGGTCATCCAGAGATAGGTGAGCGACTTGGGTGTATTGTTGCAGCAGAGTTTGCACAAGATGGCTTCTTCGATGGAATCACAGCTGTGGTTCCTGTACCGCTTGCTCGCCAGCGTGAGCGAGAAAGAGGATATAATCAAAGTGTGGAGATAGCGCGTGGTATCAGTGCAGAAACTGGTTTGCCTGTCTTAGATAAGGTCTTAGAACGTATCAGTTTTCACGGTAGTCAGACACAGAAAGGACGTTGGGAACGAAATGAAAACGTAGAGAAAGCCTTTCACCTCCTCGATGCTTCTGCCTTAAACAATCAACACATTTTGATGGTTGATGATGTAATTACGTCAGGTGCCACCCTCGTTGCAGCCGCCAAAGAACTCCTTAAAGGAGAGAATGTCAAAGTCAGTGTCCTCTCATTGGGCTTTGCAAATAATGAATAATTCCTTTGTTTTTCTTGTTTTTTGTTTTTTTTTCTTATTTTTGCAGACGTATATCTAATGGTGAAAAAAAGAACTGAAATCAGTTGACTTCATTGTCATCTGAGAACAGATAAATAAAGAGTATAACCTAAATGAAAATCTCAATCAGTGCAAAGCGAAAATCTAAAATTCATATTAATTTTATCAGATGAGTACTCCATAAGATAAAGGAATGTAACTCTTTGTGATATAACCATAAATTAATAATATTATAACTATATCCAGATAAAATCTAACCAGCCTTTAAGGAAACCGATGTGGATTGACAGGAGGTGATGGGAATATATGAAAAATAAGATACTTCCGCAATGTATTCATATATAGATAAAACCTAAATTTGAAATTGATCTTAGGTAGAATTGTATCTAAGAGTCAGAACGATATTTATAATTAATGTATTAACCTTTAAACACTAAATCAGAATGAGTAACAAGAGTAATGGTCTGTATTTGACCGCATTCCTGTTATGTCTGAATTTAAACATGCAAGCTCATGATGTTGCGACTGATAAAAAAGTTGTAACATTAGACGATGCTATGGCTGCGTTCAGACAAAAAAAGGGAATTGCTGTTTCTGTTTCGTCAACACAGGTTCCTCAAAAGCCACTGAACGTTGGTGAGAAGAAGAAAGTTGTCGGAGTAGTAAAGGAGGAAAATGGAGATCCGATTGTTGGTGCAACCATTCGCCTGAAGGGTACCCAGGGAGGTGCAGTGACCGATATTGATGGTCGGTTCACACTGATGGCAGAAGAAGGTGCAGAACTTGAGGTCTCCTACATTGGCTATACTACCAAGGCTGTACGTATCGGTAAGGCTGATAACTATGACATCAGTCTGTCTATGGCTAATGCAAAAGAGTTGAATGAAGTCGTTGTTACGGCTCTTGGTATCAAACGTGAACAAAAAGCCTTGAGCTACAATGTGCAACAAGTGAATAGTGATGCATTGGGAACAAACAAAGATGCAAACTTTATTAATTCGCTTAGTGGCAAGGTTGCTGGTGTGAATATCAATGCCAGTTCTTCTGGTGCTGGTGGTGCATCGAAGGTTGTGATGCGTGGTACACGTAGCATTGAGCAGTCGAGCAATGTCTTGTATGTTATTGATGGCGTTCCAATGTTCAACCTTGGTGGAAGCGGTGATGCAGTCTTCGGGTCTAATGGTACGACAGAGGCAATTGCAGATATCAACCCAGAAGACATAGAGAGTATGTCTGTCTTGACTGGTGCTGCCGCAGCAGCTCTCTATGGTAATCGTGCTTCTAACGGTGCTATTGTTATAACAACAAAGAAAGGAAAGAAAGGACATACGGAGTTTACCGTAAGTCAGAGTACAGAGTTCTCTTCTGCTTTCCGTCTGCCAGAGTTCCAGAATCGTTACGGCACAGGTAGTAGTTTGCGAGATGCAGGTGGCGATAGCTATAGTTGGGGTCGTCTCTTGAATGATGCTAACTTTATGGGTTATGATCCTGCAAAGGATTATCTCAAGACTGGTGTTATGACAACGGAGGCATTCACCATTTCTACAGGTTCTGAAAGGAATCAGAGTTATTTCTCTGCCAGTGCTTTGAATTCGGGTGGTATTATTCCTAATAACCGTTATAGTCGTTATAACTTTACGTTCCGTAATACCTCCAGTATGTTGGGTGATAAATTGCTTTTGGACGTTGGTGCAAGTTATATCATTCAGAATGACCGCAATATGACCAACCAAGGTGTTTATGCTAACCCGTTAGTATCGGCTTACCTTTATCCACGTGGTAATGACTACAATGATATGGCAATGTTTGAATACTACGATACAACACGTGGCATATATACTCAGAATTGGAATAACTTGCTCAGTGAGTTTGTTGGTCAGAATCCGTATTGGATTAACTATCGTAACCTGCGTGTCAATAAGAAGTATCGCTATATGATGAATGCAGGACTTACCTATAAGGTAACAGACTGGCTGAATGTTGTTGGTCGTATCCGTATCGATAATGCAACGAATACTTTCGAGAAGAAATACTTTGCAAGCACGAACACAACAATTGCAGGTGCTAATGGTCAGTATGCAAAGATGAAGACTGATGATAAGCAGGTGTACGGTGATGTAATGCTGAATGTCAATAAGCATTTCTTGCAGAATAAGCTGTCATTGGTAGCCAACTTCGGTGCATCAATCTCTGACCTTAAACAGGATCAGACAGGTCTTGATGGTCCTATAGCTGATAACCTTATTCCTAACGTATTCAATGAATACCAGGTAGATGCGGCACGTGAGAAGCGTCTTCCTTATGGTTATCATGAGCAGACAAAGTCACTGCTTGGTAGTTTGGAGTTGGGTTGGAAGAGTCAGCTGTATCTTACTGTTACTGGTCGTAATGACTGGCCATCTATGTTGGCTGGCCCTCATTCAAACAAGAGTTCTTTCTTCTATCCTTCAGTGGGTGGGTCATGGATTATCTCTGAGTCTGTTAAGATGCCACAGGCTATTAACTATCTGAAAGTTCGTGGCTCGTTTGCTTCTGTGGGTATTCCATTCCTTCGCAATATTGCTAATCCAAAGTATGAGTGGGATAATACAACAAAGCAGTGGAAGAGTCAGACCATCTATCCAATCTATGATTTAAAGCCTGAAACAACAAATTCTTGGGAAGTAGGTTTGCAGGCTCGTTTCTTCAAACACTTCAATTTGGATGCTACCCTTTATTGGACAAAGACCTTCAATCAGACCTTCAATCCTGACATCTCTGTATCATCTGGTTATTCTGCTCTTTATATCCAGACTGGTAATGTGTCAAACAACGGACTTGAGTTGGCTTTAGGTTATAGTAATAATTGGGGTGGCTTCGGTTGGTCAAGCAATTATACTTTAAGCTCTAACAGTAACCGTATCAACGAGTTGGTTCGCAACTATGTGCATCCAGAGACAGGTGCTGTCATTAACAAGGATCGCCTTGATGTAGGAGGACTGGGTAATGCACACTTCATTCTGAAGGAAGGTGGTACTTTAGGTGACCTTTATTCTTTGACAGATGTGAAGCGTGATGATAAAGGACGTGTATATGTTGATAAGGATGGTAAGGTTTATCGTAACAATAACGTTGGTGACGTTAAGTTGGGTTCTGTGTTCCCTAAGGCTAATATGGCATGGCGCAATGACTTCTCTTACAAGGGATTTAATCTTAGTGTAATGGTCAGCGCACGTTTTGGCGGTATTGTTTACTCTGCAACACAGGCTGCACTTGACCTCTATGGAGTGTCTGAATCAAGTGCTCAGGCACGTGATAAGGGATATGTTGAAGTAAACGGCAACGATTATCTTACACCAGAGTCATGGTTCTCAACAGTTGGTGGTAGTGATGGAATTCCACAGTTCTATACTTATAGTGCGACGAATGTACGCTTACAGGAAGCAAGTTTGAGCTATACTTTTAAGAAGAATCATTTCTTTGGATTGGGTGACTTGACGCTTTCTGTGACTGGTCGTAATCTGTTGATGTTCTACTGTAAAGCTCCTTTTGACCCTGAAACAACGGCTACAACTGGTAACTATTATCAGGGTATTGATAAGTTTATGACACCAAGTACGAGAAATATTGGTTTCAATATCAAACTTAAATTCTAATTCAAAGTTATGAAACAAATAAGAAATATCATATTGTCAACGGTATCGGCAGGTTTGGTAATGAGCCTCACAGCCTGTACCAATAGCTATGAGGACTATAATCAAGATCCCTATGGCGTATCGAAGAAGGAGACGGAACGTGATGCCTATTCTTTGGGTGCAGCTATGGTGAACTTGCAAAGTTGGGTAGTTCCAACGGATGTCAATACGAATCAGTTCACAGAGTGTCTGTGTGGAGGTTCGTATGGTGGCTATCTTTCTGATTCAAATGCGGGTTTTGCAGGTAAGAACTTCGCACAGTATAGTCCTGAGAATGGCTGGAGTCGTGTTCTCTTCAGAGACTTCCTTCCAAAGCTCTCTATCTACTTCAATGAGGTGAAGAGTGCTACGGATGAGCCTGTTCCTTTAGCAGTTGCCCAGATTGTAAAGGTAGCTGGTATCCATCGTGTTACTGATGCGTATGGTCCGATACCTTACTCCAAGGTGGGACAAAACGGTGAGATTACTGCTCCATACGATTCTCAGCAGGATGTTTATAAGTTAATGTTCAAGCAGTTGGATGAGGCTATTGCTACACTTACAGCCAATCGGACATTAAACTTCTCGCCTAAGGCAGATAAAGTGTATGGCGGCAATGTTGAGAAGTGGATTAAGTTTGGTAATTCTCTTCGTCTCCGTTTGGCAGTTCGTATATCGAAAGCTGACCCAGCATTGGCTAAACAAGAGGCTGAGGCTTCTATAAGTAATGCTGTCGGTGTGATGACCTCCAATGATGATAATGCTTTTATAACCTTGTCAAATACTAATCCTTTCGAGGTTGTTATGTATGAGTATAATGGTGGTGACTCACGTGTTGGTGCGGATATTACCACTTATATGAATGGTTATGGCGACCCTCGTAGAGAGGCTATGTTCACTCAGTCAACTTTTGAAAACGCTACTAATGGCTATTATGGATTGCGTTCCGGTATCCAGATTCCTGGTGCTGAGATTGCCCATGCTTATAGTAATTATAAGGTAAAGACCGATTCAAAACTTATGTGGATGAATGCTGCTGAGGTTGCTTTCCTGCGTGCTGAAGGTGCATTGAAGAACTGGAATATGGGTGGTACAGCTGGTGATTTCTACAAAAAGGGTGTTGAATTGTCCTTTGAACAGTGGGGAGTAAAGGGTGCTGCAGCTTATCTTGCCGATAATACAAGTACGCCTGCAGTCTATACAGACCCTTCAGGACTCAATACTTATGCTGGCTCTGTATCCACTGTTACAGTTGCTTGGGATGATAATGCTACTCCCGAGCACCAGTTAGAACGTATTATTACCCAGAAGTGGTTGGCTATGTTCCCACTCGGTCTGGAGGCTTGGGCAGACTATCGTCGTACAGGCTATCCAAAGCTGATGCCAGTGAAGGTGAACAATAGTGGTGGTGTCGTAAGTAGTGAGCGTGGTGCTCGTCGTCTGTCTTACCCACAGGAAGAGCGTCGTAATAACCTTGAAAACTACAATGCAGCTGTTGGTATGCTTGGTGGTGCCGACAATATGGCTACAGATGTGTGGTGGGCAAAGTAATGATTATCTAATTTACACGGATGAAAATGAAGCATATCAAGGTATGCAACATATTCAACTGTTTAATAATAAAGAATAAAAATGAAACATATCATTAAACATATAGCATATTCAACAGTCTGTGCAGTAGCGTTGCTTATGTCCAGCTGCGATACGGATGTTGAACCTGTTGATATCAATCAACCTGGTATTGAGCGTCAGAATCCTGAACTCTACCAGAGCTATCTTGCAAGTATTCGTGCTTATAAAGCAGGCAATCATAAGATTATGATGGCATGGTTTGATAACAGCCAGGCTGTTCCGTTCACTCAGGCACAACATATCAATGCTATTCCTGACAGTGTGGATTATGTTGTATTAACAAAGCCTGAGGCACTAAGTAGTCAGATGTTGCAGGAAATCGATGAAGTAAGAAATCAAAAGGGTATGAAGATTGTCTTCCAGATAAGCTGTGATGATATCAAAGCTGCATACGAAGCACAGAAGAAAGTCTTTATGGCTAAGAGCGAGAATGCTGGGAAGAGGTTCCGTGACTTCAATGGTTTCCTTGTTGATTCTGTCAATATGCAGCTCCATCTTGTTGATAAGTATAACTATGATGGTGTAATCATGGGATTCAATGCGAAGCTTACACACTATCTGAATGACCAGGAAAAGGCTGAAGCAATAGCTTTGGAAAATGTTTTTCTGGGTATTTCAAAAGATTGGAAGGCACGTCATCAGAACAAAGAACTGATTATGATGGGGCGTCCACAGCATGTTGCAGACAAGAGTCTGCTCGAGCAGGCACGCTACCTCATTATCCCTTCACAGGATGAGAAGTCTGTTTCTGGTGTTGACTATTTGGTTCGTAAGGCTGCTGTAGAAGGTGTTCCAACTAACAAATTCATCATTATGGCTAATAATAAGTCTATTGATGAGACCGATACGAAGACTGGTTACTGGGGCAAGACATTGGCAATGCATGGTATTGCTAAATTTGTTGCAGCAGACCATACTGGTTATACTTGTGCAGGAATGGGCTTGTTGAATGCGAATGTTGATTATTACAACGCCTCATTCACCTATCCAACTCTGCGCAAAGTAATCTCAACTATCAATCCAACCGTTAAAGAGTAAAGGAAATGAAGAAACTATTTAAATATGTTCCTGTTCTGTTGGCTGCCGTGTTGATGACAGCTTGTCAGAACAATGATGAAGCCGACTTCAAGAGTAAGGCATTCATAGATGGTAAGACTTTCACTACGGAAACTATTATAAAGGGTGCAGGTAGTATGGTGAAGTCGCTGACTCTCTCTACTTCCCGCCCTGCTGAGAAGGAGTTGAATGCGACGTTCAAGGCAGCTCCCCAACTACTTGACACTTATAATAAAGCTTACTACGGCAAGGCTGTGTTATTGCCAGATAGCTGCTACGGTGTTCTTGTGGGAGATGTGAAAATCAATCAGGGAAGTGTAAAGAGCAACGCTGCTCAGTTTGAGTTCTCTAAGCTTGGAGGTCTTGACCGTTCTACTACCTACGTCCTTCCTGTGACAGTTGAGTGTAAGGATATTGAGGTGTTGCAGTCTGCAAGGAATTATTACTTTGTATTCCGCGCAGGTGCACTTATCAACGTTGTTGCTGATATGAGCAGGAACTATCTGCAGGTAGAGTGGAAGACGCCAGAACTTGTTACCGATATGAAGCAGATAACAATGGAAGCACTTATCTATCCACGTGAGTTCGGTAAGCTCATCTCTACCGTAATGGGTATTGAGGGTAACTTCCTTATGCGTATCGGTGATGCGGGCTTCCCTGATAATCAGATTCAGATTGCAACTGGTGCAGGAAACTTCCCTGACTATGATTCTAACAAGGGATTGCAGACAAAGCGTTGGCAGCATGTGGCTATGACCTATAATGCTGATACGCGCGAAGTGAAGGTGTATGTAAATGGTATCTTACAGTCACAAGGCTCGCTCCGTCTCAGGTCTGTGACTATTAAGGGTAACTCCGCTGACCGTATGTTCCTCATTGGTAAGTCTTATGATGATGCACGCTGGTTCGAGGGCGATATGGCTGAAGTACGTGTATGGAATGTTGTGCGTACACAGGAGGAAATAGCAGCAAACTTCTATAGTGTTGACCCAAAGACACCGGGACTTGTTGGTTATTGGAAGATGGATGATAATACCAGTCCTAATATTGTGAAGGATGCTACGGGTAATGGCAATGATGCTAAAGCAAGCAAACCATTATCGTGGCATAACGTTTCATTACCAGAGAAATAGATCTGTTAAACGCTTAATCAAATGACATTTATGAATATCAATAAAATAAAAACACTCGCTCTCTCGATAGTAGGTATGGCTGTGGCAGTATCCTGCTCAGAGAGTATTGATGTGCCTCTTGTAGACGAAGGCGGTTACAAGCCATTGGAGAGTAATCTTGCTTTCATCACTGACAAGTACGGATGTAGCAATATGGACTCTCTCGTTTTCAATGAGAAAGGGGCAATAGACTTCTATGTCAACCTTGCTCAGGCGGCTAAGGCAAATGAGGATTACACATTGGTCTATGATGCCAAAGTGCTCGAGAACTATAATAAAGCGAATGGTACTACTATCGAAGCTTTGCCTGAAGCACTCATTACTGTCGATGGAACAGCTACGGTAAATGCTGGTGCAACGAAATCCTCAAAGGTGGCTGTAAAGTACACTACTGCGCCAGAGTTGAAGGAGAATGGTGTGTATGCGGTTCCTTTGAAGGTGAAGGGTGCAAGTCAGATGTCAAAGGAAAAGGGCGAGTTCTTGCTTTTCGTACGTGATATCAGTAAGATGCCTAACTGTCATAAGGACAATGGTCTGCAGGTAATCAGCTGTATGGAGGTGAACGATGCTAACCCGCTTCATAACCTTTGCTATACGTTAAAGGAGTCAAAGAAGTATGTCTTCGATCAGGTTATCCTCTTCTCAGGTAATATCAATTACAATGCTGAAATCGGAGAGGTGTATAACTATAATAATGAAAACGTACAACATTTGCTTGATTATAAGGAGAAGTACCTGAAGCCTTTGCAGGAGAAAGGTATGAAGGTAATTCTTGGTATCCTTGGCAATCATGACCGTTCAGGTGTAGCCAACCTCTCAAAGGAAGGTGCTGTTAAGTTTGCACAGGAGTTGAAGGCCGTTGTTGATGCTTATGAGCTAGATGGTATATTCTTTGATGATGAGTATTCAAGCTATGGAAGTTACCCAGGCTTTGTCGCTCCTTCTGCAGAGGCTGCATCTCGTTTATGCTATGAATGCAAACGTATTATGCCTGACAAACTCATAGAGGTTTACGTCTATGGTCGCACAAGTAGCCTGACAACCGTTGATGGCCATAAGCCTGGCGAGTATATCGACTATGCTTTGCAGGATTACGGACGTTATGGTGATCTTTCTGCTTATTACGAGGACTTGTCGCCCAAGGGTATGATACAAGGTTCATCAGAGTTTGGACAAGGTCGTATCATCTCTCAAAACACCGCGCGTGCTATCAAGACAGACGGATATGGTGGTACGATGGTCTTCGGCTTGACCCCGCAGAATGGATTTGTGACCCGTTTGAACAACATCACACGTGCCTTCTATGGAGAAGAAACAGTGCGTACGGGTAGTTATGCAAAAGATTGGTAACATACTTAAATAGTGATACAATGAAACTGAAATATTTCTATTCAGCCGTAATGGCGACTGTTCTTGCGGTTGGCTTCACGGCATGTAGCAGTGATGAAGATACACCAGAGGTAAAGCCAGAACCAAAGGTTGAGACCGCACTTACGTTTGATACAGATACTGTGAGTGTAGGAGTGGGAGAGACTACTACGTTTAATGTAACAGCTGGTGGCGGAGATTACAAGGCTTTCTGTGAGAATCCAGAGATTGCAACGCTGACTGTTCAGGGTGGTGCAATAACTATTTCCGCTGTAAAAAATGGTTATACGGGTGTTGTCGTTTCTGATGCAGCAGGCAACTATAAGCGTTTAATCGTGAAAGCAATGTACAAGAATATCCTTCTTGATAAGGAGGAGGTTAATGTGAGCATGAAAGTCGGACACACCGATGGCTCTGCTGTCATTACCGTTACTGGTGGTAATGGTGGCTATGAGGCTGTCAGCGATCATGAAGACATTGCTAAAGTACATTCTATTGTTGAGAATGTAATAACCATCAGAGGAGTTAGCAACGGTACGGCTATGATTACTGTCAAAGATAAGATGGGTCTTGCTAATACTGTGAAGGTAACGGTCACCACTACTGATATACCATTTACGGATGAGGATAAGGCTGAAATTATGGCTTCTACTGAGCCGATAATGGTCTTTGATGATGGCAGGTCACGTCAGTATGGCAGTATGAGAATCGGCGAAGAGGATGGTAAAAAGATTGCTGAGTGGAACTATAGCGATTACCTTTACCTTAAATGCTGGTTCACAGGCGACTTTACTGTAGGTATGAAGGCTGATGGTAAGGTAAGTGTGAAGACTGATTATTGGGGTGAATCAACTACGTATGAGGGAGTAAATGTTGAGATAATCAAGGTTTCGGATACGCAGGTGTGGGGGCTTATGTGGCTCTTGAAGGATAATTATCTCCATTACGGTTACTTCATTTTACCAATTGATAATGAATAGTCTATAGCCCCTTTTCGTTGGGGACTATCCCTTTAGGATAAAGGAGGGAATATAAGAATGGCTGTTAATAGTTATGTTGGGCTTGTATAGGCTTAAAGCATAGCCAGCAGCAAATGCATAGCTTGTGCATTTAAGCATTCTTATATTGCCTCCTTTTCTTGTTTTTTATCGTTGTGTTGATGGTCCGCACATATCGTGTTGATGGTCCGCACCATTGGTGCGGAGGCTTAACACCAATGCAATTTGTCGTCGGAAAATTTGCGTTAGATGATTGTTTGGAAGGGTTATACAACTCAAAGCAAATAGAATTACTCTTGTATTTGATCGGAGTATCATCTGTTCTTGTTATCTTCTTTTATAGTCTTTTTGTCCTTTAATCTCAGAAAAAATGTGTAAGTTTGCAGTTATTATATAACCATAAACTATCAAGATGGAAGATTTAAAGAAAGTCTTTGCAGGCAAACTGCTCGGAATTAAAGCTATTAAGTTGCAGCCTAACGACCCATTTACATGGGCAAGTGGTTGGAAGTCACCATTCTATTGTGATAACCGCAAGACGTTATCGTTCCACGATGTCCGTTCGTTTGTGAAGCTCGAGTTGGTTCATGCTATCCTTGAAAACTTCCCTGAGGCTACGGCTGTGGCTGGTGTTGCTACGGGTGCTATCGCACAGGGTATGCTCGTTGCTGATGAGTTGGCATTGCCATACGCATACGTTCGTCCGAAACCAAAGGACCATGGTATGAAGAATCAGATTGAAGGCGAACTCCCTGCAGGTTCTAAGGTTGTTGTTGTAGAAGACCTTATCTCAACTGGTGGCTCTTCTTTGAAGGCTGTTGCTGCACTTCGTGAGGCAGGTTTTGAGGTTGTGGGTATGGTTGCTTCTTATACCTATGGTTTCCCAGTAGCTGAGGAGGCATTCCGTGAGGCTAATGTAAAGCTTGTAACGCTCACCGATTATGAGCATGTTGTAGAGAAAGCACTTGAAATAGGTTATATCAAGGAGACTGAGGTTTCTATGTTGCATGATTGGCGTAAGGACCCAGCAAATTGGAGAAAGTAATCTCTAAGCATTCCACTGGAAGGGAAGTCCTTTCTTTCAAAGGGATTGTTGGTGTATAATATTGTGTAGTGGGCGCATTATTCGTGCGTCCCTACATTTAAATATGTGCTTCTATAACAATCATTTCCGCTTACTTCCAGTCCTTTTCTCTTAAACTCCCCAATAAAGATTATCAATGACAAAATTTGAAAGTAGCGTAAAGCAGATTCCCCATTCTCAGCAGAGTGTTTACAACACGCTGAGTGATTTGAATAATGTACAGCGTTTGAAGGAGCGTCTCCCAGAAGGTTCTACGGGTAATGATGACATGGACAAGGTCAAAGAAAGATTGCAGAATATCACCTTTGATCAGGACTCATTGTCTATGACTGTTGACCCAGTTGGTCAGATTTCTATGCGTATCATAGAGCGTGATGAGCCTAAGACGATTAAGTTTGAGAGTGATAACTCACCCTTATCATTCAATTTCTGGATTCAGATACTGCCAGTTACGGAGACATCTTCAAAGATGAAACTCACGATAGATGCCGATATTCCTTTCTTTGCAAAGGGTATGGTGTCAAAGCCTTTGCAGGAAGGTATTGAAAAGATTGCCGATGCTTTGGCAATGATTCCATTCGAATAAGACGTTCACCTCCTTCCTAAGGGAGGAGGACTTGATGGGTTTTATATAGATAAAGGAGTAAGGTATGAAGAAGGTAGTTCAGTCTGTTTTGTTAATGCTTATAGTGCTATTGTCATCTTGCGGTGATGTAGTTGACTATGAGTATAGTAGTCATCGTAACTTCTTCACCTTTCATAACGAGACACATCAAGACCCAATCCTTGCCTCAGCGATGAATCCTTTGTCGCCAGGGGTGTATTGTACGATTAGAACTAACGTTGTCAGTGGTCGTTATTGTTTCTCTTTTGAGAACAATCAAGGACTGAAATCAAGTGCTCCTGTGTGGTTTGATGGGATTGATCTTAGGTTGGAGAGCTGGAAACATGTGGGTTTGAATAATGGACTCATTGTGGGTTATGGCAACTTGGACAACCCTTCTCCTTTCTATGCTTACGACTTACAGTGTCCTAATTGCTTCAATACCAATACGCTTCCACTGCGTTCTTATGAGTTGAAGATAAGCAGTGATGGCTTTGCTACTTGTAGTAATTGTCATCGTAAGTATAACCTTAACACTGGCGGAAACATTGTTTCGGGTGATAGTGGTAAGAAATTGACACGCTATCGTGCAAGCAGTACGGATCCGTATGGTGTTTTGGGGGTAAATTAAGATAATTAGCCTAATTGGATTAATTGATCAATAGGCGTAATAAGGCTAATAAATAAAAAAACTTGCAAAACCTTTGCCAGTTCGAAGATTTAGCCTTATCTTTGCAAACGGTTTGCCGCAATGGTGGAATTGGTAGACACGAGGGACTTAAAATCCCTTGGCCAGTAATGGCTGTGCGGGTTCGAGTCCCGCTCGCGGCACTTCTTCTTAAATCTTATGCGCATGAAGCGAATAGCATACATACTTTTGTTCTCCCTGCTGTTAGTTTCTTGTGGTACCCGTAGCGGTTACTTCAAGATGGAGGGACGCTTCTTGCACATGAATCAAGGCGAACTTTATGTATATAGTCCTGATGGTGGTATAGCAGGTTTGGATACCATCAAGATTGAAGCAGGACGCTTTTCTTACGAGAAGCCTTGTAGCAAACCTTCTACGTTAATTATCATCTTCCCTAATTATTCCACACAACCAATTTTTGCCGAATCGGGTGAAGCGGTTGAGGTGAAAGCCGATGCTTCCCATTTGAAAGAGATGGAAGTAGAGGGTACGAAGGATAATGAACTCATGACTAAGTTCCGTAAACAGATAGCCAGTGTATCTCCTCCAGAGGAGTTGAAGTATGCTATTGCATTCATCAATGACCATCCGGAGTCTGCTGTGAGTGCGTATCTACTTAATCGTTATCTTGTTCAAACAGAATCTCCTGATTATAAGCAGGCTGCAAAACTTTTACCCTTATTAATAAAAGAGCAGCCTGATAATACTTCTTTGGGTCGTCTTCAACGACATCTGTCTGAGTTGGGCTCACTGCCAATCGGTAGTAAGATGCCTAAGTTTACAGCTAAGGATGTCAATGGAAAGGCGGTTAATAACACGACTTTTCAAGGAAAAGATGTCGTTATTATTAGTACATGGGCGGCATGGAGTTACGAGAGTCTTGATGTCCAACGTGCGCTAAATGATGCAGTGAAAGCTGGAAAGATAGCTGCTATGGGCATTTGTGTAGATGCCAATCCTAAGGAGGTAAGGCAGACCTTAGAGCGTGATGGGATTGAGTTTTCCAATGTTTGTGATGGAAAACTACTGAATACACCACTGCTCAAAACCTTTGGTCTTAATACTATACCTGATAATATCGTCATTCGCAATGGAAAAGTAGTTGAAAGAAATATCACAGCTAATACTATCCGTCAGCGTTATGGCGCCGAATAAAAACCAATATCGTGCTTGTAAAGACATTCAGTGCAGCTGTTAACGGAATGGAAGTCACCACCGTGACAGTCGAAGTTAGTATCACACGGGGCGTATTGTTCCACCTTACCGGTCTTGCAGACGGAGCGGTAAAGGAGAGCCATGACCGTATAGCTGCAGCTCTTCTTAATACTGGTTACAAATTTCCTGTAGCCGATATCACCGCCAATCTTGCTCCAGCCGACCTCAAGAAGGAAGGCTCCAGTTTTGATCTCCCATTGGCAATAGCCATTTTGGCTGCCAATGAGAAGATGAGTTGTGACCGTTTGCGAGAGTTTATGCTTGTGGGAGAATTGAGCCTTGATGGTACTTTGCAGCCTGTAAAAGGCATACTGCCCATAGCCATCAAGGCACGTGCCGAGAAGTTTAAAGGTATTATTGTACCGAAAGCTAATGAGCACGAAGCTGCTGTGGTAGACACATTAGAGGTTTATGGAATGGATAATATCCTGCAAGTAATTGACTTTCTTAATGGTACATCAAATCCAGAACCTTGCTTTGTTGATACGCGGAAAGAGTTTTACGAGCATCAATATGCTTTTGACCTCGACTTTGCAGATGTCCGTGGACAAGAGAATGTGAAGCGAGCATTAGAGGTTGCAGCGGCTGGCGGACATAATCTTATTATGGTTGGACCACCTGGAAGTGGAAAGAGTATGATGGCAAAACGCCTTCCTTCCATCCTCCCTCCTTTGTCCCTTTCAGAGAGTTTGGAAACAACTCAGATCCATTCAATAGCTGGTAAATTGCGGCGTGACACGGGATTGATCACACAACGTCCTTTCCGTAGTCCTCACCATACTATCTCTGAGGTTGCACTTGTGGGTGGTGGAGCTAATCCAATGCCAGGTGAGATAACCCTTGCACATAATGGAGTGCTCTTCTGTGATGAGTTACCAGAGTTTAATAAACATACTTTAGAGGTGCTTCGACAGCCTTTGGAGGATCGTCATATAACGATTTCACGTGCAAAATATACGGTCACGTATCCTTGTAGCTTTATGTTTGTGGCAAGTATGAATCCTTGTCCGTGTGGCTATTTTGCTGATCCTACGCACCATTGTGTTTGTACACCGGGGCAGATTCAGAAGTATCTTGCTAAGATATCTGGTCCGTTAATGGACAGAATTGATATTCAATGCGAGATTGCACCTCTCCCTTTCAAAGACATTTCGCAGGCAACCCCGGGCGAGCCGAGTGCTGCTATTCGTGAGCGAGTCATCCGAGCGCGTGCTATTCAGACCGATCGCTTTAGCAGTTATCGTAATATTCATTGTAACGCACAGATGAATGAGCGAATGATTCACGAGTATGCCGAGCCTGATGAGGCTTCTATCAAGTTGCTTCGTGATGCTATGGAGCGTTTGAAACTATCTGCTCGCGCTTATAATAGAATCTTAAAGGTAGCGCGTTCGATAGCTGACTTGGAAGAGTCAGAGGCTGTACAAGTGCAGCATATCGCTGAGGCGATAGGATATAGAAACTTGGATAGGAGCGATTGGGCTGAGAGATGAGTTTGCTCTAAAGCCCAAAGACTTAACAACAATACAATAACTAAATACAAAAGAATATGAGAAAATTATTTGTTTTCATGTTGTTGCTGCTATCGTTAGCAGTATCAGCACAGACGGATAAGACATTTATGTCCGTAGACTGGGACAAGATAAAGGCTGAGGTGGAAGCTAATCCACAGCATGTTCAGCAGTTAGTTGATATTCTTATCAATGTTGATGCTGATACCACATTGACTGCTGAAGACAAAATCTTGGCTGTTTATGGGCGGACTTACCTTAATAATGGTAGAGATATGCTCATGGAATTTGATATGTCGAAGGCCAGAAACAAAGGTAAGTTTGATGTAGCTGCTACGCTTGCAGATAAGGTTCTTGCCAGCAATCCGCTTAATACTAATGCGATTGTGTCTAAGATTTATCACTTTAGAAAACTTGCAAACACCGAACCCGATAAATCATGGATGTTGAGCGATAGTCTTAAAGTCTATACTGTTCGTTTATCACGTATTCTTGATACAATCTTCATGACAGGTGATGGTAGTAAGGAGCATCCTTTCTCAGTGACATCGGTAGGTGATGAGTATAATCTTTTGCAATTCTTCTTTGGTATTTTTAAAGTTAATGGGCAGTCGGTTGTGGGTACTTGCGACCGTCTCATTTTGGGTGAAACCAATAAGAATTATTCATCTCCTGATATTTATTTTGATGTAAAACGTGTCTTTGAAATAGAAAAATCCATGTTCGAATCGCAAGGAGGGGATGGGGAAGTAAAGAAGTAAAATGTATAAGGTAATCTTTTCCTTTATCTCTTATAAAGGTATCATAATGTTTAAGTCCCTTCCCATTCGGGGAGGGTTTTTTGTTGATTTGGCTTTGTGTTGTAATAATTTTTCACATCTTGGTTTTTAATAGATGCTCTTTTAGCTTTGAAAAGACGCCCAATTGGCTTCTAAAAGATGCCCTTTTGGACGCTAACTAACGCCCTTTTGAAAGCCAATTAAGCACCTTTTGAATTGTTGTTTTGTAAGTACCTGATTCTTTGTTAGTTACATTCCCTGTTTTGTTACCTCTTATAATACCCCTTTTGAGGTGTTTTATTGCTTTGTATTGTAAATAAATTTCAAAGCCGTTTAGTTTTTTGTGTGTACTAATGAGCATGATTTACAGTGTATAAACACTATCTTATTTCTTGTTCGGCCTACTAATAATGAGCTGACTTATTGCATAGAAAGAAATCAAAAATAGGTATAATGTTCTGTACTAATTCTATGAAAGGAAAAGATAGGTTCTGACTTTTAGTTATTTTGTATTCTTGCCTTGTAGTTGCTTGGGAATAACTATGGGTTGAAAGAATATTTCTTATGTCGGCACAGATTAGTTCTTTTGAGTATATTCTGTGATTTAAATTTATTCTGGCATATGTTTTTTCTATTTTTCTTAGTTTGGAAAAAATGTCTATATTCAGTACATCTTAAAGTTGCTGAAACTTCATTTTTTGCCCATTTCATCGATAAATTTAGCTCTTATAGAAGACCTTTGGAAAGGTAAAAAATGTTTTTATACTTGTTAATTAAGCTGCTTAAATATTGTTGCGAAGAGATGTTAAATGGATAGGTGTTGAACTTTCTTATATAGATTAATGTTTTTTTAGATATTAATAGTTGTTGTCATAACTTATAATTATAGTTAGATTTGTTTGTATATTAGATGATGTAAGTTATTGATAATCAGTAAAGAGTATTTGTATATTCGTAACACTTCTTGTTATTATCTATTATAAAGCCTTATTTTAGTGTATCTTTGCATACATCTTTTAGAAAAAGAAACTTCTGTTACAAAGACAGGAAATAATTTTAAAAACATAAATCAAATTAACAATCATGAAACCATTGCAAACTGAGAGCAGTTCATGGCATAAAGTTCTTGCCATATTGGTGGGACTCATCTGCACATTGAACGTAGCAGCTCAACAAATCAATGTAAAAGGTTCGGTAACTGACCAACATGGTGATCCCGTCATCGGTGCAACCATTATGGAGCAGGGAACCAAGAATGGTGTGGTAACAGACATTGATGGAAACTTTACACTGTCTGTTGCAAGTCCTAAATCGCGACTTCGTGTGACCTATATCGGTTATAAGACACAGGAGTTGCCTGTGAATAATCAGACCGATTTCAAAATCAAGTTGCAGGAAGACGCTGCCAATCTTGATGAGGTTGTTGTCGTAGGTTACGGTACGATGGACAAGAAGGAGTTGACCTCGGCTGTCTCTCACGTATCGGCACGTAACTTTACACAGGTAGCAAGCGTAGACCCTTCAATGATGATTCAGGGTAAGGTAGCTGGTGTTAGTATTACTAATACAGGCTCTGGTGACCCTAATAATCAGGCAAGTATTCAGATTCGTGGTGTCTCATCCCGCGCTGCAGGATTGGGTCCATTGATTGTTATTGATGGTGTACCTGGTGGTAACCTTACTAACATTAATCCAAATGATATCGAGAGCTACGATGTCCTCAAGGATGGTGCAGCTTCTGCTATCTATGGTACACGAGGTTCTAATGGTGTTATTCTCGTTACAACTAAGAAGGGAGCGCGCGATGGTAATCTCCATACAACTTATAATGGTACAGTAGCTTTCGATGTAATCAAGAAAGACCTCGATATGCTTGATGCTGCAGAGTATCGCGCTAATCGCTTGGCATCTGGTACAGGTTATGACCTTGGAGGTTCAACCGATTGGATGAAGGAAGTAAGTCGAGTAGGTGTGCGTACGGTTCACACGTTGACTCTTAGTGGTGGTAATATTAAGTCTAATTACCGTGCATCTGTTGATTATCGTGATGCAAAAGGTATTGATAAATATTCTGGACGTCGTGAATATGGTGCACGCTTCTCTTTAAATCATACAACTAAGAGTGGTCTTATTACTTTCGGTCTAAATGTAGCACCTCGTATTGCTTACCGTAAGAATGCAACTTGGGATGTATTCCGTAATGCAATGGAAGCCAATCCAACCACTCCTGTATTCGATCCACAGAATCCTGCATTGTATTATAATTTCAAGGGACAACCTGCAGCATGGAACCCTGCAGAGCAGGTGAAGCGACAGAAGGATACAGGAACAACTCAGTTGATTGACTGGGATGGTACAGTGAAGTTGAATCTCTTCCCACTCCTACTGAAGAATCCAGGCAAGCAGACTTTGACCAGCCAGCTGACCTATGCTGACCACCAGTATTCTAATTATAATCAATGGTTCCGCCCATCAACAAATACGCAAACAATTAATGCTGGTCGAACAGGTGAAGCAAGCCAAAGTTATGGTAAGGAATCTCTCCAGAGTTTGGAATGGATAAACAACTATACCAACTCTTTTGGAGATCATAATGTTAAGGTGATGTTAGGTTACTCTTATCAGGAGTCTCTTTATTCTGGCTTTAATGCTAATAATAAGGACTTCCCTAATGATGCCTTAGAGGACAACAACCTTGGAACTGGTGCTTACATGAAGGATAAGGACGAGTTAGGTATGGGTTCTTATAAGAATGGTAATAAGCTGATAGCTTTCTTCGGGCGTGTAAGCTACGATTGGAAGAGTCGTTATATGGTAACCGCTTCATTGCGTCATGAGGGTTCAACAAAGTTTGGTGAGGATTATAAGTGGGGTAACTTCCCTGCTGTTTCTGCTGGTTGGCGTATCTCTGACGAGGCTTTTATGGCAGGAACAAAGAGTTGGTTGACCGACTTGAAACTTCGTGCAGACTATGGTGTTACTGGTAACCAGAACTTTGATAGCTATAAGTCGCTTGACACAATGCAGGGCTTTGGCTACTATATGTATAATGGTAAGTCTTATCAGGTATGGGGTCCTGGAAAGAATCCTAATAGTAAACTCCACTGGGAGAAGGGTAAGAATTGGAACATAGGACTTGACTGGGCGTTGTTCAACGGTAATCTCTATGGTTCATTCAACTATTACAACCGTAAGCAGCAAGACCTCCTTGGTGATTATTCGGTACCAGTTCCCCCTTACTTGTTTACAACAACCTTTGTAAACGTAGGTACAATGCGTAACTATGGTTTCGAGTTTGATGTTACATGGAATGCAATTAAGACAAAGGATTTCTCTTATACTGTGAATGTGATTGGTTCTACAATGGGTAATAAGTTTGTGAGCTTCAGCAACGATCAGTATGAAGGAAGAAGCTATGAAGACCGTGTAGGTACGCAGGATCCTTATCCATTCCATTATCTGCAGCGCCTTGAAGAGGGTAAGCGTGTTGGTAACTTCTATATGTGGAAGTATGCTGGTATCGACCCACAGGGTCGTTGGATTGTCTACGATAAGGATGGTGATAAGGTCTTGGCAGATAACGCAACCGATGAAGATCGTCAGTATGTGGGTAATGGTTTGCCAAAGTTCACGGGTTCAATGACTCACAGTTTCCGTTATAAGAACTTTGATGCAACACTGTTCTTCCAAACAGCACTTGGCTTCGATATCTTTAATATTCATGACTTCTACTATGGAATCAAGAACTTCCAAGGTAATGTAATGGATAAGGCATATAGCAAGAACCTCGCAGTAACACAGAATCCAATTGTTAGCGACTACTTCCTTGAGCCAGGTGACTATCTGAAACTGTCTTCTTTCAGCCTCGGTTACACACTGAATCTGAATAAGAAGTACATTGATGCAATACGTATCAACTTGACAGCAACCAACCTCTTTACGATTACTAAGTTCTCTGGAATTGACCCATCGACCTATCAGGTGAATGGTCTTGAGCCAGGTGCAACAGGTTCTCGTTCTTACTACCCATCAACTCGACAGTTTATGCTGGGTTTACAGGTTGACTTCTAAATAATAAGAAAACTTTTTTAGACATTGAAAGAACAATGAATAAGATATATAAATATGCTGCTTTGCTAATGATGCCAGCAGCATTGATGACAACTTCCAGTTGTACAGACTTAACGGAAACACTGTACGATCAGGTTGCTTCAAAGAACTATTACAATACAAAGGATGATGTTATTCGTGCGGTACTTCGTCCGTTTGAGCATGGATTCTGGAGTATCCAGAGCCGTCAGGTACTGAATGAAGAAACTGCTGATCAGCTGATTACCCCTACTCGTGAGGACTGGTGGGATGACGGTGGACGCTGGGCTGACCTTCATCATCACAAGTGGGACAACAAACTTGGTGAGGCACAGGCTGAGTTTAACGGCTGTTATCAGGGCATTGGGCAGGCTAATAAGGTAATTGAAGACCTTAATAACCTTACTGCTTCAAAGTTTGGTTTCTCTGATGAAGAGTTTAATAACTTGAAGGCACAGAACCATGTATTGCGTGCTTGGTTCTATCTTCGCCTCTTAGATGCTTTCCGTAACGTTTATTTATCCACCAGTTTCAAAGACCAATCAAAGAACTCTAAAGAGCAGGTTCAGCCTAAGGAAATCTTTGATTTCATAGAGAAAGACTTAAAAGAAGCGCTTCCGTTGTTGACAAAGAAGACTTCTTTGGGTGGTAATCAGAAGTTGCAAGGACAGTGGACACAAGCTGGTGCAGCTGCATTGTTGGTTCGTCTGTATATGAATGCTAAGGTTTATGTAGGTGAAGACCGCTTTGCTGATGCCGAGAAGTATGCTCAGGCAATCGTTGATGGTACGTATGGAACATACGCTGTTGCCGATCGTTGGGATGCAGCCTTCGACTGGGATAATGAGACTTGTGATGAAGTTATTTTCGCATTCCCTGGCTCTGCGGGTGAAACTCACTGGCACTATAAAGGTGATTTGTACTGGTGGTCAGTTCCATCTAAGGCAAATGAGTGGCTGAACGATACAAAGAGTAAGGAGGGTTCACATAATATTAAGTACTCTGCTTCACCAAGTTATAACCCTAAGGGTGAGAAGTATACTTTCGAATTGGGTATGCCTATCGCACAGTTTAAGAAGTATCCATCTGATGTCCGCTTGAAGATGTATACCAATCTTGGTAATGGTCGTCGCGAAGGTATGTTCATCTATGGTAAAATTAAGTACACTGATGCTGATGGTAACCAGCAGTATCTAAAGGATCATCACGGAACTTATGCTCTTGATATTCGCGATGCTGTCGGTGTCTTTGGTGCAACAGATGGTAGTAAGTGGTTGTCAACAAGCGAGAGCAGTATCAAGCATGGTGATGATAACTCTGGTTGGATGTTTGCTAAATATCCACTTTACTCTGATAATGAGAAAGCTCAGCAGCTTGAAGCAGACTATTGTGAGATTCGTTTGCCTGAGATTATCTATAGCCTTGCCGAGTGTAAACTACGCAGTGGAGATGCTACAACGGCAGCAAAGCTGCTGAATACGGTTCGTAAGCGTAACTATCCATCATCTGACTGGTCAACAGTTCTCTATGCACCAGAGGGGTCTGCAACTCTCGATATGAAGGAGATGTTGGCTGAGTGGGGCCGTGAGTTCTTCGCAGAAGGTCGCCGTCGTATTGACTTGATTCGCTTTGGCAAGTTCCAGGATGCATGGTGGGACAAGGAAGCTGATGCTGACAAGCACACCGAGATATTCCCATTCCACCCAGAAATCATTGGTGCTCACAAGGGAATGAAGCAGAATCTTGGTTACGAATGATGTTTAACGACTAAAAACTATTATGGATATGAAAAAGTTAATGAAGTATGGAATGTATTTGATGTTGGCGCTTCTTGCGCCAGCCTCATTCCAATCATGCAACGATGATAAGGATATTGTGGTCATCACAGAAGAGCTTCCATTGAAGGTTGACCATCTCTATATGGTAGGTGATGCAACCCCTGCTGGTTGGAACATCGGTGATCCATACGAGATGACACGTGATGCAGAGAATAAATACCTCTTTACTTATCATGGTAAACTAAAGGCTGGTGAGATTAAGTTGCCACTCTCTAAGGGCGACTGGGGTGCTACATTCGTTTATGCACCTGCTGCTAATACTGAAATCAATGATAAAGGTGTTGCCAGTGATGCGATTGATATTCGTAAGGGTGGTGCTGATAATAAGTGGAAGGTGACAAAGACAGGTATCTATACCTTCGCTGTAGACCTCCGCACACGTAAGCTTACTGTTACTTATGAAGGCGAAGAACCTGCAGGTCCAATCCTTCCTATCGAGTCTGAATGGTTGTCATTCATCGGTAATGCAACGCCATACGGCTGGGATATTGATGGCTTGAAAACAAAGGTACAGGACGGTTCTGCTAAGTTTGCTAAGACCTCATCTAATCCATTACAGTTCACTTATGAGGGTCATCTTAACTTAGGTGAGTTCAAATTGTCATTTGACAAGTCAGATGGATGGAACAACTTGATTCAGGCACCTGTTGCTGATTGTGAGTTCAACC